>JASMTO010000125.1:0-11407 GCA_041694215.1 bacterium
TTTTCATTTAGACCTCCTTATTTCGTTTCTGTTTGCTCTAAAAGCTTTTTTAAATATAGCATAAAAAATATTAGTTAATAAGGGAAATTACTTCAAAATTTTCATTTTTTACCAGAGGCATTGTCATTCCAACACTGGCATTAATATAAGTGGGGTCAGCAACATAGTATTTTTCTCCTTTATAATTTACGAAATCCCCTTTGATTTTAATATCTTCTGTGAAATTTACTGCGGCTGCCACATGACCTGGGTAGTCAAGAAGTATAACATCCAATCCCAAAATATTTTTTACAATGTAGGCAAAAAGTAGAGATCTGTCTTCACAGTCAGAGTACGGATAAAAGACTGTTTCTTCTGGCGTGAGATATTTTTCAAAACCGAAATGCTCTGTATCTGTTTTATACTCAAAAGCTTTTTGGACGAAGCTTAAAATAATATTAACAGCTTCAACCTCATTTTTTTCCTGGATAGCACTGTTCAAAGATTCCACGATTGCAGTTTGAAAATCGGTAGATGGCGGAGAAACAAGATAGGCGGTAAGAACTGTTTGAGGGAAGAATTTATAATATCCTACATAATTTTGATTATACCTCAGATTGAAAGAGTATTTTTCCCCCAAGTAATTAAAACTAACGGTTTTGGCAGCAGTGTAATTTTCGAATTTTGGATTTTCTGCCCTGAAAAATGCGAATTTATCCGCTCCCTCATACTTGCCCTCATATGTTTTCAGGCTTTTTACTGTATTTCTGTTGAAAAGAGCATCAACAGCGTAATATCGTGTTCCATCTATTGTAAAATAGGTAATACCGTACAAGGTATATTGTGAAGGTAAAAGGATGTATATTTTATTGTTTTTAAAACCTATTTTGGTGTCATAATCAAGTTTGGAAAGAATAAACCATTGTAAAAGTTTTGCTGAATTTTTGTCTTTGTGAATGTTTGTGCTAATGTCTCTTGTGAGCAGATATATCCCCCAGTCATGCAGCTCAAGCTTTTCTCTGATATTTTTTATCTGGTTTATGAAAGGTGTGTAATCAGTAGTGCTCAGTTTTTTCCAATATTCACTTATTTTGTCGTTAGTTACTGTTGTCCCGAAAACTGCAGAAATGTTCTTATCAAAAGTTATATTAATTATTGTACCGAAAAAATCGAAATTGATTTCAGAACTTTTAGCAGTTTTGCTTGGTTCTGCAATCGGTTCTGAGGGTTTTATTTTTTTAACAGGCTCAGGTGCAATTGGTGCTGGTATTTTTTTCTTTGTCACTTTCGGGCTGTCTGGTATATCTTTTGGAGGTTGTGGCTCTGTCTGTGGGATTTTATCAGGTTTTGGTACCAAATCAGGCTCTATACCTTTGAAAGCATTAAATTCTTTCCATTGGTTTTTCAAAAACTCTGTAAATTCTTTGTCCCTTTCTTCTTTAAACTTCTTGAATTCCCCAAACTGCTGTTGCACATAATCGCTGAATGACTGATCAGATGATACACTGCCAGTAAAAAAAACAGTAATAAAAAACACTGCTAAATATATATAACTTTTCATCTAAGTCTCCATAACCATCTTTTAAATCTTGTATAATATATTCTACTAAGCAAAATAAAAAAATGCAAGTAAACTTACTTGGCGCCCTATTTTTTGTTAGAGAAATATTTTCAATGTAAGACTTTTTGATAACCCTATTTGGTCATGCTGTAGCAGCAACAATGATGCTAAATTTGACAGAGTCAACCATTTATTTCAGCATCTAATGATATCAGTAAATTATAAGATTCTGAAACAAGTTCAGGGTGACACCAACTTAATTATTCAAAAGTCTCAATGTTAATATTTGGGATGATGTTTAGGGCGTTTTAATTTGATTTTGAATATATATATTGTTATAATAAATAAAAAGTTTGGAGATTAGAGATGAGATATATTAGTTTGATAGCTGTTTTTTTTATAATAACATCTTTTGCTACTGTATATGCTGAGGAGTATGCTGGTGATATTGTTAATTTCAAAGGCAGTGTCAAAATTTATAAAAAAGATGATTTAAGGGGAACTGATGTAGATGATAATAATACCTGTATTTTTGTGGGAGATAGTGTTAAAACACGCAGAGCAGCCGAAGCTTTTGTAAAAATGACTGACGGTTCAAAAGTTATATTGGAGGAGATGTCCTCTCTCATAATAAAAGGTATAAGAAATACTGAAGTGGGTGAGGGGAAAGTTCTTTTTGACGTTACAAAATCCGGACAAATTTCAGGGTTTATGGTCAAGACAAAAACAGCTACAATCGGCGTTAAAGGGACACAGTTTGCCGTTGTATCTGATAACAATTCTCTTGATATCTTTTTAAATGAAGGGGAAGTTTCTGTGGAAGCAATTCAAGGGGAATTCAAAAGATATGTCAAAAAAGAACTTGATGAATTTGAAGCATATATTTTACAGCAAAAAGGGGAATATGACGAATATAAGAAACATTTGCAGAAAGAATTTGTTGAGTATGTCCGTTCTTTTACAATGAAGGAAGGTAGCGCAGTCAGTATTAGTAACAATGAGGTGAAAAATATTGAGATGCCAGAGGATATAAAAAATAAATTTGAGCTTTTTGATAAATTTTAAATTTACTTTGTTTGGGCAGTAAATACACCATCCCAGTTTTTCTCCACTGGTTGGTTTAACATTGCTTCGCATCTTTCAATATATAGCTTTGCAGTATTATCTTTGTAAATATTATGTATTAATTTGAATTCTTCTAAAGCTGCCTGAAAATCAGCATTGAAATAATGCATTATAGCTTTGTTGAAATGTTCAGCTATATCGGCGTTTTCTTTTGTCGGTTTCAAAAGTTCGTAAATCTCAACAGGTTTTTTCTTCCCTTTGACCCTTACCCTGTCAAGCTTTTTAAGTATAAATGGTTTTGTAAGTTTTACGGCAGTAAATTCGCTAATAATTATGTGTGTTTTGTAAAGTTTATTTAAACTTTCCAGCCTTGATGCAAGATTTACGGAGTCCCCTATGGCAGTATAGTCAAACCTGAGGGAGGATCCGATATTTCCCACTGTGGCAATGCCTGTGTTTAATCCAATGCCTATATCGACTTTAGGCAGATTGTCATTTTCAAAGGATGCATTTGTTTTCTCTAGAATTTCCATCATTTCCAAAGCTGCTTCACAGGCAAGATCTGCATGATTATCTATGTCAACCGGAGCATTGAAAATTGCCATAATGGCATCTCCGATGTATTTATCAAGAAGCCCTTTATGCTCTATAATACACTCTGTTAAAGGGGAATTTAGCCTGTTTAGTATGGAGACAACCTTTTTAGAAGATAGTTGTTCTGATATTGTGGTAAATCCTCTTATATCTGTGAACATGATGGTGATTTCTCTTTCTTCTCCACCTAATGACAGTTTTTCAGGATCCTGCATCATGATGTTTACAATTTCGGGCGAAACATAAGTAGAGAAAGCTTTTTTCATCTCCAGTGATTTCCTGTCCACAATGAAAAAAGCAAGCAGTTCCAAAGAAATGCTTAAAATTACCGCAGGAAAAAGGTAGTAAAAGTCGTTTATCCAAATATGAAATTTTATAAAAATTATATTTGATATTGTATAGAAGAGAAAAATAATACTTATATAGAGAATGACCCTGATGTAGATCTTTCTTAAAAAACTTCCCAAGAAAACTGTTGCTAAAATTCCAATGATAATAACTATATCAACTATTGCTATATCTTTGAGATATTCATTGTTGACTAAGTTATTTATTGCCGTTAGATGCAGAAGAACCCCTGGGGTTACTGAATTTATTGGAGTTGGCCGCAAGTCATAAATGCCTATTTCCGTAACGCCCACCAGCGTAATTTTGTTTTTAAAAAATTCCGGTGGTATCTTTCCTGATAAAACATCATAGGCAGAGATAAAATTGGCATCCTTATAATAATTTAGTTTTATATAATTATGATTTTTTATATCTATACCATTTAGTGTAAAAGATTTTATTCCGCTTTCATTTAAAACAACTTCTATATCTTTGTTAAGATGATATCTGAGTGTTTGGGTGGCTAAAGATGGAATAAGCATCCCTTTAAATATGTAAGCCAAAGGATATTTTCTGTATAATCCGTCCGGATCGGGTTCAATTGTAAAAAAAGCATTTGCCAGCAAAGCATCAGTAATTGTGGGAATGTTGGGTTCTGCAAAAGGAAACTCTTTAATATTTGTCGTTTTGGATTCCATGGTAATTCTGAATATCGCTTGATCATAGAGATAGTCTAATATGTAGTCTTTGGTTTTTTCCGTAGATTGCGAACGAAAGAAGAATCCACCTATAACATTTCCGCTTTGTGAGATTTTTTTTGCGAGATAGCGATCCTTTTCTTCACTGGATTTTTCAGAAAATACTATATCCAGGGCTATAATGGAACTTGGGGATAATTTTTCAATCAAATCGCCTATAATATTTCTGTCCCATGGCCACCGCCCTAAATGGTTAACACTTTTTTCATCAATCTCAACAATAACGATGTTATCATCTGCAGATGGTGAAAGCCCCAGTTTTTCTCTAATCTCATATTTTATATCAGCGATACTTAGTGCAGTTTTTTTTAAAGGAGTAGATGAGTAACGTATTATCAAAAGGGATAATATTAATATAACGATGAAAATCAACAATTTTAGCAATTTAATTTTTTTCAAAGCAATAACCTACTTTTTTTCAATATATCATAAAAAGTATAGATTAACTATAAAAACATGCTAAAATTATGTAAATATAAGGAGGTTTTATGAAAAATTTTTTGGTTTTTTTATCAGTAATTTTAATTACCGCTTGTTTTGGAAATAAAGCCATTAAAGATAATCGGTACAATGTCCAAAATCAACGGGCTCAGCAAGCTTTTGAAGAGTTGGATAGAGAGACAGGGGGCAAATCGGATACGGAAAAAGAACTGGAAAAAGTGGAAGGGGAATTGCGAGAGAAAGCACGTCCGGGCAGTGGTGTTAAAAATCAATCTGAGCCGGCTGCGAAAGGAGATTCTGCAAATAGATACCCAGAGAAAGAACGCCCTGAAAATGTGGATGACAAAAATATTCCCGATTCTGACTACCCTCTGAAAAACGGTAAACCTGTATGGTTTTATGATTCCACTTATGGAGGTTATTTGGGGGCTGTAGGGATTGCCAGGAAATCGTCGGTAAGAGGCGGATTTGAAGCCCAAAAAAGGTTAGCTAAAACACTTGCACAGGCAGAGCTTGCAAAAATGATAAATGTATTGATTAATACTGAATTAGAAACCGAGAGAATTCAAATTTCTTCTGATGTTTATTCCCACTATAAATCCAAACTTACGACGTTATCGGTGCATAGTGCTGAAGAAATTATAAATGATGCAGTTGTTAATGATGTGTGGGTTGAGGAAAAAACCGGGGATTTGTATTTGTGGCTGGTAATGGAGAAATAGAATATAAGTGTTAAGTGCTAAGTGTTAAGTGTTAAGTAGAGGTAGTTAGAGGTATTTGAGGCGCCAGCCGCGCACACAGTTTTATGCGATAGTTATTCGATATCTCGTATTTTAATAGTGGATAATAAAAGTTAAACTAAGTCGAATTTTGTGTGCGTGGTAGTTGGAGGCGCCAGCCGAGCACACAAGATTATGTAATGGTTATCTGAAGCAAAGCATTCGGGATTAACGATGCTAATAACTATATAGATATTAAAGCGTTGTGTGTTTGGTAGTTGGAGGTAGTTGATGTTGTTGGGGTGGTTAAGTAAAAAGGGCACTTAAGTGATGTCATTTTTATGTGATTTTTGGGAGATGCCAGGATAAAAAAGGTCTTGCACTATTATCTTAGTTGTGATAAATCCTCAGTTGAGTGGGTCTTCCCACTCATTTTTTTGTTTACTTAGGCTGGTCACGTATGAATAAAGCTCACAAGATTATTGAGGATAAAGTTCGGCTGTATGCAATAGAATTGTTGCCTACGATGGGTCTTGAGCTTTTTGATGTAACTTTTAGAAGGGAAAAAAATGGATTAACTCTTAGAGTCACGATTGACGGCGATAATGCTGGATTGGAAGACTGCAGTAAAGTCAGCAGTATTATCTCAAAGTGGCTGGATGAAAATGATGTTGTTGAATATGAAAATTATAGTTTGGAGGTATCAACTCCCGGATTGGACAGACCTTTGAGAAATATTGAAGATTTCATAAGATTTCGTGGGAGATACTGCAAGGTTGTTTATCGGAATGCAAATGATCCTGGTACAAAGACAGTAAAAGGTTATATTAATAATGTGGAGAATAATGTAATTACGGTTTTTTCCAAAAATGAAAAAAAATATTTTCAGATAAATTATGATAACGTGAAAAAAGCTAATTTAGAAGTGGAGTTTTAGGAGGAAAGATGAGTAGAGAGCTTACCAAGATAGCTGACGAACTTGGTAGAGAAAAAGGGCTGAACAGAGAAGGTTTGAAGCAGGCATTGACTGAATCTATCATTGCAGCGGCTACCAAAAAGATAGGGAAGTACGGTGAACCAAAAGTAAATGTTGACCTTGATAAAGGAGATATTGAAATCTTTATTCCTAAAGAAGTAGTGGAGGCTGTTGATAGCAAGTGGCATGACATTCATATAAATGATGCTGCAGCTTTTAAAGATAATCCAAAGCTAGGCGATATTATATATATACCTGTTACACTGGAAGAACTTGGAAGACAGGCTGCATTGGTTGCCAAACAGAAGCTTATGGAGAAATTGCGTGAGGTTGAAAAAAATATTATCTATGATGATTTTCAGAATAAAATTGGCGAAATTGTTACCGGGACTGTACTTAAAACCGAAAAGGATAATATTGTTGTTAGTATAGGTAAAACAGAGGCTTTGCTTCCTAAAAGAGAAAAGATACCCGGCGATTTTTACAACAGAGGTGATTATATAAGAGCTCTTTTATTGGAAATTCGTGTTTTTCGTGGATGGCCACAACTGATCCTTTCCAGAACACATCCAGACTTTTTAAAGAAACTTTTTGAGGTGGAAATTCCGGAGGTGTTTGAAGGTATTATCGAAGTGAAGGGTTGTGCCAGAGAGCCGGGGGATAGGGCGAAGGTCTCGGTATATACTCTGAACAGTAACATAGACCCTGTTGGTGCCTGCATCGGGCTGAAAGGAGTTAGGATTAATGCCATAAGCAATGAACTCCGCGGTGAAAAAATTGATGTTATCGAGTGGTCTCCGGATCCGGTTAAATATGTTTGCAATGCAATTTCTCCTTCACAGGTTTTGCTCACTAACATTTTTGAGGATGAGGAAACTATAGAGGTTGTGGTACCTGATGACCAGCTTTCACTAGCTATTGGAAAAAGAGGTCAGAACGTAAGGTTAGCAGCAATGCTTACCGGATGGCGTCTTGATGTTCTTAAGGAAAGTGAATACAATGTGATACGCAAAGAACGTATGCAAGAACAGGAACAGGAATTCAAAGAATTTTATGAACTGTATAATCTCGAAAATATAGAAATACTTGATGATTCTATGATTTCAAAACTTATTAAAGCTGGAATAGATGATGTGGAAAAACTTTCCACTTCATCTGTAGATGAAATTACCGTTACGTTAAATATTGACGAGGCTCAGGCTATAGAAATAATTAACGAAACAATAGATTATTTGACTACTAAGCTTGAAGAATTGGATGAAACTGCTGATGAACAAGCAGAAGATACGGAGGAATAGCGGCTTTGCAGGAAAGGGTATGTTTAGGATGCGGAAAAAGTAAAAATAGATATGATTTGCTCAGGTTTGTTGCAATATCCACTGGTGAAATTGCTTTTGACTTTAAGCAAAGAATCCCTGGTAGGGGTGTTTATTTATGTTTTGATAACGCTTGTATAAATGTGGCTACGGGACAAAACAAGTTTTCAAAAGTGTTTGGTTTTGATATTAAAAAGTTGGATACTAACTATGTTCTTGGGTTGATGCAGCAGGTATATAAAAAATACCTATTTACTTTACTGAGGCAGGGGCTTGGTGCTAAAAAGATTGAAAGCAGTGCTTCTGTAAACAATAAAAATGGTGTCAAAAATTCTCAGTTGTGTATATTGAGTGACGATGTTGGTAAGGATACTGAAAAAAACATTGTAAGAATATGCAATAGATACAATATAGAGTACATTTTTTTCAGTAATAAAGATGAATTGTCCGACAATCTTGATGGTAAATACAGGGCATGCTATTTTGTTTATGATAAAAAATTAGCAGATAAAATAAAAGAAATGGCTGATAAGTTGTATAAGATAAATAAGTGGATGGTCTAAGAGGTGTTTTTTTATGAATAAGTTTAAGCTTGTGGATGTGGCAAAAAAGTCGGGAATGACTGTTGACGATGTGATACTGAAATTACAAGAATCCGGTTTTGATATTAATGATAAATCTGGTGAAATAACTGAAGATGCTGTTAAAGTGCTTGGGGTTGATCCGAAGCTTCTGAGTGTTGATAAGAGACAGCAAATGCTTAAAAAGGCTTTGGAAAGGCATAAAAGGCATCCTAGACCTAAGGAAGTGGTCGTTAAAGATGATGGTGAGCCTCAGAGAAAAAGCAAAATTACAAAAGAGGATTTGCTGAAGAAAAAGAAAGAGTTGGAAGAAAGCCTGAAGAAAGTCGACGAGCAAAGGCATAGGGAAAGTGTAGAAAGGAATGACAGAAAAAAAGAAAGTGTAGTGAAAAGCACAGAAAACGTCTCTGAAGTAACAGCTGAATCTAAGCCTGAGAAACAAAAAGATTTTCAGTCTGACAAAGTAACTGATAAACAAAATGCAAGCAAAGAGCAACCTAAGCATAATGACAGAAAAGAAGTCATTTCTGAAAAGAAAAAGGTTGATGAAAATGTTATGCCTAAAGATACAATTCAGCCGGATGTAGGTTTAGCTCCCGATTATTACAGTGAAGAAAATATATCAAGGCGTAAAAAGAAAGAAGAAGATGATTTGCTAGCAGAAAAAGAAAGTAAAAAAGCTAAAAGTAAAAAAGGAATAAAGAAGGAAAAGAATATCCAAAAGGATATATGGGAAGGTATCGAAGAATTAGAGCTTGAAGAGGAGATTGAAAGTGGTGATGTCCCTCCGATTGAGAAAGAATTAGCACAGGAGGATCAACCTCCCGTTGAGGAAAAAGAGGATAAAGGGAAAGAAGAAAGGGAAAATACTGCTTCAAAGAAGAAGGGGAAGAAAAGAACTTCCCACAGGCAGAAAAGGCAAGAAGATAAAAAACCTAGTACTCCTTCAAAACCATCAAAAGTTCAAATTGGTGAATCTGTTACCGTTAGTGAATTTGCTGGAATGATAGGTATAAAAGCTACTGAATTGGTGAAAAAGCTCATGATGATGGGTGTAATGGCTGCTGTCAACCAGCATATTGATGCTGAAACTGCCCAGCTTTTGGGCGCGGAATACGATGTGGAAGTCGAAGTTAAAACGGTTAAAGAGGATGATTTATTGCCTAAGCGTGAAGATAACCCTGAAAAGATGCGCCCTCGCCCGCCGATAGTGACTGTTATGGGGCATGTTGATCATGGAAAAACTTCACTTTTGGATGCAATCAGAGAGACAAAAGTTGCTGATAGTGAGGCTGGAGGCATTACTCAACATATCGGTGCTTACGAAGTGGATCTTGGCAGAGGGAAAATCGTATTTCTTGATACTCCTGGGCATGAAGCGTTCTCTGGGCTAAGAGCAAGAGGGGCTAATGTCACAGATATTGTGATTTTAATAGTAGCTGCTGATGATGGAGTTATGCCTCAGACAAAAGAAGCAATAGATCATGCAAAAGCAGCTGGTGTAAGGATGGTTGTCGCAATAAACAAGATAGATAAGCCCAATGCTAATGTTGAAAAGGTTAAAACTCAACTGGCTGAATATAATATCATTCCGGAAGAATGGGGCGGTGATTATCAGTTTGAAGAGATTTCTGCAAAAAGTAGAATTGGTATAGATGATCTGCTTGAAAGGGTTCTTCTGGAATCGGAGATGCTGGAACTGAAAGCTGATCCCGACAGACCCGCTGAGGGCATCGTCATCGAATCCAAACTTGATAAACAGAAAGGTCCTGTTGCGACCGTGCTTGTTAAAAAAGGGACATTAAAAATTGGGGATGCTTTTGTTGTTGGTGCCCAGAGTGGAAAGGTAAGGGCAATGTTTAATTATGCAGGTAAATCCATAAAGGAAGCAGGACCATCTATTCCTGTTGAAATTATGGGATTTAGCGATATCCCTGAATCAGGAGATTCTTTCATCGTTGTCAATGATGACAAAACAGCCAAACAGGTGGCTTCAATGAGATATGAAAGAATAAAAGAAAAAGAGATGGCAAATCAATCCAAAGTCAGTCTTAACGATCTTTTCGATAAGATAAAGCAGGGGCAGATTACTGAACTTAACTTGGTTGTCAAAGCAGATGTCCAGGGCTCTTTGGAGGCACTCAAATCTTCGCTTTTAAAACTATCCAACCCTGAGGTTAAGCTGAATATAATTCACGATGGTGTGGGAGGAATCAACGAATCGGATATCTTGCTGGCATCGGCATCCAATGCTATTGTTATAGGTTTTAACGTCAGGCCGGATACCAAAGCTAAAAGTGTTGCTGACAGGGAGAATGTAGAGATAAATCTATACTCTGTAATTTATGAAGCTATTGAGAGTGTTGAAAAAGCTATAGAAGGTATGCTGACTCCGGAGACTAAAGAGCGCGTGATAGGGCGTGTTGAAGTTAGACAGGTGTTTTCAGTGCCAAAAGCAGGTAAAATTGCTGGTTCTTATGTCCTTGAGGGAAAAGTGATGCGAAACGCTTATGCCAGAGTTATTAGAGATAATGTTGTCATTTATGATGGGGTTATTGATTCTCTGAAACGATTCCAGAATGATGCAAAGGAAGTAACCTCAGGATATGAGTGTGGTATAAGTATGGCAAAATTTAATGACATTAAAGAAGGTGATATTCTTGAAATATATGAATATGCTGAAGAGAAAAGGACAATTGAAGATGTTAAGAGGGAAGAAGGTCAGGATAACGAGCAATGATGATTGGTTCTGTTGTTTTTGACCTCGATATAGATAATGCTTTTTCTTTGAAAGAGAAACGACGGGTACTTAATAGTCTTAAAACCAGGCTTAAAAATAAGTTTAACGTTGCAGTGGCTGAAGTGGGTGATAAAGATATATGGAATAGATCCACATTGGCAGTGGTTACATTAAGTGATGAAAGATCTTTTCTCGATTCACAAATACAATCTATCATTAGTTTTGTGGAAACATTTCACGACGTGGTTGTAATGCATATAACACAGGAGATTTTTTGATGCATAAAGAAACTTATAGAGATAGAAGGGTGGCTGAGCTTTTACGGCAGGAAATATCAAAACTTATTGAAT
>JASMTO010000126.1:0-7220 GCA_041694215.1 bacterium
AAATGATACGCTCACTCCCACATGCACTTCACATCTTACGTCCCCCGTCTCACGTTTTGCCTTGCAATCATCTGTTGCTATTACTATAATTATTAATAATCTAAATAGCAAAGGAGTTCTGAGATGCCTGATACAAAAAATGAACTGACTAAAGACCAGATCCTTCAATATTTACGTGAGCATAAAAAGGAATTGTATGATAAATATGGTGTCCAAAAGATAGGGCTTTTTGGTAGCTATGCAAGAGGAAATAAATCAGAAAATAGTGATATAGATTTGTTGTTAGAGCTGGAAAAGCCATTAGGATTTGCTTTCGTCGATTTATGTGAGTATTTGGAACGAATCCTTAATCATAATGTGGATGTTTTGACTCCACCAATGCTTCAGCATAATCCTGAGTTATGGGAAGATGTCCAAGAGGATATAGTTAATGTCTAAGAGAAATACTAAGGTTTTATTAAATGACATTATATTTTCAATAGAAAATATTTTTTCCTATACTAAAAACTACGATTTTCTGGCTTTCAAAAATGACAGGAAAACAGTGGACGCGGTTATCCGCAATTTGGAAATTATCGGAGAAGCTTCTAATAAAATCTCTGCAGATATAAAAAATAATTCTGAGCATATCCCATGGAAACAGACTGTAGGATTGAGAAACAAGATAATACACGAATATTTCGGTGTTGATGAGTCTATAATTTGGGCTGTTGTCTGTGAAGATTTGCCGGAATTGTATGAAAAGCTTTAGAAACTAAGTAAAAAATTACATACGGAATAAAATGAAAACTCTAAATATACTATGAGTAACCATAAACAACAATGAATTACCACGAATAACAAGGATCAAAAACAACATGCTAAACTTCTTCAACCCTCTCAACCTGCTCTCCCCTTGCCCCTGGCAACTTAGCACTTAGCTCTTAATACTTAGCGCTGAGACGTCCTTGAATTTTATTCAGAAAACCTGTATTATTAAGATATGAAAAAAGACATTGATATCGAAAAGTTAAAAGAAGAGATTGTTGAGCGTTTAAAACCGCTAAATCCTGACAAAATCATATTGTTCGGCAGTTACGCTTACGGCAATCCTGACGAAGACAGCGACATCGATCTTTATGTTGTAACAAATGATGACTTTATGCCTAAAAATTATAATGAAAAAATGGAAGTATATTTAAAAATTGCAAACTATATCCAGGACTTTCTTCAAGAATACCCTACAGATTTAATTACTCACACAAGAAAAATGCATGAAAAATTTAAGGTTGTGAACAGCTCATTTTCAAGGGAAATTTTACAAAAAGGGCAATTACTGTATGAAAGAGAACATAGCAAAAGACTGGCTTAGATCTTCTTATAGCGATTTAGTATTAATAGAAGAGATTTTGGGAAATGATTTTCTTACTCACATGGTTGCATTTCACGCTCAGCAATCTATTGAGAAATCTTTTAAGGCTCTTATAGAATCGAAATTCGATAATGTCCCAAAAATACATTCTTTAAACAGACTTTATAAAATGGTTTCCGGTTTTTTAACTGTTAATAATCTTGTCGAGATAAACAAACTTGACAAGCTTTATATCGATTCCAGATATCCTGTAGACTTTGGCTTACTGCCGGATGGGAAACCAAGTTTGGACGATGCCAGAAGATTTTATGATTTTGCTGCTGATATTTTTTACAGAGTCTGTGACATGCTAAATATAGACAAAGCTGAAATAACGAGACGGTAAGATGAGATGCGAAAAGTAAGACGTAAGAGGTGGAGCGATTGAGAACGCACAAAGATCTGGGAGCTATAGGTAAAGGCAAAAGTAAAGGTTGAGGAGGTTGAAAAAGTTGATCATGTTTTTCCCTTTGAAAAATTAGAGGTGTGGAAGCTGTCCAAAGCTTTTGCAACAAAAATTTATAAAAACACCGAAAATTTTCCAAATGAAGAAAAGTTTGGTCTGGTTTCTCAACTAAGAAGGGCTGCAGTCTCTGTTGCATCAAATTTAGCCGAGGGTTCATCGAGGAAATCCAAAAAAGATCAGGCACATTTTTCACAAATTGCCTACAGCTCACTAATGGAAGTTCTTTGTCAGCTTGAAATAGCGAAAGATATTGGCTATATATTAGAAAATGATTTGCAGGATTTAAGATCCGATGCCAGTAAAATTGCTTATATGATAAACTCATTGAGAAGGTCACAAACATGCTAAGTTTTATCAACCCTCTCAACTGTCTCAACCTCATCAACCCCCTCAACCTTTTTTTCTTGACACGATAAAAAGAAAACTTTAAATATACGACTGAATAACCACGAATACACAACGAATACACCACAAATACACCACAAATAACTAAATACACAGGAGTCAAATGATACGCTCACTCCCACGTTCACTTTCACGTTTAACGTCTCACAGCGGCTTCAAAAAGTATTTTTTCAACACCGGCTGGCTGATGCTGGACAAAGTTTTGCGGATGTTCTTGGGGCTTTTTGTCGGTGTCTGGGTGGCGCGGTATTTAGGTCCGGAAAACTTCGGGATACTGAATTTTGCCATGAGCTTTGTAGGGCTTTTCGGAGCTTTTGGCAAGCTGGGACTTGATGGAATCATTGTCAGGAACATTGTCAGAGAGCCTGAGGAACGGGACGAGATACTCGGCACTTCATTAGTTTTAAGATTATGCGGTGCCATCGTTTTAATGCTGGCTGTTTTTGGTGCATTGCAGCTTACTTCGGCAACCACCTATGAAAAAATCATTGTCATGATCATAGCCTTTGGTCAGCTGTTCATGAGCTTTGAAGTATTTGACTTTTACTTTCAATCCCAGGTTAAAGCAAAATTTTCAGGAATAACCGGTACTTTTGGATTACTGGCTTCGTCAATCGCAAGAATAAGTTTTATTCTTCTCGGCTTGCCTCTGATATGGTTTGCCGGCGCTGTGATTATAGAGCAGATGACAAAAGCAATATTTTTTATTTATTTTTATATAAAAACAGCATCACCAATCGACAAATCCACCAATAACAAATATACTAATCCACCAATAACAAATACTCATTCAAAATTAAAAATTTACCCTGTTAAATGCCGTAGGCAATCAGCGAAGCTGATATTTAACGGGGTTCAAAATTTAAAATTTAGCAAAGCTACTTCATTAGCTTTACTAAAAGACTCATGGCCATTGATTTTATCAGGGTTAGTTGTTATGGTTTATATGCGTATAGATCAGGTAATGATAAAGGAGATGCTGAACAATGAAGCTGTAGGGCAGTATGCCGCAGCAGTACGCATAAGTCAAGTTTGGTATTTTATACCTATGATGATATCAAACTCATTGTTCCCTGCCATTGTTAATGCTAAAAAACAAAGCGAGGAACTTTATTATGATAGACTCCAAAATTTATATACTTTTTTAATATGGCTTGCAATTGCAATAGCTTTGCCTATGACATTTTTATCAGAATGGATTGTGGCTATATTGTTTGGTCCTGAATATAGTCAAGCTGCAAATGTACTTAAAATCCACATCTGGGCTGGAGTGTTTATGTCATTAGGTGTTGCAAGTGGCAAATGGTTGCTATCGGAAAATCTACAAAAATTAGCTTTTTGGAGAACTTTTAGTGGTATGGTATTTAATGTTATTTTAAATATTTATTTTATTAAAAAATATGGTATTTCAGGAGCAGCAATTTCAACTCTAATAAGTCAAATCATAGCAGCATATGTTTTTGATTTTTTTAATAAAAAGACCAGGGAAATGTTCTATATAAAAACCAAAACAATTTTACTGGTAAACATATTTGATAAAAGGAGATAAAATGCTTTCAACTATTTATAAAATATATGGATTTTTATTTGCAAAAAAAATATTTAACAAGTTCAACAAATTTTTATTCCAATTGAGTTTACGAGGTCTTGGTATTTTAAATTGTAAAAGTGACTATTTGATTGGAGAAAAATTTTGGTTACAAAAATATTTACAAGATAAAAACAAACCAGTTATTTTAGATGTTGGTGCAAATATCGGTAATTATTCTCTAAATGTTTTAGAATCTAATAAAAACGCGTCAATTTTTGCCTTTGAACCACATCCTTTAACCTTTAAAAAGTTGATTGCAAATATTCAATCCAAAAATTTTAAAGCATATAATTATGGAGTTGGAGATTCAGAGGAACATATAGAGCTATATGATTATGATAATAAAGATGGCTCTTCCCATGCTTCACTCTATAAAGACGTGATAAAAGATCTACATAAAGGCAATCCAATTTCTCATTTTGTTGAAATAATCAAACTTGATGATTTTCTTTTAAAAGAAAAAATAAATAGTATAGATTTATTAAAAATAGATACTGAGGGTAATGAGTTTAAAGTATTAAAAGGATGCATAGAACATCTTAAAAACAAAAAAATTAAAGCAATACACATGGAGTTTAATGAAATGAATATCGTTAGCAAAGTGAGCTTTAAAGATTTCTGGGATTTATTAGATGATTATGAATTCTACCGTATATTGCCAGGGGGCTCTTTGCTACCAATTAAAAATTATTCTCCCATAACTTGTGAGATATACGCTTTTCAAAATATAGTAGCTATTTTAAAAAAGGATGATTTTTAAAACATTTGCATTATTTATTTTCCATGAGGTCAGTATCTGTTAAAATAACCTGTTGGAAAAAAACTTAGAGATGACTAAATTATGACAAATAATAATTCAAAATTAAACATTAAAAATTCAACATCAATTTTGGCTCCAATAGTGCTTTTTGTTTACAATCGACCAGATCATACAAAACAAACAGTTGAAGCATTACTAAATAATGAGCTGGCAAGTGAAAGCGAGTTATTTATCTACAGCGATGCAGCAAAAAATGAAATGGCAGAGCAAAAAGTAGATGAAGTAAGAGAGTATATAAAAACAATAGATGGCTTTAAAAAAGTTACCATAATAGAGCGAGAAAAAAACTGGGGACTTGCTGATAATATCATTGATGGAGTAACCAAGATTGTTAACGAATACGGTAGAGTAATAGTTCTAGAAGACGATTTAGTGACAAGCCCTTATTTTTTGAAATTTATGAATGAGGCTTTGGAATATTACAAAGATGAAAAAAAAGTTTGGCATATAAGCGGCTGGAATTATCCTATAAATAATGAAGGATTAGATGACGTTTTCTTTTGGAGAACAATGAACTGCTGGGGGTGGGCAACATGGGCTGACAGATGGCAGTATTTTGAAAAAAATGTTGATAAATTAGTACAAGAGTTTAGCAAAGAAGATATTAAAAGATTTAATCTTGATGGTGCTGAAAACTTTTGGGGCCAGGTTGTTGCAAACAAAGAGGAGAAAATAAATACCTGGGCGATATTCTGGTATGCAACTATTTTTAAACGAAATGGTTTATGTTTGAATCCATCTCAAACTTTTGTGAAAAATATAGGGCATGATGGGAGTGGTATTCATTGTGAGGAAAGTTGTACACTTAGTAGTAACTTATCTTTGAACAATAATGTGGACCTTGATATAAAGATTGAAGAAAATAATATTGCAATAGAAAGATTTAAGCTCATTCATAATAAGAATAAATCAAATGCTTTTAAAAGAGTTGTAACTAAAATAAAAGGGCTGATAAAATGCACATAAACTTGACAGACAAAAACCTAACAAAAACAGAAAAAGAAGAGATAGAAAACCTTCTCAAAAGAGAAAAGAAAGGCTTAGACGATCTTGAGCAGATGTGGTATCTGATGGATTTGATTTGGGATGATTATGGGTGTGATAACAAAAATCTTGATTGGGAAAAAATAGGGAAATTTTACTCTCATCCAGTTTGGCTTTTAAATGGTCTTTTTATAGAACAACATAATGTTTCTATGGGACATCGACATGCTATAACTGATTGGATGATTCAAAATAATTTTAAAAATGTTGTAGATTATGGAGGTGGTTTTGGGACACTGGCTAGATTGATAGCAGAAAAGGACAAAAACATTGAGATGAATATTTATGAACCCTATCCGAGTGATTTTGGACTAAAAAGAGCATCAGAATTTGAAAATATTCGTATTATTGATAAATTAGGCGATGATTATGATTGTTTGGTTGCAACCGATGTTCTTGAACATGTACCAGATCTTTTGGTTAATTTTGCGGAAATGATTAAAAGTGTTAAGCTCAGTGGCTATTTGGTTATAGCAAATAATTTTCAGCCAGTCATTAAGTGTCATTTGCCACAAGTATTTCATTTTAGATATACCTTTAATCAACTTGCAAAAATGATGGGGCTTGAAGTTATAGGTGCGCTAAAGGATAGTCATGCAACTATTTTTAAGAAAGTAGAAGAAAAAGAATTAAATTGGAAAAAGATAAGATTTTATGAAAGGCTTTCAAAAATAACTTTTCCAGTTATAGAGACTTTGAAACCTATTTTAAGACCCATTAAAAGAATGGTTGTAAAATGAAAATTCTCATTGTCAATACTTCCGATATTCGAGGCGGGGCGGCTAGGGCTGCGTATAGATTGCATCAGGCTTTGCTAAGATGTGGGGTTGAAAGTCAGATGTTGGTACAGAAAAAAGCAAGTGATGATTATACAGTCACTGGTCCTTCCACAAAGACACAAAAAGGTTTCGGCAAAGTTAGACCAACTTTGGACTCTATACCAACACGCCTGTATAAAAATAAGAGCAAAACACTTTTTAGTCCTTCATGGCTGCCATTTAGCGATATAGTTGATAAGATAAACGAGATAAACCCAGATATTGTTCACCTACACTGGATATGTGGGGGAATGATGAGAATAGAAGATATTGCAAAAATAAAAGCACCTATTGTTTGGTCGTTACATGATATGTGGGCTTTTACAGGGGGATGCCACTATGATGAAGAGTGCGGAAGGTATGCGGAGAAATGCGGATACTGCAAAGTTCTTGGGAGTAAAAAAGAAAAAGATTTGAGCCATAAAGTGTGGGAAAGAAAGGCAAAAACTTTTGCTAAAATAGATAATATGACAATTGTTGGTTTGAGCAAATGGCTACAAAACTCAGCAAAAGAAAGCAGTCTTTTAGGAAATAAGAAAGTAGTAAATCTGCCAAATCCTACAGATACAGACAAATTTAGACCTTTTGATAAGCAAAAAGCAAGAGAACTTTGGAATCTTCCTCAAGATAAAAAGCTTGTACTTTTTGGAGCTATGAGTGCTACAAGTGATCCAAGAAAAGGATAC
>JASMTO010000127.1:0-3692 GCA_041694215.1 bacterium
GATAGAAGAGTAAGCGTGGAATAATGCTACATCATAGGTTTTTTTGCATATTGCATTGTCTTGATGCTGGAAATACTTATTATTTTTATTACAATAAAAATTAAGAAGATCCAAATAGTGCTTTGAATGTGTCAGTAGGATAGTATCAAAATTTTTCTTCGGTTCGGCTTTTATTAACGTTACGTATTCTTTTTTAACAAGATAGGAGTTCTCAATATGACGATAAAGATATTTTAGTCTACTATGGTGCTCCGGGTGGTTGCTACCTGTATTATGTCTTAAAAAAAATGGATGATATAAAAACCCTGTATTTTCTTTCATTTATCAAATCTCAACCTTTGGTATTGCTATATTTACCTTAATATCTTCAATTTTGATGTCATTAGTATATAAATGTGCGTTTTTTATAATGACTTTATTAATCTCCGGGATCTCTCTTGGCAGCCTTGCAAATTTTAATAGGGCTATTTTTAGTTTATCCTTAAGGCTTTTATCCAATTCATACCCTTTTAAAAGCATAGTAATTATATCCTCTGCTTCAACATTTGTTAAAGGGGTCAGCCTAATAAGGGACATATTCTTATCTCTATGGGTAAATTTATCTAAACTTTCAAAATGTTCATCAATCCATGTTCTCTCCACCCCTATCAAAGGCCCGAAATAAGGATCCCTTAGCAGGAATATATTTATATATGCTAATGCATTGCCTTGATTATCTTCCAAGTTGAATAAATCCATTAATAACATAAATTTTTTTAATTCTTCATCATTTAAGGCTAATATTTCAGAACCATCTGATTTACGCTGAAGGATATTACTTAAGTATTCTCTGATATCTTTTGGGTTAAATCCTTCGATATCAGGGACATTCCCTTTTGGCTTTTTGATATAATTTCCATAGTAATTTACATGCCCCAGCGCTTTCGCTATTTTCTCAGGGGATGAAAATACAGGTATTTTTTTGGTTGTATTATTAATGCTAATGAGTTCAGGGATATTTTTAGTATTAAATATACATAGCATAATCAGTTTTTCATTGCTGACATCTGATAACTTATTTTTTAATGAATCAATTAGCGCTTTACTATTATCTTTAAATAAAGGTGTATGTATTAAAATAATGATATCGATATCTTTTTTGCTTAATAGTTTGTTTACTTTATTCAAATATTCTTCAGTTTCTTCATTTAGATTTAGCAATATCGATTCTTTTATATTAACTAAACCTCTTTCATTTAAAGCGTCTGCCAAAACTATAGATGCCTCCGGCGCATTAGAGACTATTGCGATATTATCTTTTTCTGGAATTTTGTTAGAGTAGAAAACCTTGACGGTATCAAATAGCTCTTCGATTGAACCCACCCTTATAATGCCTGCTTGTTTAAAAAGATTATTAACTGTGTAGTCGTCTAAAGCTAATTTTGCTTTTTTCTGCTGTGATATTGTGGCACTTAATGGATTTTTAGCGCTTTTTACAACTATGACAGGTTTTATTCTGGAGACCCGCCTTGATATGTGAAAAAATTTTTCTGGATTACCAAAGGATTCAAGGTAGAGGATGATGACTTCTGTATCCATATCATCTTCCCAAAATTGAAGCAAATCATTACCTGAAACATCAATCTTGTTACCAAAGCTGACATAATTTTTTATTCCTATTCCAATTGTGCCAAAGTGCTTTACAATGCACAGACCAAGTGCCCCTGAGTGGGTGGCAACTGAAAGAGAGCCCGAGTGTAGATTATTCTCAAGGAAAGAAGCGTTTAGCTTATACTTGGCTGTGTTATTTATTATTCCTAAGCTATACGGACCTATGACCCTGTTTTCTGAATCTCTAACAACATCGATTAACTGGCTATCAATATTTTTATAGGTATTTAAATCTACATCGTGATAAAAACCCATTATCAGGAGACATTTCACCTTGATCGTTAATGATTTTATTGTATGTAATGCTTTTTCTGTAGGCATATTAAATATTGCTAAGTCTAATTTATTATAATTATTCAGCTCCGCTACATCTCTAACTATTTGTCCATTGTATCCGCTATTTATTATGTTTTTATATACGCTTGGATACTTATCATTTGTATCTTCTTGCACTAAAATTTCAGATGGTCTAAAGAAAGGTATTAATGATGCCGCTGTTGCATACTTTTCCCTCATCTCTTTTACCGAATTAACCCGTTCAGTCTCATAAAGTGGGAGTGTTAGATATAATTCACCACTATCCCACTTTTGGCTTACCTCAAAACCACTATTTTTAAACACATCAACCATTTTTTTGTTTTCTGGTATCACATAAGCTACAAAACGGCTAAATCCATTCACCCAGGCAATGTAAGCTAATTGGGTTAGTAAAATGCTACCAATACCAAGGCCTTGGAACGTATCGTCCACAAAAAAGCTGACTTCTGCTGTTTTTTCATCATCAGTTTGAGCGTAAGTGCCGATTGCAATAGTTTGATTATTAATTTCGCAAAGGAGGGAAAGCCCTTTTTTTTCATCAGTTAGCACCATACTATCAATTAAGTCATCTGTGACTTCTTTTATGGGAATAAAAAACCTGTGGTATAGGCTTTCCTCCGATGCGTTATTAAAAAGCTTTTTTAGACGTTCTCTATCTTTTTCATCATCATTTATCTTTCTTAGTTGAACAACAGAGCCGTCTCTTAAAAATATTTTTGTCATTAGTTATTATTTTTCTCTTTGTTTTTCAGGTATTTATCTATATTATCCCTGAGCTGTCTCTTTAAAAATTTACCAGCAGATGTCCGGGGTATCTCATCAATAAAAATGTAGTCATCAGGTAACCACCATTTTGCAAACTTTTCTAAAAGAAAATCATTGAGTTCTTCTTTTGTGACCGTTTCCCCTTCTTTTAGTACTACATTATTTATCACTTTAGTAAATCAAGCAGTTTTTCTTTATTATCCTCAGACAAAATAGCTTCGGTAGCTTTATCCAGTTTCTCTAAAATCGGTAACAGACTTTATAAAGTCTTTCTCCGCATTGGTTATGCCATATTTGAGATGTACTTGCTTGATTAGAGTTTCTTGAAGCTTTTTAATTTCGCCCTTAAGCTTGCCCCTCTGCTCACCTCTTTGCTCGCCTATTTGAATGCCTTCATCTCTTATCAAATCTGCAACTGCATTATGTCATCTCCCTCATCATTGATGAGTGGAAAAGTGGAGTAGTGGAAGAGTAGCGGATTAAAATGTAGCAAAATTTTTTCAATTTTTGGCAGAGATTTCTTGCTAATTTCCGGACTTACAAAATCCAAAAATCATATTTTTTCTGTCATTACTAATCATCCACTCTTCTACTCCTCTAAAACAGTTCTGGTTTTCTCAGGATCCTTAAAGACATGCATAAACAATTGATTATGTTTGCCTTTATATCCTATAAATACACGGAAAATGGAGGGTTTGCAAGGGAAAATGTATAAAAAAACCGAGCACCTAAAGGTGCTCGGTTTTGGGGTTGTTATTATCTAAGCTGTGCTTAGAAGTTTACGTAAAGCTTACCGTAAAATGCATTGGCAGGATCATCAGGAGTGTTATCATCATATTCAGGAGCTACATATGCATACTGGCCTATAAGCCCAACATTTTTATAAAGCTTATAGTCAGCAGTTAACACCGCTGTTATCACTGAATCCAGCTCTGTAACAGTGTCTTCTTCAGGCTCGA
>JASMTO010000128.1:0-4853 GCA_041694215.1 bacterium
GCCCGAATTATGATTCATCAACCGTTGGGTGGATTTCAAGGGCAGACGAAAGATATAGAGATTCATGCTAAAGAGATTTTAAGGATGAAAGCTAAAATAAATGAAATTTTGTCAGAGAAAACGGGTAAATCAGTGGAACAAATTGAGGCTGACAGTGACAGAGATTTTTTTATGAGTAGTCAGGAATCTCTTGAATATGGCCTTATCGATGAGATAATTTCAAAAAGATCTTGATAAAATCAGCATTTACCATATTTTTATAAATTGCGAATAAATGATATAATTTAAGGGGTGTATTGATGGCTAAAAGGGATGGATCCCAAGAGGAGCTTTTTTGCTCTTTTTGTGGTAAACATCAGGAAGAGGTTAAGAAACTTATTGCCGGGCCAACTGATGTATATATTTGTGATGAGTGCATCGAATTATGCAATGATATTTTAGAGGAAGATTTTACCGAAAAGGAACAAGTTGGAGATATTAAGCTTTTAAGTCCTAAGGAAATAAAAGAAAAACTTGATGATTACGTTGTTGGACAAGAGAGTGCCAAAAAAATTCTCAGCGTCGCTGTTTATAATCACTTCAAAAGAATTGTGTACGGTCAAACTTCTAATGTAGAGCTGGAGAAATCAAATATTCTGTTATTAGGATCTACGGGTACAGGTAAAACATTGCTTGCAAGGACGCTTGCCCGTATACTCAATGTTCCTTTTGCAATTGCTGATGCTACGACATTGACGGAAGCAGGATATGTTGGTGAAGATGTGGAGAATGTTGTTTTGAAATTGCTTCAGGCAGCTGATTTTGAAGTTGATAAAGCTGAAAAAGGGATTATTTTCATCGATGAAATAGATAAAATTACCAGAAAAACAGATAGTCCTTCCATTACAAGGGATGTCAGTGGTGAAGGTGTTCAGCAGGCTCTTTTGAAGATTATCGAAGGCACTGTTGCAAATATTCCTCCCCAGGGAGGGAGAAAACATCCTAATCAGGATTATATTCAGGTTGACACATCAAACATTCTTTTTATATGTGGTGGAGCATTTGAACATCTGGATGGTATTATCAAAGAGCGTATAGGTAAAAAAGCTGTTGGTTTCAAATCGGACAGCAAAAATGTAAATAATTATGAAAGGGCTGATATCCTCAAGCTTCTTCAACCTGAAGATCTTATCAAATATGGGCTCATTCCTGAGTTTGTTGGGCGTGTACCGGTAACAGCTGTGCTTGATGATCTAGATGAAGATGCTCTGGTTTCTATACTCACAGAACCTAAAAACTCTCTTGTCAAGCAGTATGAAGAAATATTTAGATTTGATGATGTGAAACTGACATTTACAGATGATGCATTACGTGGAATAGCTCATAAGGCTATAAACAGAAAGACAGGAGCTAGAGGATTAAGGGGAATACTTGAAGAGACTATGATGGATTTGATGTATAAGGTTCCTTCAATGAAAAATATAAAAGAATGTATAATAAATTCTGATACTGTGGAACATAAAGCTGAGCCGGTAATTATTTATGAGGAAAAAAAAGAATCTGCTTAAATATTGAAAGTCTGGTTGTGTGAAGTAGGGCGCTTCTTGCGCCTTTTTTTCTATATTTTTAATTCTTAGTTTGAACGTTTTGTATAGGTACCCCCCACATACTCTTCTGTCAAAAGTTAATACGGTGTTACGGGGTGCTGAGATTTGCCAAGCTTTTAATTAATGAAAATCAGGAGATGCAATGCCTAATATGATAGAACAATTTACAATGATTCCGTTAAGGGATATTGTGGTATTCCCCACCATGGTAACCCCAATATTTGTGGGAAGAAAGAAGTCGATAAATGCGTTGAATATTGCAGGTGACACGGATAAAAAGATTTTTCTTGTTTTACAAAAAGACCCATCCATCAGCGATCCTACTAAGGATGATTTACACAGTATTGGAGTAGTGGCAGATATACTTCAGGTACTGAAACTTCCTGATGGAAGTATAAAAATGTTGGTTGAAGGTAATTATAGGGCTAAAATTCTCGATTTGCATGAAGATGACGATTGCATCTATGCTGATGTTGAACCTTTGGTGGATGTAAATGAGAATGAAAAGTTTCACAAGTATTTGAAGGAATCGCTGTTAAAGCATTTTAGGGAGTATGCCGCTGTGGAAAACAATTTCCCTAAGGAGCTTTTTGATTCGATTGTTAAGATAGAAGATTTGAATAATCTTTCTTACATGATTGCGTCAAATTTGGGAAGTAGAGTAAATGATCAGCAAGAGATTTTGGAAAAGCAAAGACTTTCCGACAGGGTGGAAAAGATTATTGAGGTTATTGAAACGGATACAGAAATAAAAAAGATAGATGCACGTATAAAGCAGCGGGTAAAATCCCAGATGACCAAGACCCAGAGG
Source organism: bacterium (assembly GCA_041694215.1). Lineage (GTDB taxonomy): Bacteria > Chrysiogenota > Deferribacteres > Deferribacterales > Flexistipitaceae > Flexistipes. The sequence continues at coordinate 2,398 of JASMTO010000128.1, forward strand.
GAGTATTATTTAAATGAGCAGATAAAGGCTATAAATAAAGAACTTGGCCGTGATGAGGATGTAAAGGCGGATATTGAGGAGATTCAGAATAAAATTGATGAAAAGAATATGCCTCAGCATGTTAAAGATAAAGCTGAAAAAGAACTGAAAAAATTAAAAATAATGCCTCCCATGAGTGCAGAGACAACTGTTGTTAGAAATTATCTTGACTGGTTAGTAAATTTGCCGTGGGGTGAATTTACAGAAGATATTTTGGATTTGAGAAAGGCGGAAGATATTCTTGAGAGGGATCACTATGGTCTAGAAAAGCCAAAGGAAAGGATATTGGAATTCTTAGCTGTTAAGAAATTTTCAGAGCGCATTAAGGGACCGATATTGTGTTTTGTGGGACCTCCAGGGGTCGGAAAAACGTCATTGGCTAAATCAATAGCTGAATCTATGAACAGGAAATTTGTCCGAATCAGTCTCGGAGGCGTGCGGGATGAAGCAGAGATACGAGGGCACAGACGCACGTATATCGGTGCTTTGCCGGGTAAGATTATACAGTCGCTGAGAAGGGCAGGAAGTATGAATCCCGTTTTTTTGTTGGATGAAATAGACAAGCTGGGTATGGATTTCAGAGGTGATCCCTCGTCTGCACTTCTAGAAGCTTTGGATCCTGAACAGAATAATGCTTTCTCTGACCATTATCTGGAAGTGGATTTTGATCTTTCCAAAGTATTTTTTATTACGACTGCTAACACTGTTGAATCCATCCCGCATGCGTTAATGGATAGAATGGAGATAATCAGAATTCCCGGATATACAGAAAAGGAAAAATTGAATATTGCTAAAAAATATTTATTTCCCAAACAGCTTGAGGAACATAATATCCCTCCTGAAAAGGTTCTTATTGCAGATAATGCTATAGTGGATGTAATCAGGTATTATACAAAGGAAGCTGGCGTTAGAAATATGGAAAGAGAGCTTGCTTCTTTGATCAGAAAATCAGCAAAACGTCTTGTTACTGAAGACAACATTTCGCAGGTAAAGATTACCAGGAACAATTTGGAAAAGTATCTTGGAGTAAAGCGGTACAGACTTGAGCAAGTGGAAGAATCTGAAGAAACAGGTGTGGCTACAGGATTAGCATGGACACCTTACGGAGGTGACATACTGCAGACCGAAGTGGCTATATACGAGGGAAATGGAAAACTTCAGATTACAGGACATATTGGAGACGTGATGCAGGAGTCTGCCAGAACGGCTTTGTCTGTGGTAAAAAGCAGAGCAAGGAAATTTCAGGTTCCTGCTTATAAATTTAGAGATTTTGATATTCATATTCATGTACCGGAAGGTGCCGTCCCAAAAGATGGACCATCAGCCGGGATCACTATGGCAACAGCTATTATATCTGCACTTTCAGAAATGCAGGTAAATTGTAAAATTGCAATGACTGGTGAAATAAATTTGAGAGGAAAAGTGTTGCCGGTTGGAGGCATTAAAGAGAAAGTGTTAGCAGCTCACAGGGCAGGTATCAAAACAGTTATTTTACCTGAGGAAAACAGGAAAGACTTGACAGATATTCCTTCTGATGTTAAAAAAATTCTACGTACAAAGTTTGTCAGGACAATAGATGATGTGTTTGATATTGTTTTAACAAATAAAAAAGAAATGGGGTGATTAGCTTGGCTGTAAATGCAGTAGTGAAAGTTGATGGAGAGAATGTTGATTTTGCTTTAAGACTTCTGAAGAAGAAAATTGAAAGAGAAGGCTTAGTACGTGAGATTAAAAAACACACATATTACGAGAAGCCTACTGAAGTTAGAAGAAAGAAAATTCTTAAAGCTAAACGTAAGCAACAGAAACTTGTCAGAAAATTGCAGGATAAGTACAAATACTATTAGAAAAGCCGCCGTCAGGCGGTTTTTTTAATTTTACCAAAAGGACACCTATAGCACGTTTTTTCAATCCAGCGGCTGAACAGTATCTTAAAATAGCGGCAAAACCTTTTTTCTTGCAAACATAGCTTTTTCCGAGTATTTATAGCATATGAAAGACAAACATGATCAGTTCTTTAAACATGTGTTTAAGGATCCTGAGAATACCCGATCTTTTATAAAAGACTACCTGCCAGCAAAAGTAAGCAAAGAGTTGGATTTATCCTCTGTGCATGTACATGATCCGGGATCCAACAGCGAAGAAGAAACGGAGTACATCAGTGATATAGTAGTATCCTGTAAGACGAGAAATGGCAAGCCTGCAGACCTGTATTTTTTATTCGAGCACAAGTCGTACAAAGACAAACACATTTATTTGCAACTACTAAGGTACTTATATGAAGCCTGGTCAACGGATTATCGAAGAAAAAGAGAATATCGGGTGGTTATTCCTGTGGTATTTTATCATGGTAAGAGTGAGTGGAATTTACCTGTGCATTTTATAGATAACTTTGAAGTGAGTGAGGATCTGAAAGC
>JASMTO010000129.1:0-5247 GCA_041694215.1 bacterium
CATTTACAGCAGGTCTGATACCGGAATTAAAAAGATCCGTTTCAAGATATATCTGACCATCAGTAATGGAAATAACATTTGTAGGTATATATGCAGAAACATCTCCAGCTTGTGTCTCAATAATAGGCAATGCAGTTAAAGAGCCACCACCGTATTCATCACTGAATTTTGCAGCTCTTTCCAAAAGCCTGGAATGCAGATAAAAGACATCACCAGGAAACGCTTCCCGGCCTGGAGGTCTTCTGAGCAGCAATGACAGCTGCCTATAAGCAGTTGCCTGCTTAGACAAGTCATCATAAATAAGGAGTGCGTGCTTGCCCCTATCTCTGAAATATTCTCCCATTGTGCATCCGGCAAAAGGTGCAATGTACTGCAGGGGAGCAGGTTCACTAGCACTTGCTGAAACAACAATAGTATACTCCATTGCACCATGTTTCTCTAGTGTGTCAACAATTCTTGCCACAGTTGATCTTTTCTGTCCAATAGCCACATACACACATATAACATTTTGCCCTTTTTGATTTAAAATTGTGTCAACAACAATTGCGGTTTTACCGGTTTGCCTGTCACCGATAATGAGCTCTCTCTGACCACGACCTATCGGGATCATTGAGTCAATAGCTTTAATTCCCGTTTGGAGAGGTTCTTTTACCGGCTGCCTTTTAACTATTCCAGGAGCAATTTTCTCGATATCATCAAACTCATCTGTTTCAATCTTACCTTTTCCATCAATAGGCTGACCAAGTGGATTCACAACCCTGCCAACCAAGGCTTCACCAACAGGCACAGACGCGATTTTCCCTGTTCTTTTTACTGTGTCACCTTCCTTTATATGCTCATAATCACCCATAATAACAATACCGACATTATCTTCTTCCAGATTAAAAACAATGCCGTAAACACCCCTAGGGAATTCAATGAGCTCTCCAGCCATAGCATTATCCAAGCCATATACTTTTGCAATACCGTCGCCAGCACTGAGAACCGTACCAATCTCTTCCACCTGAACTTTCTGTTCAAAGTTTTCAATTTGATCTTTAATAATCTTGCTTATCTCTTCTGCCCTGATCTGCATATAACCTAACTCCTTATATGTTATTATCTAACTTGTCATTTCTGCTCTTAGTTTTTCAAGTTGACCTTTAATGCTAGCATCGTATTGGGTGCTCTTAATTTTCACCAGGAACCCACCAAGTAACGATGTATCTTTTTCCATTTGCACTGATACTTTTTTGCCAGTTATTTCATTGAGCTTACTAATCAACTCACCTTTGAGCGTTTCATCCATATCAATTACCGACTTAACATCAGCTACTGCCTCGCCCCGGCTTTCCCTGTAAGCATCCGAGAAGCTTTCTGCAATATTTTCCAGCTCTTCAAGACGGTTTTTCTCCACCAAAAGCTTCATAAAAGAAAGCAAAAGATCTGAAACAACGCCTTTCTTGTTCAATTCACTAAAAACAGCGTTTTTGCTTTCTTTGGGAATCAGCGGATTTTTTATCAACTCCCTAAATTCAGTATTATAACAATAAAAATCCACCAAACGACGCAATCCATCTAACACATCACTGACCATTTTCTTCTCTGAGGCTATCTCATATAAAGCATTAGCATAACGTTTTGATATAACAGTCCCTATCAATTTGTCACTCCCATTTTAGCAATATATTTTTTAGCCAGTCTTTTTTGCATATCACCAGTAAGGCGTTTTTGAATCTTTTGCTCAGCCAGTTCTAACGAAAGTTTTGCAGCTTCTTGCCTGAGCTCGGCTTTTGCTCTGTCGAGATCAGATTGGATCATATCCTCTGTGGATTTTCTCAATTTGGCAATATTATTCTTTGCATCTTCCAAAATACTTTCCCTCTCCAAATCTGCCTGCTTTTTTGCCCGGAGTTTCATCGTTTCAAGTTCTTTTTCCATCTGCTGAAGTTTGAGTTTATAATTTGTAAGCTCTACTTCGGCATTCTCTTTTGCTTTTTCGGCCATTTCAATCGATTCTTCTATCTGATTTGTTCTATCATCCAGAAAATTGATGAGCGGCTCTTTTAAAAATTTGTAAAGAATGGCCACAAACACAACAAAAACAATGATTCTCCATACCAGCCCCATGAAATCGGGACCATGGCTACCATCCCCTTCTGCTGCCATCAAGATTGAAGGTAAAAGCAATATATTAATAAAATAAACCAACCTACTCATCTCAGCTGCCCCCTTATGCCACTTTACCAATAATTTTGTTTACTATTTCCTCAGACATATCATCAGCATCAGATTTCAGCGCTACTTTTGCCCTTTCTTTCTGCTGTTCAATTTCCTTTTTCGCATTCTCAAGCTTATCATCCATTTCAGCTTTGACCCTGGCATACATTTTTTCTGCTTCCTGAATAGCCTCGTCTTTAACCTGTTTATGGTAATTGGCTGCCTCCAATCTCACTTGTTCAAACTTTTCCTCGTACTCATTTTTATATTTTTCAACCTCTGATCTTAACTTAGCAGCTTGCTTGTTGAGGGATTCTATTTTTTCGTCACGTTTTTCCACTGTACTTAAAACAGGGTCAATTATCATTTTTTTGCCAATGAAAAAGATAATAAGAAAATTCAGCATCTGAATCAATAACGTACTATCAATACTAATCATTTACTACACCCCGCTGAAAACATTATTGTATACTGTACACAGAACATGCGAAAATTATCAAATGTTTTTTTATTTGTCAACTCATTTTATATGTTATATGAAAATTAACACTATACATATGATTGCAATACTTTTAAAAATCCAAGAAACATTCAGCAAATGAACCAGTTTAAATCCAATAACATTAAAATTTGTTTATGTAAATAAGAATTTTACTGACCTCACCCTTTTTTTGCAATACAAATATTTATCAGTGCAATTTGCACACCTCATCTTATTTTATTCCGAAATGTAAAACATAAAAAACAATATCAATTAAGCATTTGTTAGCGCAATATCATGTTTCGGAATCTCTATCCTTTTTATACCGTCTTTTGTTAGTATCAGGCGAATTTTATATAAACTACGTTCATCATTCGACATAAACTCTATTACAATATTAACATGATATACCTTTGTTGCTCTTACTTTTTTGACACCATCATTTATCATGTAAACTAGAGTATCAGGATCATCCATTTTTTTTGTAAAATTGTTTATATTAAAACGGATAATATCATTCAACCCTTCTATTCTGTCAATGAATGAGTCCAGGATTTTTCTGTTGTTAAGTTTTATTTTCTTTTCATATTTCAGTACTTCCTCACCCACATACCACGTAGATAAACTGCCAATTGATCCCTGAAGCCTTGTTGACACTACATTTTCAGGCAACTGTGGCTTTTTTATAAATCTAGCTCGTTCTTTATAAAAGCCGTAAAGTTGGAACCGTTCCGGATCATATATTTTATTTTTATAATCATAAACTCTTTTAAAAATAAATTTGTTTTCAAAAACCTGTCTAAAAACATCTTTTATTCGATCCTTAAACATATAACTAACAACGAGTGCAACAAAGAAAGGAAACGTAAAATTTCCGTATTTTTTTTGAGAGATAAAAGCTACAGATGTAGCAAAAATCATGGCAATGCCAGCAGCAATTGCATACATAAAATGCCTGAATTCCACAGCATCTTCCCTACGTTTTTGAAACAAAAAAAGTATATTGTAAAAATATTTCTTAAATACAGAATATTTGTACAATAGTTCTTCGTTACCAGCATCATCTTCGGAAGCATAAGACATGCCATGGTGTTTTCTGTATTCCACCTCAGCTATTATTGCCTTTTGCAAATATTCTGATTCAGCGTCATGCTTGTTAATATGTTCGTAAATTCTAAAGAGATACATAACAGTCACAAGACTGCTATACTCATCTGAAAACAAAAATAAGTCTCTGAGTTTTGTCACGTTTGTTAAATTGACTAAACCGTGAAACTCTTTAATTATGCTCCGAAAATGCTCAATTTCAATTATCAGATTTGATAAATTAAATGTGGCGTCGGGCTTTTTTTTGACAGCTTTGGAGTAATCCCTGAGATAAGCTCTAAATGAGCAAATAATGATTTTTAATTCATAATTGATATAATTTGCATGTTTATCAATATTATCTTTTCTTTCCTCAATAAAGCGCAGGAGTCTATCCGCCCTGTCTGCAAGATTTAGCAGATCACTTTTAGGCGTAATCAACCGAACATAACTATACATATCCTCAAAAAACTGATCGTTTGAATAATTATATTTATTAACCCCGAGATTTCTTGGAAGAAAAAAATAAAGATTTATTCCATAATCGGTTTTTTTCTTATTATGATCAATCAAATAACCCAGTTTAATTTCAAATTGACTTCTATCGTGAATTTTTACCAGCTCATCAATGTCCATAAATACCCCGAACTTATTTTATCCATGAAAAATGATATAACTATTTGATGTTATTTAAGTTAAGTAGTAAGATATGTTATAGCAATCCCGCAAAGAAGTAAAGGAATAAATAAATGAACCCGTAGAACTATATGTGTCTGAAGAAGCAATACATGACAACACAGGGGCTATTAAGCATAAACAGATAACTTATTGATAAGACTAATCGGGATGGCGGGATTTGAACCCACGACTTCTGGTACCCGAAACCAGCGCGCTACCAAACTGCGCTACATCCCGATGATTGCTATTTATAATATAACCTTCAAATATTTCAACTACAAATTAATAAAACTCCCCAATAGCAGTCAAAACAACCTGTCTGGTTCGTTTTTTAATATCATGATTTATCAATATAATCTGCTGCCATGTACCTGTAAGAAGATTACCATTTTTCACAGGCAAAGTGACAGAGGGGCCTAAAACTGAAGCCTGCAAATGACTATGGCCGTTTCCGTCATTCCACGTTTTGTGATGTTCATAGTTTTGTCCAGCAGGAGCCAGCCTTTCAAACAAATCTCTCAGATCTTTTAGAGTACCGGGTTCGTACTCAGTTGAAGTCACTGATGATGTGGAGCCTACTGCAAAAACATTCAGAATCCCCTCTTTCAGCCCACAGTCTTTCACAAAAAATGAAATATCATCAGTTAGATTTTTTATTGCAAAATCGGCTTCCAGCGTAACGTCCAAAAAAAACGTTTCCGTAAACTTCATTATTTTCTCCTACTTTATCGTAATTACAAGTTTATTGCAAAACATTCATTTTGAGAATTTTGAGATAACACTAAAAATTATTAGCTGCTTCT
>JASMTO010000130.1:0-2729 GCA_041694215.1 bacterium
AGATAAATGTGTTTGTCTTTGTATGACTTGTGCTCGAACAAAAAATATAGCTCTGCAGGCTTGCCATTTTTGGTTTTGCAGGATACTACTATATCGCTGATGTACTCCGTTTCTTCTTCGCTATTTGAGCCAGGATCATGTACATGCACAGAGGATAAATCCAACTCTTTGCTTACTTTTGCTGGCAGGTAGTCTTTTATAAAAGACCTGGTATTCTCAGGGTCCTTAAACACGTGTTTAAAAAACTGGTCGTGTTTGTCTTTCATGAGCCATAAATACACGGAAAATGAAGGATTTGCAAGGGAAATAGGGAAAAACAGGTTGAGAGGGTTGAAAATGGTTGATAAAGTTGAAGAGGTTGAGATAATTGAGGGAGTTATTCGTGGTTCTTTATAGTATATTTGTTGTTATTCATGGTTATTTGTGGTGTATCGTTGTGTATTCGTGGTTATTCAGTCGTACATTTTTTATAGTTTTTGTTTTAGAGTGTCAAGAAAAAAAGGTTGAGAAGGTTGATGAGGTTGAGAGAGGTGAGAAGGTTGAGATGGTGGATGAAGTTGAGCATGTTTTCACAGTTAAAAGGGCAGAAGAGCAAGGTTCAAGTTTTACTCTTGGTTTTAAGTTGTTTTAACATATTTCATTACCCATAAATCATTTTTGAAGATTCTTTTGTTCTTGTATCCAATTTTGGCCAATTTCCTTTTCAATATATCCTGCTTCAATGCCTATATAAATAGATAAGCAATTCACATAGAATTTTTTGCATAGGTCAAAAATTTCGCTCTGTTTTTAGCAATGCTATGTTCAGAACCCTCAACGTATCACGTCTCACGCATCACGCAAAATACAAAAAAAGCTAAAAACAAATAATCTTTGAAATCTATATGGACACTCAAAACGTGGAACGTTGAACGTAGAACGCTGGCACGACAGTGCCAGATCTGTCGCAATCCCTCCCGGGAAGGATGTCATCTCTGACGCTTGATCTCAATCCGCTAATGCGGGAAAAAATGTCGCAGTCCCTCCCGGGAAGGATGTCATCTCTGACAAAATAAAAAACAGGAGGAAAAAATGGCTATGTCGCAGTCCCTCCCGGGAAGGATGTCATCTCTGACTTTCACATCAACCCGCATAGTCCCAGAAGAAGTGTCGCAGTCCCTCCAGGGAAGGATGTCATCTCTGACATAATTTGAAAAGGAGGCAGAGATGACAAACTGTCGCAGTCCCTCCCGGGAAGGATGTCATCTCTGACTCTCCCCTTTTTTGTAGCTTATTTATCAGAGGATTACAAGCGGAATTTGTCAAACCTCCCACACTTACATTAGTTTTCCACAAGTTTTCTAGGTAGGTTTGACATGGCTTTTGTTCTATTATCGATGAATCATATTTAGTTTCCAAACAACAATACTTTACATCACTTGCAGATATATTTTCTTCCAAAAAAATATGAAGATTACGCTTTGTTGTCAAACATACTGGCGCCGAAATTACCAGCAGGCGTTATATTCGACCAAATATTTTGCAAGTCTCCAAAAAAGTAAACAAAATTCGCTACATTTATCGATTTTGCATCTTTAATCTGTACGTCAATAGGAGTTAAAAAAAAACAATAATTTTATTTGTCTTGTAATAATTCATTTAGATCCGGACATTCCTCCAAAATTTTATCCTTGATTTTCTTATAATCTTTTAAAATTCCCCTTATTTTTTTCTTGTTACCATTTGCTTTCTTTATTTTCTTAAGTGCTTTTTTTAACTCGTCTTCAATATCATTATCAATTTGTTTTTCAGCTTTTTCTTTTTTACTTTCATCTGTCCTTTCACTTTCCTCAAGGTTTATATATAAAATTTCAGCAACCCTTTCGTAGTGAGCTGTAAGTTCACCATTCGCTTTGGTCTTTTTCACCTTTTTCTTAAAAGCTTCAGCTATTTCCTTGTTATTACTAATTTTATCGTCTTTTTGCCACTGGTCAAAAAGAGAATCTATTATACCATTGTCATTAGTCTTTTGGATGTTGTCTATAAAAGTTTTTATTTCTCTTTTTAGCTTTTCCTCTTCTGTTAAAAACTTTTCCTCGTAAGCATCAATTAAATATTGAGGCTCTTCATTGCTGCCAATGGTAAATCTTCCGTATCCTACTGCAGTTTTTGCTCCAACACCTTCTTTTTCAAGAGAATTTTTTATTTCACGTGATACTTCCTGCTCTATATTGCCTGCCTTTTTATCAACTAAAACCCGGAATATAAAAGTTGTCTTCTCTGCAACAGTTAAGAACTTGATGGGAATAGGATTATAATAATCTGCGGGAGGCTCACATTCAGAATAATAAGGTGTATAATGCGGATTCATTATATCAACATGTAGATCGGGTACTTTTTCAGGATATGCATCTAAAAAAATGACTTTGCCCCGCCTGCCATTATCTTGGCTTGTCCCAAAGATTGTAGGAATTTTTGTCCAATCTGCCTCGTCATCAAACCAACCTTCTTCATCAACTATATTTTTTCCATATGCTTCGTCAGCTAAAGATATTGCATGGGCAAATCTAACAATACCCTTTATGCTTGAAGCAGGTATGTAAGGTATTCCCAAATTATGATCGAATGTCATCCCCACTTCACAGGGATGTACATTACCTATACCTGTAACAAGGGGTGAAATGAGGGTAGCTTTAAAAGTTAGCGTTTTATGAGTATCTTCTTTTGATTTGCAAAACGCATATTGACTA
>JASMTO010000131.1:0-4636 GCA_041694215.1 bacterium
ACCAAAAGCAGCTATTGCCGCTGATAGCCGGAAAAAAGCTGTAAAAAATAATATCACTCTTAGTATGGGGGTTGCAGATTCCGATGAAGGAGACTCTTTTGAAAATGTTATCCAGATCGCTGATGAAAGGCTTTATAAGGCTAAGGCAAATGGCAAGAATCAAGTTGTTTTCCATTAGTGATAAGCGGCTAGTTTTTATTATAGCGTTTTTATTTTCTTTTTCACTTTTTGCCAAAGCAGAAAGTACTTCCAAGCAGCAAATTTTACCGGGAAACTTTTACTCACAAAACAACAGCAGTTTTTATGCATTGGGAGTGGATAAAGAATCCCGTATGGTGCATTTGTTGAAAATTGAAAATGATATCCCAAAAATAGAAAAAACTTTTAATAATATTTTAGTGGGAAAAATACAGGGGGATAAAACGACTGAGGGAGATATGAAGACACCGGAAGGGATTTACTATATAACATCGTTTATCCCGGGCAAAGAATTACCTGATATATACGGATTCGGAGCTTTCCCCCTTAATTATCCTAATTTTTATGATAAACTTTTGGGCAAAACCGGATACGGTATTTGGATACATGGAAAAAATGAAAACGATCCAGAAGATAACACTACTGAGGGTTGTGTGGCACTGAAAAACAGTGAAATAAAAAACCTCACGTCACTAAACATGATCAATACACCTGTTGTTATCAGTAAGGAACTGAAATTTTTTGACCGTGACAGATATTTTGGTGAAAGGGCATTTTGGTTGAATTTTTTGCATGGTTTTATTGATGCATGGCAGGACAATGATGCTGATAAATTTCAAAGTTATTTGCATACTGACTTTCAAAATGAGCAAAATCAGGACTACTATAAATATCTTATGGAAAAGAAACGTTTGATGAAAATGTATCCTTACAGGCGTATAAATATTGATAATATCAAGGTATTTGTTGAAAATGACAGTGAAGTGGTGTTCGATTTTAATCAGTTATACTGTGCAGATAATATAATAAGTGAGGGGCGAAAAAAAATTTTTTTAGCCAAAGAGTTTGGAGAGTACAAAATTGTTGCAGAGAAGTTTTACCCCAGCAATTCGCTGGCAATGACAAATCAGTTGACTAAAAAATTTATAAAAAACTGGATAGAAGCATGGCAATCAGAGGATATATCAAAGTACAGCAGTTTTTATGGGCAGTCATTTCAATCTTCAGGGATGGACTATGAAGAATGGATGAAGGATAAAGAGAAAAAATTTGAACGTTATGAGAATATTGAAGTTGAAGTTAGCGATATTACTCTGAAGCATGTGGAGCCCAAAATGATAACTGTTCAGTTTAAACAGCGATTTAAAGGGGATAATTACTCCGATTATGGTGTGAAAACACTTGTTCTCTCAGGCTGCCCAGGCGATTTTTCCATAATTAGAGAAAGTTGGAGAGCTCTATAAATGCGCAAGTTACTTACGTGTATACTGATATTAATTGTTCTGACACTATCTGTTCATGCGACAGAAAGACCATCTTCTGAACATAATGTTTATTTTGAAGGTACTGACTATGAATTAAATGTTTACAAAATATATGGCAGGAAAGATGGTAAAACGATGCTTATTGTGGGCGGTATACAGGGGGACGAGCCCGGAGGCTTTTTGTCTGCGGATCTTTATTCGGAGTTGAAATTGGAAAAAGGGAACCTGATTGTAGTACCACGAGCAAATTTTAAATCTATTATTTTATTTGACCGCGGTACGGATGGGGACATGAACAGGCGTTTTCATATAGATGAAGTACAACATGAAATGGATAAGGTGGTGCAAGTTATTAAGGAGCTTATGGGGGAATCGGATATTTTTCTCAATTTGCATGATGGATGGGGTTTTCATTATCCTAAGCATATCAGTTGGCTGAAAAGTCCTGAACGCTTTGGGCAATCAATAATTGTCGATTCTGATACATATACTTGTAACAATGGAGAGGTGATAGACCTTGAAAGAATGGCCAAATATGTTTTAAATGAAGTCAATCAAAAGATAAAGAATGAGAATTACCACATGCACTATTTCAATACAAAAACACAAAAGCCGGATACACCGTTTGAGGAAATGAGAAAAACGGCCACCTTCTATGCACTGCGTGAACACTGTATCCCTGCCTTTGGGGTGGAGACTTCAAAAAACCTCCCTTCTCTGGAGATGAAAATTCTTCACCATAATTATGCAGTAAATGCTTTCATGCAGCTTGTGGGGATTGTCCCGGAGCAGCCGAATATTTTCTTGCCAAAGCCGGAAATTAAATATGTCATTCTGGATGTAAATGGTGAGCCTGAAGTAGTCATGAATAATTCTGTGGTAAAAGTAGGCAAAGGCAGTATTATTGAGGTATCACATATTGAAGCAAATTATTCCAGAGGACTTTCCTGCGATTTTGAAGGCATTAACGGTCTGAATGACAAAAATATCCCTGTGGAGATAAATAAAAATACGTCGGTAATTTTTCGCAAAGATAGTGAAGAAATAGGTAAGATTAACATCATCATAGACGGAAATGTTAAAGGTGAAAATCGAGTTTTTATTGTAAAAGTAAACGGTAAGAAAAAAGCGGTGATCAATGGGGATACTTTGGAGGTAAAAAAAGGTGACACTATTGAGCTTATTAAGTTTTTTAGTGAATTGATTAATCATGATCCGGAAATTAACTTTAAAGGGTGGGTTCCCAAAGGCATTGCATACAACAATGGCGATGACAGGGGATATGATATTATTATAGATAGTGCCTTTATGAATAAGTACTCAAAATATGGCAAAGGCAAAATTTTCCCTGTTGTGGCCGGCAGTTCGTCGAAAAATATTATGGGTACCTTTTATGTGAAGATCACAGAGTAATTTTTGTTTGTTATAATTTATAATCTATATCCACAGTGATAGTTGATAGCTAATAATTTATAACTATCTGATAATAACTTAGTTTTTGTCCTATTTGCCATAACAGGATTTTATTTTATTGACTAAGAAGCGAATTTTGTGTAGTAATAATAAAAAAGACAAGAGAGGTATGCATTGTTTTTTAAGAATATTTATACATTTATGGAAAAGAATTTTTTCAATTCACTCACAAAAAAGATTGTGGGTAATTTTTTCTTTATTGTTGTTCTGCAGCTGTTATATTTTGTTGTTTTCTTTCTATGCTCCGGTAATATAAAATCTATTCTTGCTGACTCAGATGTTGACGCTTCCGTTATTAATTCAATAAACAATGAAATTTTTTCCACAACGGTTTATTTTATTGTGATATTTGCAGTAATAGCGATTATTGCGATAATTGTTACTTTCTTTATGAGATATCTGTTTGTTGTTCCTGTTAATAAACTGATAGAGGTTTTTACCGAGATAGGAAAGGGTGAAGGGGATTTGTCCAAGGATTTGCCAAGTATTACACATGATGAGTTTGCAAGACTTTCTGAAAGTTATAATATTTTTATAAAAAAGTTAAGGGATATAATTACTTCTGTAAGGCAAAACGGCGTATATATTGCTTATGAGAGTGCTGCTGTAACGCAGATAATCAAGAATTCTTCTAATAAAGCAGCTAAGCAGGGGGCCCTTGCCAAGCAGGTTTTTAATGCCAGCAATGAAGCTTCCACAGCTATACAGGAAGTGGCAGAGAATTCCAACGGAATCTCAGAAGCCACCAAACACAACCTTGAATCTGCTGAAAGCTCTTATGATGAACTTAAATATATCAATCAAAAAGTTGCAACCATCGATGAGAAAATGAAAACATTTAGTAATACTATAGACGGTCTGGCTTCCGACTCAAAGAAAATATTGGATATTTTACAGTTAATTACAGATGTTTCGGATCAGACAAATTTGCTCGCGCTAAATGCAGCTATTGAGGCTGCCAGAGCTGGGGAACATGGTAGAGGATTTGCTGTTGTTGCTGATGAAGTGAGGAAATTAGCTGAAAAAACAAAATCAGCCACTGATGATATAACTAAAAGTGTAAGGCAGATTATAAATAGTGTTGATGAGACTAAAAATGAAACAGGGGGGATAAGTACCTATTTTGTGGAGACCCGTAAGGTTGTTGAAACAACATCAGAAAATTTTGAACGAATGATTGAAGGCTTCAAAGATACAAATGAGCAACTCATGAAAATTGCGTCTGCTATTGAAGAAATTTCTGTTACCAATGAGCAGATACACGGTAATGTGGAATCGATCAATGAGTTAAGTATGGAAGTGGTAAGCACTATGGAGGAATCGGAAAAATCCTCTGATGAACTCAGTGAGAAAACGGAACAAATGCAGGAACTTGTTTCACGATTTAAAACGGGACAGGGTAAACTTGAAAATATCCTTTCCACTTTTTCTGAATACAGGGATAAATGTGAAGAAAGAATATCGGATCTTTATAAAAAAGGTATTAATGTCTTCGATAAAAATTACAAACCAATACCTAATACTGACCCTCAGAAATATAAAACAAGTTATGATTCATATTTTGAAACCGATCTGCAGCATCTTTACGATGAGGCAATCAGTAAAATTGATGGAGCTACTTTTGTCCTGTGTGTGGATAACCAGGGTTATGCTCCCACTCATTGCAGCAAATATTCCCACAAGCTTACCGGCAATAGGGA
>JASMTO010000132.1:0-3315 GCA_041694215.1 bacterium
TGGCCTTTACCAATATCGTGCAAAATAATAGCTAAACCGAGCAGATCATGTTGGTTCAAACTTCTATACACTTCCTGATATCTTCTATATCTCACAGGCAGAGCTTGGGACAGATTATCAATAAACTGTAATGCAATAATAGTATGTTCATCAACAGTATAGTGATGGTACATGTCAAACTGAGCTTTACACACAATCTGTTCAAATTCGGGAATAAACTTGAAAAAAACGCCCGTTTGGATAAGTTTTTTTACAGTTTTAGAGGAGTCAGGAAAGTTGCTTATGAGCTTTAAAAAGTATCTGCCATGTTTTTTTATAAAATATTCATCAATTAAGTACAGGTTTTCATTTATTAACTGTAAAGTGAGATCTGAAAACTTCAACCCCTTTGAAGATGCAATGGAAAAAATTTTTAATAGCTTGAAAGGATCATTCTTGAAAATATCTTTATTTGAAACAGTTAAATAACGATTGTATTTGTAAAAACCATACCCGAGTGAAACGGCACTGTTTACACCATTTTGACGATTGTCAGCAATTTTTACTATAGTAGCTTCCATCACTGTTTCTGTTATTTCCGATATATTTCTTGCGGCAATATAGTAATCCTTTAAAAATTTCTCTACAGCCATAACCTCTGATGAAGAAGTATAGCCAAGCCTTGTGGCAATTTCCTGCTGTGCTTCAAGATTGAGGACATCATATTTCCTGCTGTGGAAATACTGCAGTTCGCATCTGATTCTAAACATAAACTCAGCCCCGGATTTAAGGGCTAAGTAATCTTTTTTAGTAATGATATTTTGCCTTACAAGATTGTCTATATCTGCAGTACCAAAAAGTGTTTTTGTAATCCAGTAAATTGTATTTAAATCCCTTATGCCACCAGGACCCTCCTTTATGTTTGGTTCCAGCCTATATATAGAGTCCCTGAATTTCCATGATCGTCTGCGAACTTCAGAAATTTTAAGTATAAGAAATTCTTTTTTCCCTCTTCCGATAACTTTTGAATTCAGTATTTGCCTGAATTCATCAAAAAGTTTTTTGTTACCCATTAGAAATCTGTTATCCATAAATGAGGTCTTTACTATTTCATCTTCAAAAGCAGACTGTTGTATTTCTCCCAAAGCCTTTAGCTGTATACCTGGTTGCAGCCCCATATCCCACATTGTTGTGCTAAATCTTTTTAAAAAAGATTCCTCGGCTTTATTTAAATCATATTTATGTAATATTAACAAATCTATGTCAGAATAAGGAGCCATTTCCTTTCTGGCATAGCCACCAAGGGCAATAATAGTAAGGTTATCTTCACTAAATCCAGAAAGCTTAGCAACGTGGACAACTGTTTCATCCGCGAGATCGGTTAACTGTGTTAATAGTTGGAAGGAGCTTGAACAGTTATGATGAGTAGCTTTGATTGTTTCCCATTTTTCCCAGTAAGTGGATTTTAATTCTGCAATATTGTTCATAAAAATCAATTATAGACAAAATTTTCAAAATAAACATCTTTAATGTTTACGCTGGCATAATTACGTGCAAGCTCGTTTTTGATTTTGTTTTTTAAATGTTCTTTCCCTTTAGCTGATTTCACATCGGAGACTGAGAAAGATGTTATCACATTCCTTATTATAGCTACTGTAGAATCTTTCCTATTGAATAATATGTCAGCCGTATGAGAGTCTGCCGCAACAATAGTTAAATCTATTTTGAAATAACTATCTTTACCGGGTGTACTGGCACTTACCACTAAATCCCTTATGGTAACATAATGCACACTTCCTGCAGATGTTCTTTCAAAAGTATGTTTTTTTAAAAGGTTGGTTTCCTCTTTTGCTGAAGTTCCTAAATATTTATTTGAAAACAAATCTATATTGTATCTTTTAATAAGAAAAACAATTGTAAAAATAATAATTAGTATCAAAAAAAGAAAAAGTAAACCAACCTGATATTTATTCATATAGAAACATTATACTATAAATGTAAAAATTTCATTAAAAAATACTTCACTTTCAGTTGAAGAACATATATCTTTCTTAGCAAGAAAAAAGCGCCTGATGAGAGGCGCTCTTTCCAATACTTTATGTGGAACCTACAGGGGATAATTATTAAGATAGTCTATGAATGCAAAAGTTCAATATACTAATTCAGGAAAAAGGATATTTTTCTACACATTTGGATGTAAAGTTAATCAAGTGGAAATGGACTACTTGAAAAATAAGGCATTAAGCGCCGGATATAGTATATCTGATGACTTAACCGATGCAGATATGGTGATTATTAACTCCTGCACTGTTACTGATAGTGCGGCCAAAAAATATCACAGTTTCGTTCGTAAAATAAAGAAAAATTATCCAAATATTACCATTGTTACCACCGGATGTCTGTCCGAAATTGAAAAACATCTTAAAGGCTCAGACATAATAGTGCCGAACGAACAAAAGGAAAACCTTTTACGATATATCAGTACTGAAGATAGCGGGAAACATGCAAAAGGTACATTGGTAAATGGCGAAAATACTACCCGGCTTTTAGGTAAAACCAGAGCTTTTATAAAGATACAGGACGGATGCGACGCTTACTGTTCTTACTGTATAATCCCTTATGCCAGAGGGGGACTAAAAAGCAGGAGTGTTCAGAGTATTAAAAATGAATTTGTAGATAAGCTGAGAGAAGGTTATAAAGAAGTTGTCCTTGTGGGAATCCATATAGGCAATTACGGAAAAGATATTGGTGTCAAACTTTTTGAGCTGATTGAAGAGCTGGCAAATCTGCCGGGAGACTTTCGCATCAGACTATCATCCATTGAGATGCATGAAGTAGATGATAAGCTCATTGATCTTTTCGAAAACTACCCAGATAAAATATGCCGCCATCTTCACATACCCATACAGTCTGCAACAGACAAAATTTTATCACTGATGAACAGAAATTATACTGTTAGCGAATTTAGCCAAACTATTAAAAAAATACGCTACAGGCTGGGGGATATAAATATAGGAACTGATGTAATAGTCGGTTTCCCATCGGAAACAAAAAAAGACTTTGAACATATTGTAAATAATCTTTATCGTATGAATTTTGGTTATATGCATGTTTTCCCATATTCTGAAAGAAAAGGGACAAAGGCTGCTGAAATGAAAGATGTTGTGCCTCCAAAAATAAGAAAGGAAAGAGCAAAATTGTTAAGAGGTGTGAGCGAAGATCTGAAATTTTCCTATGCAAAAAAACACTTTGGTCAAAAAGTACGCGTACTTGTGGAGTCAGGTGGGAAAGGGTTGACAGACAGTTATTCGACAGTTAAGTTCTTAAGCTATGCTG
>JASMTO010000133.1:0-4343 GCA_041694215.1 bacterium
TAATATGGATGATGCGGTTTCAAGGGAAGAATGTAGACAAGTTGCTTGAAAACTATCTTTTTGCGCCTTTTTTAGTAGTTTCCGATTTTTTAGTAGATAATAAAGGGAATCTTCCAAGACTACCATTACCGATAAAAAATAGTTCCAAACAAGAGAAATTACAACACATGCTCAATATGAAATTAAAAAAAGAGTACAATTTAATAGACATTAACTATTTGCTGAGCCAGGATAAAATTTGGTTTCATGATTTGTTTGAAAATGCTGAAAAACAAGATAAAGTCAAATCCAATGAAGCAATACATTGCACAATAAACAGAATGACGGGGACTACAGGGGAAAACGCATTTTCTCCTTATACAGTAAAAGAACACATTTTTGCTGATGATATATCTTTTTCCTTTTATTTCGGTGTACAAGATATTACTTGCCAAGATGTGGTGGATGCTCTTGAGCTTATGGGTAAATACGGTTTTGGTAAAGATGCATCCACAGGTAAAGGACAGTTTCATCTCGAAAAAGTGGAAGAGGTAAATATTACTAAATGTGATAATCCAAATGCACTTTACACTCTTGGACCGACGGTTCTTGAAGGTATGAAAGCCCAGCGGATTTTTTATGAGCCATTTACAAGGTTTGGCAAACATGGTGCTTTATATGCCACATCCGGCACTCCTTTTAAAAATCCGGTAGTTATGGCAAAGCAGGGATCGTTAATTATAAATCCAGAGTCATGCTATTTTGAGAATTGTTATGTAGGTAAGGGGCTGGACAAATTGTCGGCACATATCGAGACTGTCCATCAGGGATATTCTTTGGCTATCCCTCTGACTATAGACACATCCGAGGTGCTTTTATGAACAAAATAGCCACATCTATAGCCTTAAAAGCGTTCTTGCTTACCCCTGTTTGCATTGGAAGTGGAGAATATAAGGATCCCTTTACTTACGTTATAAAAAATAATGTTATATATTATTTTGACACATATCGCTTTATTTCCAGGCTGGATAATTCCCAAAAAGCTAAGTTGCTGTATTTGCTCAAAAATCCCTCAGAATCAACAATACTCGAAACACAGAAGTTTATTAGGGATAATTTTGATTCGGAAGCAATGAAAGATATTGTTTTAGAATCATACGATATTTCAAAATCTTTTTTTATAGAAGAATACAGTAAAAAAATAGGTGCCCTTGCCAGTAATGACCCAAGAAATAGAGCTATAAACCAGCTTCAGATTAACACCCTTTATCGGTCAGGTAATGAGCCTTTGCTTGCAGGATCTTCTATAAAAGGAGCCTTCAGAACAGCCCTACTTAATAAATTGGCTGAAGATGTGTATGGAAACAGTGTCCCTGACGATTTCGAGTCAAGATTAGGGTTCAAAGGGGCAAGTGATCCTTTTAAAATAATAAAGTTTACAGACTTCAAATCTATCAAATCCCCAAAAATATGGTTGGGGTATTTTTATAATTTTAAGAAGAAAAGTTTTGATTTCAGCAGCAGTGCAGGGCTGAAAGTAGCTACTGAAGTATTGGAGCCCTTTAAGCTGTTTAGCGGAGAACTGAATATTCATAAAATATTAGAGTCTGATAATCGTTACTTAGAAAAACTCAGGTATTTTACAGAAAATAAAATCAGAATATTCAAACTGCTAAATGAGCATTACAGGGACATGTTTTTTGAAGATTACAATAAATTTAAAGAAAAAGCTCCCAAGCATCAGTTTATCAGAGTAGCTAACCAACAGAAAATTTTGGACAATTTAGAAAAAAACAGGTTTGCAATAATGAAGGTAGGGCATCATTCAGGTGCTGAAGGTGTAACGATAAAAGACAGGAAAATTGCTATAAGATACAATGAGAATGGACGTAGCGTAACCAAAATTGCAAAACACCCCACCACAACCTGGTATTTTTGTCAAAAATCTTTGAAAACCAATGATGATATAAATAAAAAAATTAATAGTATTTATCCCATGGGCTGGATAGTTCTAATATGATAATGGGCGAAGCACTATTTAACATGACAAGTAATGACGCCGGTAAGAAAATATATAGCAAACAAATATGCGTGTTATAAAGGTGATCTATGGCTACGATATATTTGGTTTCAGATTTCGGGAAGCTTGTGAAAAAAGGTGACGTATTGGAGCTAAGGCGTGAGTCAGATTTATTGAAAAAAATATTTCCATATAAGACGGATCAGCTTGTAATTTTAGGGCAGATAGAAATTACAAGCCCAGCACTGAGACTTTTGATGAAGCATAATATAGATACTGTTTTTTTGGGTACAAATGGCCGTTTTAATGGCAAAATAGCTTTCCAGGAAAGTAAGAATGTTTTTTTACGTAAGAAACAATATGACCTCCTCGATGATTATGATTTCAGGTTATCTTTTTCAAAGAATATTGTGGAAGCGAAGCTTAAGAATCAGATGACTTTTTTGCAGAGGATTGGCCGCAAAAGATTTAAGGAAGTTATAAAAACAAATGTGCAATCAATGAAAAAACTATTGGACTCTGTTAGTGAAGCTGAGAAGCTTGAATCATTAAGAGGGTATGAAGGCACAGGGGCGAGATACTTTTTTTCAGCATTCAAATATGGGATAATTCCTGACTGGCCTGTTTTTAACGGAAGGAGTATGCATCCACCCAGAGATAATGTTAATGCGGTGCTAAGCTTTTTATATACGATGATTCTATTCCGTGTGGATGCTGCCTTACAAATACATGGATTGGATCCTTATGTGGGCTATTTTCATACATTGGATTACGGCAAAAAAACGTTGGTCTTTGATTTGATGGAAGAATATAGGACAATTATTTGCGATACGCTGACAATTTCCTTGTTTAATCGGGGCATTCTCGAAGAGGCAGACTTCACTAATCAGGAATTCAGGGGCGATAGTGCAGAGTATCCTTTGTATGAAGAAGAAAAAAGTGATGTTGACGTTTTTGACAAAGGGAAGATCGGTGTGCTCTTAAATAAAACTGGACTTCGGAAAGTTTTGACACATTTTGAAAAGAAGTTGCAGGATGAGATTTTTTATGAACCGTCAGGTAAAAAGCTTGCATATAAAGACATTATTTTTGAACAGGTAAAGCATTTTAAAAGAGTAATTAATGGTGAGGAAAGAGAGTATAAACCTCTGGTGATAAAATGATCTATATGTTTTGCTATGATATTGCAGATCCGAAAAGATTAAGACAAACGGCGAAAATGTTAGAAAATTACGGTATCAGAATACAAAAATCGTTTTTTCAGTGTGAAATGACGCAAGAACAGATGCATAAACTGAAAAAAGGCATCATTGAGGTAATAAATCTGAAAGAGGACTACCTTTTTATTTATCCGCTTTGTGAAAAATGTTGTAAGAAAGCTGAAATAGATGGGGTGGGTGAGGTTATAAATTTAGAACCTTTTGAGATTATATGAGAAAATGGGTGATAATTTACGATATTGCTGATGAGCAAAGGTTAGCAAAAGTTGCCAAGACAATGGAAGATTATGGTGTACGTGTGCAAAAATCAGTTTTTGAAGCTGTGGCTGATTTATCGACTATACAGGAGCTGCGGAACAAACTGGCTATGATTATACATCCTGAAAAGGATTCCGTGATCTACTTTGATATTTGTGAATCTGATTGGCAAAAGCAGATGAAATATGGACCATCAGAACCTAAGGTTGACGCTGAAGATTATGACATAATATAGATAATTGCCGGGATGTTTGACAACTAAATAAGTTTTCAGAGATGAGTTCTATAAGTATCGCCAATATGTCTATTGATATTTTCAATATGTATATAGTTAAGCTAATTCCGCTGTACTATCAGTATGTTATTCATATTAGAAAAGATACTTGTTTAAAAAGACTGGCGGAAGAGTAAAAGTCCTTAGGTAATAAAGAGTTAGAGATGATAGCGAAAATGAGTTTTTGATTTTTTAGCTTAAATTTAAGAAGAAAATGACACTCTGGCGGAAAAGGTATTGCAAACTATTGTAAAATACAGTAAAAATAAAGGAGCGATTTACGGAATTGACCTGTTCGAAGGGATTGCGACACTTGTAAGCAATATTATTATAGATGTTTTCATTTTAAATTTACGGAATTGACCTGTTCGAAGGGATTGCGACTAGCATCCAAATTGCTATAGCTGCCTATTCTGCCAATATTGTCTACGTAAAGTTCGTATCTCATCTGCTCATCTCCCTTTCTTTTTTTTTGTCTTCTCAATTTGTTTTTTAATTTGAAACTTGGCAAGCTCTTCTATCTCTTGCCATAATCTCTCTCTTCTGTCTTTGTCTTGTTGTTCTAAAACTTTAATTTCGTCATTAGTCATTG
>JASMTO010000134.1:0-4822 GCA_041694215.1 bacterium
GAAAAAGGTGTGAATCCTAAAAGTCCGGTACAGAAGAATAATTCAGTATTGAATATTAACAGTTTAGGGGGTTTAAGAAATGTTCAATAAATTTGTTTCAGTACTAATGATAACAGTGATCCTCACGGTCACCATTGTGCCTTCATCACCCTGGATAAATTCAGCCAATGCCGGAATTGCTAATGATATGGAAAGCTTCCTTGATAGTATGGGAGTTATGTCCAATGCACAAATGCCCGGTTCATTTAAGGCAGGGGGGCGAAAAATATACAGTGGTGGGTCAATGAGTATGAGAATAGATCAGACAACTCCTCCGGTTATGACTTTTCAGCCGCCCTCTTTGAGAGTGTCCTGTTCAGGCATGGACTTTAATGCAGGTCTTATATCCATTCTCAATCTGGATATGATTCAACAAATTCTTGAACAGGGTGGAACTTCATTAACATGGGGTCTTTTAATAGGACTTGATTACTCTATACCTACTGTTGCTGAAGTATTAGAAAAGATACAAAAATATACGAGATGGATGCAACAGCTACAAGGCAATATGTGCGAAATAGGTAAAAATATTAGTTCTTCTCTTGGAGAATCAATTGGTGAAAGTTTTCAGCAAGATAAAAAGGCAGAAGATGTTGCAAAGGGAGCTGCAGGAACAATGGTTGAGGCAATGAAAGACATTTGGAACAATCCGGATCAGTTTGCTAAATCAACAAGAGGCAATCTCGTTTATGACGCATTGGCAGATTTGCACTTTGCAAGTGATGAAACACTTAAAGCCGCAATGGCTATATTCGGAACGGTTGAATGGTTTCCCCAAACTGATGAAGAAGGAAAATGCGAACCAGATAATCCTGAGGAAGTAAATGTAATATTTAGAGTTCATACACCAACTATGTCAACTAAAAGTGAGGACGTTATTAATGCTTTCATAAATGGCGGCGAAATTGATACATATAACTGTTCTGTCGAATGTGCAACACTGGGTATTGTAAATACAACCTGTACGGGACTGACACCGGCGACTGTCACACTTCCGGGGATAAGAGAAGAAATTTACAATACACTTTACTCAGCAATACAAAAACTCGCAGACGGAGAGGCTTTAAACCCTGACGAAAGAGCATATCTAAGAATGCCTGTTATGCCTAATTTCAGCGATATGATTCTATTTCTTACTACAAATTACAGACGAAATATCCCCATACAATCTGATCTTGAGGTAATATCCACATTCTTTTCATATTGGATGGTCGATTATTTCTTGTCACATATAAACGACGCTATTCATAAAAGTAAACCAATACTGCTTTCTTCTAAAAGAGTACCTGCAAGCATAACAAAAGAAATTGAAAATTTTTTCGCAACTTATCGTGAAGCAAGTGTTGAGCTTAATAAAGTATTCAGAGAGCAAAGAGAAAAGTTTATTAGGGAAATATCACAATCACAGCAACTTGCTAACATGAGTATTAATAAAGGAAAAGAAATTATCTCTAATTTAGGCACTTTGAATTTAGGAAGCAGTTTGTCAAACTTTAACAAATAGCAGGGGGTCACATGCAAACGGTAGGCTATATATTTGCAGGATTATATTTGATAACTTGTATTGTAATCATAAACATACCACTTAAAAAAATTGATAAAAAAAGCGACAGTAGGGTTGTAAATAAAACTAAAGGCTTTTTTAAAGCCTTTTCAATAAGCATTTTTGGTGCTTTGGTAAATCTTATACTTATTCTCTATTTGACTACATACGAATATACCAATTATTTAGCCGGTATTTCCGTGATCATTTTCTTTTTCGGCTCTTGGTTAAGAGTTTTTACGCAAAGAAAAAGTATCGGCAATCAGATAATATTTTTTGCACTGATGTTCTTTTTTACAACCTTGATAGCCTTGTTGCTAAGGTCGGCATCTAACTCAGGAGGTTTATTATGAGAAAGCTAATTGCAATTATATTTATTTTATCTCCGGTCTCTGCCTTTGCAAGTAGTATATATTATACATACGGGAACGCCCCTATGATTCACGGTGCTTTTAATGCAATAGCGATGATGTTTAACAGCTCAAGTTTTGCTTCTGCAATTGAAGCAATATTCGTGATGAGTTTTGCGGCTTCAGTCTATATGAGTGTATTCAGCAGAAAGTTTGAATTTCTAAAATATATGTTTCTTTCAATATTTGTGCTGACATTCTTTTTTTGGGACAGGACTGAATTAGTTATTCAGGATGTAACACTTGATGAAACTTATTTAGTGGATGACGTGCCATACGGTTACGCTTTTGTCGGGGAACTTATATCAAGCTTCGGTTATTTTGTGACTGACTTTACGGATACCGCATTCAGTGTGCCTACTACAACAGTGCTTTTTGGGAAAAATAATGCTTTACCTTCTCAGTTAGGATATAGCGAAATCGGTTTTGCTGGACCATTTAAAGCTTTAAGAGATTTAAATAGCTTTGAGCTAAAGGATGCACAGATAAAATCAGATTTAAACGAATATGCAAGTAAATGCCTTATATGGGATGCACTTGGTTTAACTAGTGCAGAACAAAAACAACTTTTAAATAACGGTTCTTTAGTAAATACTAATGTTTTTCCGGAAGGTTTAACTTCAAGGTATGATGTGCCGGTTAATATAAACGGTTATGAGACAACTTGTTCAACATATTATCCGACAAACCTTCATGCACGAATACAAAACCATGTAAATAATGTTCTTGGTAATCTTAACTCTGAAACAAAACTTTTACCTTATACAAGTTCACTATCTGAATCTTTAGCATATTTCACAAACACAAGCTATTCAACATATAACGCTATGGTACAATCAGCAGTTGCCAAAACAGTTACTAAAGGTCTTGCTAATGGTGCTTATGTAAACGACAGAGATGCTTACAATCAGTTTATTTCAGAAATGGGCATCGAACAGTATCAGCAAAAAGGTAATATATTAGCCAGATTCGGTTCAAAAGTGATGCCTGTATTTAAGAATGTTATGGAAGTATTAATGATAGGTGTTTTGCCTATTATACTATTTTTCTTTATACTTCCTAACGGCTGGAAACTTGTTTCAAATTATTTTCAGTCTCTAATCTGGATACAGCTATGGAATCCAATATTATCTATTATCAACTATGTTCTTGCAATGGCAGGTTTATGGCAGTCACAGATTGCAGGAGAAATTTCCGGGATGTCTAATGGACTTACTATTGGCAATATAGGTCATCTAACAGATTTTGCTCAAAATTATATGGCAGTTGCAGGATACCTGATGCTGAGTATGCCTGCACTTGCAACAGTTGTCCTTATGGGCGGTCGTTGGGCAACTGGAGCTTTAGCTCAAGGTATAGCTATGAGTGCTTATGGTGCGGCGGCAATGGGAGCAAGTCCGCAGGGAATGGAACAGATACAAAGACAAGGTTCAATGTCAGAAGAAATGGTTAAATGGAATGAGAGCGGTGTTGACACTATCGGTATGCAAATGAACAGGCAGACAGGATTTGCCCAACAATACATGCAGGAAAGTACGGACGCACAAGCAACAAAAAGGCTAATGAATGAATTTGGTTATTCCGGTGGAACAGGCACGCAGGATTTCTTTGCAAGACGATCAACAGTAAATGCCGCTCAACAGGGTATGCAAATGAAACAAAGAGAAAGAACTTTTAATGAAATGGGCGGCGGTGATATGTTTGACGGGATGTTTAAAGCGGCTCAGGCGAAAAGTATGGGAGATGTTGCAAGCATGACTTCTGAGCTTCAAAGTCCTCAAAATACACTTAATGCGATGTATGGTGCAAAAAGTACACTCTCTAAATATGAAGCGGAAGCGGCTAAACTGGGGAATCATGATTTGGCAAGGAAATATGATAGAATGGGTGATGTTTTAGATAGTCAATTAAACAAATATGATGCGAATGGTGACGGTCAGATTGATGCAGATAAAATACAAGAGATGAAGAACGATATTGCAACATTTAATCAGACAAGAAAGAATGTAGAAGCCGAAGGATTTAAAATGGGTGCTGAGGAATTTGACAATCCAAATTCTCAGGCTCTGCTTATGGCAAGTATGCAGGCTTCAGGAGCATTGAGACAAAATGCGGAAACCAGTGCAGAATACAGCACAAAAGATTTAGGTGATGTTATAGGCTTAGGAAGTATGAAAGCGGCTCAAGGTATAGCAAATTACAATGCGGCTATGGAAAAATGGGATAATTTTAATGGTTATCAAAAAGCACAAATAAGTGCCGCAAGAATGCAAGAAGCTGTCAAAGCAGGTAAAATCGAAGGCTGGGATACTAATAAAGATGGTGTAGTTTCTTATGGTGAAGGTGAACAAGGAATACAAAGATTTGCCGCTATGTCCACCTACATGGATAAATCAGAAGCACAGCAATTCTGGAATACTTTTGAAGATGATCCAAACAAGGCTATGGAAGCCCTTGATATGAAATATGGACAGAGGTACGAAGCAGAAAAGGCTTTTGCAGAGATAGCCAAAGATCGTAACTTGAGTGCTGAAAGACTTGGTAATATCATGGCTAATGAGGAAATTTTTCAGAAAGAATACACAGAGGGTAAAAATATGCTCATAGGAGAAATAGGAAGAGAGCTTGGTTACTCGGAAGCTGCTTTGCGAGCTTCCGATCCGAAAAGAATTGCTTTTATGAATTATGTAGAAGGACTATATGATAGAGTTAGAAGTGGAGAAATAACACAAGAACAAGCTGCTGAAGAATTAAAACTTATAGGTAAGGGAAGAGTCGGTGCTTCAATTGCTGCAGGCAATCAAGGTGATTTAGTTTTTATGTCAGGGAA
>JASMTO010000135.1:0-6791 GCA_041694215.1 bacterium
TGTCGGGTTTTCGGTATTCTGAAAAAATTTGTGGGCAAGATACATCCCAAGAAACGTTTCTGCTTTGCTGAAATACTCAAAGGATGTGTATCTATCCTTTCTGGGAACAGACAGGTAAAAATTGCTGTCATAATTTTGCAGCTTGTAGCCAAGAAAATCGTAATATTCTGTTAAAATATTTATATTCTCCTCGATAAAGTTATATTCAGTCGGCATATTGCCCGCAGGAATATTTATCCCATCCAGTTATAAATAATTTACCTTTTTAAATGTAGGGTTATGGTCTCTGATAAGATTAACTATATTTGTTTCCGGCATGTTTCACCTTTTGTTTGCTTAATGTTATTTCTGATAAATAACAGTTTTCATATTTGAATTCGGAATCTTTCACGATGACATTGCATATTTCCGGCAGATCATAGAGTATTTTATTATAGTATTTGGGCAGATTTTCCTTCACCAAATCAAACTGCATGATTGTTTGAATGTAATCTATATAATGTTTTCCTTCAAGCTCTTTCAATATATACGCTATAATCTTTTTCAATTCATCCCTTTCAAGTGTATCAATTTCTTCTTTGAGCACTTTGTTTTCCGTATCGATATATACCGGTTTGCGCTCCTGAGTTTTCCAGTTGTATTTGAAATCCGTAACCTTCTGCCGTTTGGGTTTTCTCAAATAAACAGGGGAAGATGTGAATGCATTTAACAGTTTTTTCTGAAATTCCAGTATCTTATCCAGTGCACTTATACTGATTTGGGACGTTATAAGGCTGACATGCCTGTTTATAAATTCTGTAACATCTGTCAATGTGTTTTCCAGCTCATTTTTTATGCTGAAAAGTTTTCTCGAGGCTTTATGGATATTGTCCGTTACTTCGCTGTTGTTTTCAAAACGTTTTTCAATGGTGTTCATCATGTATAATATTTGATTATAGGATGAGTATTTGGAAAGGGAGGTTGATATCTCCTTTAAGCGTTCCCTTATTTTTTCAAGCCCTTGAAGGAAATAGGTGAAGGACTCTTCACTGCCGCTTCTTATGGCAGATTTTATCTCCCATTTACTGTCCACAATATCTTCTTTCAGCTGCTTTATCTTAATATCCAGCTTTAGAATAAGGTCGAAAAACGTGTGTCTGAAAAAGGCGTTCACTTCACTTTCATCTGCATCCTCAAGGCTTTTAAGGGAGAGGCGTATCGTATTTAGATTACTTTCAACATCAGAAGTAATCTCGGTGTCCCTGTCAAAAAGTCCCCTCAATATGCTGGAGCTGATCTCAGAGATATAATATGCATTCTTTTCTGTGGAAGAGTACAGTAAAAAGCCCTTCTTGATAAGGTTTTCCATTACTGTGTCAGTCCGCCATGGCAGATCACAATCAAAGCTGCTGAGATAGCTGAAGCTTTGTTGTATTGCTATATCCACAACATCTTTGTCAATAAAATCGTTTTCTTCCGCTTCCTCTTTATGCAGATGTAAAAGGTACAAAGTCAAGATTTCGGCATGGGTAAGTGTGATACCATCAGGAAATTTTGTGAGCAGATATTTTATTTTTTCCAGTATTTCGTTTTCATGCATAGGTGTTGTTTATCATCTTTTCCTATATGTTTAAATAAAAACTTTTATTATAGCTAATTCATTTTAACATTTGCTGTAGCTGTAAGCATTCATCAACTGTTGCATAGTAATATTCAATGTAATTAGTACATAAAAAATGGCAATATTTAATAATCTGTAAGCTTTAAATCGTTTAGAATCCAGATAACAGCGGTAAGAAAGTTCTCCGTAATCGTAGCAGGTATATTAGTATCTGTGGCCTCTACAACCCCTTTGCCATATCCTGTTTTGACCAAAATACTTTTACACCCAGCATTTATACCCATATAAATATCTGACAATTTATCCCCTACCACATACATCCTATTTGTATCAACAGTTCCTTTTAAATCTTTAAGGGCTTGTTCAATTAACCCTGTTTTCGGCTTTCTGCAATTACAATCAACCGCATACTCACCTTTTCCTTCCGTTTTATGATGTGGGCAATAATACAAGCCGTCAATATAAGCTCCATTTTCTTCTATCAGATTAACCATTTTTGCATGTATGTTCTTTAGAAAATGTTCAGAAAAATATCCTTTTGCCACCCCAGCCTGGTTGGTAACTACTACAGCGTAAATCCCAAATACATTTAGCATCCGTAAACCGTGAAATACAAACGGATATAGTTCAAAATTATCCGGATGGTTAATATATCCGGCCTCTTTGTTTATGGTACCATCCCTATCAAGAAATACTATTGGTTTTTGTGTCATTTTCAGATCCCATCCTTTTCAATTGCTTATATAGATGCAACACCTGATCAGGATATTTTTTTATAACATCTTCATATACAGCATTTATACCATTAGCAAATTGCCTTATCCTGCTTCTTAAATCAAGTTTCTTATCAGGGAAAATAGGGGGATAGTTTAGTAATTTAATTGATTTGTTTTCTCTTATGCAAAAGGATGGGATTGCAGGAATATCTTTTCTAATACATATGGTAGCAATAGCAGCATTAAAAAACATGCGCAACCCCAGCAAATCTGCAAATATTGAACGCTCCTTTTTTATACCGTGATCCAACAAAAGCCACACAGGCACATTATTATCCAAATAGCCATAAATATCTTTGAGATTATGTATATCTTGTAGATATTCCACATAACGGTTATTACGTAGGGATATGTTCATATCGTTAAAATTATCCCACTTTGCTTTCTTGCCAATAACCACCACATCTGTCTTGAAAACTTTTGCAAAAAGTGTGGGTGCCAATTCCCAGCATCCCGTAAAAGCGCTTACTATCACATATTTTTTATTGTTTTTGATAAAATCCCTTACTTCCTCTTCATTTACAATATCAACATAGTTTACTATGAACTGCTCATCAATAATTTTTGGGATAAAAAATATTTCGACAAATGATGTAAAATTATTTTTAAAAACATTTTTCACAGATTTCCTGCTACAATCAGCACCCAGTATCTCCAGATTTTTTTTAACAAGTTTCCGCCAGGAAGGGATTAGATAATAAAATAGCCTACCAAAAAAACTCCCATATCTAATTATCTGATCTCTGTTTTTATGAAGCATAAAATTATAAAGAATTTTAGTTATCTTATTTTTCATCGGGAATTTCATCCAATATTAGGTCGGTTTTATTTTTGTTAAGTCGGTAAAGATCATGGAAAAATCCGTCAAAATCATACTCCATTTTCTGAGTGTCTTTAAGGTATTCCACAAGGTCGTTTTCATCATTCACTATACATAAAAGCCCGTATCGTAATGCAATATCACCTATTTCTTTGAAATTTTGTATAAATCTTCCAGAAGCAATAACCTTTCTAAACTGCAACGCTTCAAATATATTATGCCCTCCAATATTTACATAAGATCCTCCCACAAAAATTTTATCAGAAATATAATACAATGATTCCGGAAGCCCCATAGAATCCACAACCACCACATCAACCAAGTCGTTGGGACACATTTGTGAGAATTTTTTAGCTGATAGCCCCTCATTATTTGCATCAGCAACGACTGCATCAGCCCTATTTATATGCCTGGGTGCTATAAAAAGCATATTGATGTTTTCTCTGCATTTTTTATAGGCGCTGATTACAAGGGATTCTTCCCCTTCATGTGTACTACCTGCTGTAAATATCTTCATATGTCGGAAACCTTCTAACATTTCAGGCAAAACTACAGATGTTTGTTCAAAAAACTTAATATTACCAATGTTAAAAATATTTTTTTTTGATCCCAACAAATCAGAAAATCTATCTGAATCAGTTTCACTTTTAGTAAAAATCTTGTCAAATTTTTCCAATAATGATCTAAAAATAAAAGATAATCTTTTGTATCTTTTAAAACTCTTTTCTGACAATCGCCCATTTATCAAACACAGCTTAGTATTATTTGATGCGACATTGATAAGATTAGGCCATAACTCTGTATCCACAATAAACATTACTTTTGTATTTAACACATTTATTAAATATTTTATGGCTATTGAGTTTTCAATAGGAAGCAAAAAAGCTTCATCAGGCTTTAGATACTTTTCAGCCATTTCTTTACCTGTCGCAGTAATGGTGGAGCAAACAATAGCATAATCTGGATACCTCTTCCTTACTTCCTCCACCAGTGACTTAATGCTCCTTACTTCTCCCACACTGGCGCAGTGAAACCAAACGGATTTTTTATGTTCACTTTTAAGCTTAATAAATCCAAACCGCTCAAAATAATTGGTCTGCTCCCCTCTTTTATAGGCAAAAATGTAGCCCACAGGCATAGCTACAGGAATTAAAAGATATATGAGGATATTATAAAAAATCTTCAAAATGATCACGTGTTAGCTCCAGCATTTTTTGCCTTACCATATCTATTTCTTCACTGCTCACCTTATTGACAGAATCATTTTCAAAAGAAATTCCCTCACCAAAATAAATATAAATTTTACTAAAAGGCATAGGCAAAATAAAATTATCCCAACTATCGAATTTCTTATAATATTTTACTTTACAAACAGCAGGTACAAGCACCCCTGAAGTTTTTTTTGCAAGATAAATGACACCAGGTTTGACTGAAAGTTTCGGACCTTTAGGGCCATCCACTGTAATAGCAGCATCAGCTGAATTCTTTTTTATTAAATAAGCTGCTTTCAGAAGGGATTCAGTCCCACCTTTAGAGGAGGAACCTCTCGCTGTGACATACCCGAACCTACCAAGGAAATAATCAGCAATATCCCCATCTTTACTCTTGGAAACGATTGTAACGGTATTTCTGTATTTATAAAATAAAATCAGGGGCAGCATTTGCCCGTGCCATATGGCAAAGATATTGCCCCTTTCTCTACCTTTATAATTTTCGGGGTATATAGTTTCAAAGCGTAACGTTTTACCATACAGCTTCAGTAAAAAAAAAAGTATTGATAGCCCTGCCTTTTTTAACATAAGCACCTGTTATTTCACAGATAGTTTGACAATTTCACTAATTATTGTAATTTCTTCATCCTCCAAATATGGATTCATAGGCAGGGAAAGAATCTTTGAAGCCAGCATTTCCGCATTTGGAAATTTGCCCCGCCCATATTGCAAATAGGATAAACTTTTTTGCAAATGTAAAGGGATAGGATAGTATATGGCAGAGGCTACATCATTTTTCTGAAGCTCTGAAATGATATTATCTCTGTTATCCGCCACTATGCTAAATTGGTGATAAACATGTTTGGAACCAGGAGTAGTTTTTTGGTATTGTACACAATCCCCTATATTTTCTCTATACTTATTAGCAATGTCAATGCGATCGCTATTGCCCTTTTCAAGAAAATCCAGCTTTACATTTAAAATTGCTGCCTGAATATCATCCAACCTCGAATTATACCCTATCCTCTCATGATAATACCTTTCATAAGAGCCATGATTTCTCAAAGCAATAATCTCTTTATATATTTTTTCATCGTCAGTGACGACAAGACCACCATCGCCATAGCATCCTAAATTTTTACTGGGGAAAAAACTAAAACAACCGACATCCCCTATTGCGCCGGTATATCTCCCCTTATATGTAGCTCCAAAAGACTGGGCACAATCTTCTATAACCAATAAATTATTATCTTTAGCTATTTTAACAATCTCATCCATATCACATGGGTTTCCAAAGAGATGCACCGGCAGCACAGCCTTGGTCTTACTCGTAACAGCACCAGCAACAGCTTTTGCATCGATATTCATAGTATCAAAATCTATGTCCACAAAAACAGGTTTTGCTCCGCAATACACTATAGCTTCAGCGGTTGCAATAAATGTAAAAGGTGTAGTAATAACTTCATCCCCTTCTTTTATCCCGGCTGCCCTCAGGGCAAGATGAAGAGCATCGGTGCCACTACCGACACCAATTGCATATTTCGTCCCTAAATAGTTGGCTGCTTTTTCTTCAAACTGTTTGACGTGGGGACCAAGGATAAATTTTGTTTCCTCAATACTTTCAAAAACAGCCTCTTTTACTTTATCCCCTATATCTGCAATTTCTCTTTTCAAATCAAGCATCGGTATCATAACACAAATCTCCTTCATTATTTAATATCTCATATTTAGCACTTGTTTCTATTGCAACTCTTTACCTGCAATGAAACAAAACGTGATCATTACAAAAAACAAAGTCAAGGTGTAACGCCATGTCTCTTACAAAATTTCCCAATGACCGAACTAAATGCGAAACATAAATTCAAATTTATTTATCTAACCAAACGGAAATTATAATAGATGAGATGTTAAAAAGCAATATCTCTTTGTTTAAGTTAAAAATCCTGTGGCAAATAAATTACAATAGATTATATTTTCTTGTAGATTAAATGTTTTTGGAAAAGGAGGGCATATGGCAGAAATTTTCATTGTGACAGATTTAGGACACTTCAAAGCCTATGAAGTTATCGAAGAACCAATGGAATCTCCAAGATTAGAATTACTGGAAGAATTTGTGAATATTGATGCCCACAAACGAATAAGTGAAAAGCTTTCTGATGAGGCGGGGCGTTTTGGGAGAGAACAAGGGGGTGGACAGGTTATAAAAGGTTTTGGTGAAAACCACAACCTGCAAGAAGAAATTGAAAAAAAATTGATTAAAGCAATCGCTGAAGAAATAAATAAAATCATAAGAAAATATAACTGCACAAAGTGGCATTTAGCTGCAGAAAAAACTATTAACAATCGTATTCTAGAAGCACTTGATAAAGATGTTTATGAATATC
>JASMTO010000136.1:0-4660 GCA_041694215.1 bacterium
TAATGACACAATTTAGTTTACACTACCAAAGGGGTGTCATATTAAATATTGTGTAATCGATTTTCACTGTACTGCCACTAGTGATATTTATTTTCCCGAATTTAAAGGTTCTACGTTCAGAGGAGCCTTTGGCGTTAATTTTAAAAAGCTTGTGTGTGTTTTGCGCAATCAAGCAGACTGCGATAGCTGTATGGCAGTTAGGTCATGTTATTACTCAAGGATATTTGAAACCAAAGGCATCACAGACAAACCTTTACACAAAACAGGTATTTTAATTCCGCACCCTTATGTATTAATCCCTCCTTTAACAGATGAGAAACGTTTGCTACCTGGTAGTACATTTAGTTTTACTTTGGTTTTGATCGGTGAATATACACAAGCTTTACCATATTTTGTATTTACTTTTAAAGAAATGGGGGAAAAGGGAATAGGTAAACACAGGGGAAATTACAAAATAACAAGCATATGTCAAAATAACAAAAATATTTATCATAATGACAAGCTTGATTATAACGTTGATATTTTTCAATTTGGCAAAACATCTGAGCAAGTAAACAGTATCACACTTTCATTCCTAACCCCTTTTAGGCTCAAAAGAAAAGGCACTTTGGTGTTAGCCCCTGACTTTAAAGACGTTTTCCTGGCTGCCCTTAGAAGAGTGGAATTGTTAAATTATTACTATAACGACACAAATATAGATGATTTTATTGATGTCCCTGATTTATTAAAAAAATCTGAGACCATAGAAGAGGCGGAGAATAACCTAAAGATGTATGAATGGCAGAGATATTCCGGTAGGCAGAAAGCCAAACTGAGAATGGACGGGATCATTGGGGAAATTACCTACAAAGGCGATCTTGGTGATTTCCTGCCATTTTTTAGATTTGCTGAAATATTTAATATTGGGAAAAATCCGGTTTTCGGCTTGGGTAAGGTGGTAATAAAAACAATTGAGTGAAAGATTTAGGATCTGGAGGAAACAATGGATGATATGAGATTTGAATCCACGTTAATAGGGATTGCAGCATTTTTGCATGATATTGGCAAACCTATTCAGCGCAGTGGTAAAAAATTAGGAGAAGATTATTCCATAAATTCTCAAAACAGGCAAAATTTACTCCCAGGGGAGTATTCCCATATACATGCATTACACAGTGCTGAATTTCTGGAGACTTATTTTGCGGGCAATAACTTAATACGAAAGTTGTGGCAAGAGTCTTTTAATGAAGATTTTGTTAATGTTTCAGCCGGCCACCACAATCCTGATCGCTTTTTAGGTAAAATTATTGCTTATTCTGACAGGTTAGCATCGGGATTTGACCGGGATAGCTATGAAGAAAATAAAAATTTTAACAAAAGTGAAAAAAAAGGAAAATATGATTACCGTAAAATACCGCTTATTTCATTGTTACCCCAACTTACTTTGAAGAATAAAGCTCCTGATAAAAGTTTTTGTTACGATATAGAAGAGCTTTGTGCCACATCCATTTTCCCTGTCAAAATAAGTGAATTTGAGAAAAATAAAGCCGAGGCGAAGTATGAAAATATGGTAAATACATTTATCAATTACTTAGAACGTATAGATAATACAAACTTATTACTATTTACAGACGCATTGCAAACGGCATATGAGAAATGTTTTGGTTTAGCTCCGGCTTCTACGGTAACAGAAGAGGACGATGTGTCTTTGTTTCACCATGCCAAGACAACAGCTGCTTTTGCAGCAGCTTTGTATAATTACCTGAAAACCAGTGATTTAAAAGAAATAGATGTTAGTAAAATGGGTGATGACCAACGCTTCCTACTTATAAGAGGAGAATTCTTTGGTATTCAGAAATTTATTTTTGGTGAAGTTAAAGATGCTTCCAAAACGCCTTCCAAGTATTTGAGAGGTAAGTCTTTTTACGTTTCTTTATTAACCGAGGCTGCTGCTTATCATATTTTAGAAAAATTAAGTTTGCCATCATTTAATATTATGATCAATGCCGCCGGGATGTTTGTTATTTTGGCGCAAAATACAAAAAATTCTATAGAACAGGTAAAAAACATAAAAAAAGATATCAACAAGTGGCTGTATAGCAATTACTTTGGATCTGTTTCTTTCGGCTTGGCTCATCAAGTGGCATCATCATCAGATTTTTTGGGGAACAATTTTGAAAAAATATGGATTAACTTACTTCAGAAAACGGATTTGGAGAAGGCTTCTAAACTTGATTTACAGAATCAAGATGCACTTTTTAACGATTATTACAAAAGATTTGAAAATAAAGAGGTATGCTCCATATGCGGTATAAGAGAAGTAAGTGAATATTCAAAGTGCAATTTTTGTAATGAAATACATGAGATAGGCGAAAAGCTTGTGGAGGCCACAAAGCCTGATGAAGGTAAGTTAATTGCTTTTATTGGTAAAGACAGTGGTAAAATCTTTGATTGTATCGATTATGAATTTATCCAAAAGTCACAGTTAGAAAAATACAAAGAAGATGTATTTAATATTTTAGATATAGCATTAGATAATAAATTTAACGGTTTTAAAAAGTCATATATAAATACCTACGTGCCAAAAGATTTTTTAAAAGGTGATTTAAAAACGCTATCCTTTGAAGATTTGGCAAAAGAGAATGAAGGTATAGATGCTATATCAGTATTTAAAGCGGATGTGGATAATTTGGGAGCTCTTTTTGCTTTAGGTCTGGAGTCCAAAGATTTGAATAAATACAGGCTTACCTTTTCAAGATTGTCAACTATGTCCAGAATGCTGGATTTATTTTTTAGCAGCTATCTACCGTATTTTATATCACAAAAGGATTACTATAAAAACACATACACAGTTTTTGCCGGAGGTGATGATTTGTTTCTTATAGGCCCGTATAAAAACACCATCGATTTGGCTTTTGATATAGAAAAACAGTTTCGTTATTTCAGCGGGGAAAATAGTGACGTAACGCTCTCAGGGGGAATCGGAGTTTTTAAACCAAATACCCCTATAGGTTTTATGGCTGAAGCAACAGAATCAAAAATCAAGCAATCCAAAAGACAGAGCGATCCATTGTGTAAAAATAAATTTTCCATATTTAGTGCCACAGCAAACTGGCAAATTTTCTTAAGTGAAATGGCAGAATTCAGTGAAATGGCACAAATGAACAAAAACAATTTTACTACAGGATTCTTATATAAAATTCTCAATTTAATAAAACTAAGGGAACAAAAAACCTCTATTAATTCTGTACTATGGATTCCTAAGCTAAAATATATTCTGGGCAAGGAATACAAAAATAATAATGAATTAAAAGAAAAGCTTGCAAGCTATTTTTATAGCAAAATAGATGAAAAGCCCGAAGTATTAGAGTCAGTAATTACCGATTATTTATATAGTAAAAGAAATAATTAGGAGGCAGATATGAGTCCACAACGTCAGGAAAGAAATCAACAAGGCCAGGGGAATAATTTTGATGTCAAAGCCTACATTGTAAAAGGTGCAGATTTGGCTGAGCTTATCAGACACAAAGCAAGCGAGTTGGCCAAAAGCTTAAAAAAGGATTTTGACTCCAAAAATAGGCCAAAGGAAGATCTAAATTCAAATACCCAGCTTAGAAAATTTTATGATGAACTGTTTACTTATGCTACATCAATAAGAACTAACCCCTCTAAGTTCGAGGAATATCTCCCGAATATATACTTGATAGCTTCAAAGGCTATGTATGCTTCAGGAAGAGATAAACTCGGGAAAAACTGCACAAGCTTTATTAAGTCAAATATTCTTGATATCTCTTCGAAAGAAGATCTTGATCGTTTTATGCTTTTTTTTGAAGCAGTACTTGGATATTACAAATTCTTGAACCCAAAAGAAAATTAGAAGGGAGGCAGATTATGAAAATTTATACAATTAACGGGCAGATCGAGCTTTTAAGTGGCTTGCACATTGGCGGTGGAGATACAGAGATGCATATAGGTGGTGTGGATAATGCTGTAATAAAAGACCCTCTTACCAAAAAGCCGATTATACCCGGCAGTAGTCTAAAGGGTAAAGTAAAATCGCTTCTGGAATATTTTTATAATATCCATCTATATTGTCATAAAAGCAATTCCAGTGATTATGAATTATTAAATGTGAAGCACTTAGATAATATCCAGGATGATAAAACCAAAAACAAAGCAATAAACGTGATAAAATATTTTGGGGCTGCAGGCACTGAGAAAACAAATGAATATGGTGTAAGCCGGTTTGTATTCAGGGATTGCTATTTAACTGATGATTCAGCACGTGCATTAACTGATCTCTCCGGCAGCTACACGGAGATAAAAGCTGAGACAGCCATAGACAGGAAAACGGGCACAGCTCTTAGAGGCTCTTTGAGATTATATGAGCGTGTCCCTCGTGGTGCTAAATTTGATTTTTCAATAGGTATAAGATGCTTCGAAGATGACAATATTGATGAAATGCAAAAAGAGCTACTCACAGGCTTGAAATTACTTACATACGATACCCTTGGAGGCTCTGGCAGCCGTGGATATGGGAGTATAAAAATAACGTTTAATGATGCCGCTCTTCAAAATCAGTTTGACAAATTAACATTGTAGCCGGGTGGTTTTATGAATATATTTAAATGCCAAATAAAGCCAAGCACACCTTTTGCCACATTGCCATATGCAGATACTG
>JASMTO010000137.1:0-7380 GCA_041694215.1 bacterium
AAGGTGGTATATTTGGCAATTATGCAGGCATCCAAAAAATGGACAATGCCTCTCAGGGATTGGAAGCCCGCTATGAACAGGTTTCTGATAGAATATGAGGAACGGTTGAGTGTATAAAATGGCACTTACACAAAATTATTTACAGGGTCGACTATGATTGAAAACAGTTATTGCAAATATAATAAATATTAGCTGTAACTAATGTAATTTTATTATCTATATATGTGGAAAAAAATTCAATTAAATCCTCTGAGTCCATGAAAAAGTCTTTTACTTTTCCGCATTCCCAGCATATTAAATGTACATGATAGCCTTTATCAATTTCGTACATAGTTTTTCTGCCTTCGATAAAAAGCTCTGTAAGCAGATTTGATTCGACCAAGCTGTGAACATTTTTGTAAATAGTGGCAAGAGAAGTTGTTGGGAGTTTCTCTTTTACTTTTTCATATAAGTCTTCAACATTAATATGCCCTGCTTCAGTTATCTCCCTCAGAATAACTGTTCTCTGAGGAGTTGCCTTTAGTCCATAATCTTTTAATAATTGACTCATTTGATTTTGCATAATTATTGTAACTTACTTAATAAACAGCAATTGTCAATCCGTAGTTTTTTTACTGGCGTTACCCCATTTTTTATTGTGTACACAAATTGATTAACTTCGTCTATCACCAGGCTTTTAGACTGGTAAATATGTTGTATACACAAATTTATCAGTCTTTGACTGATGCTAAGGGAACACATCCGACATCGGCTGCTTCCTTTGTGCAAATTACATTGAAATCAGTATCATGTTAGCTAACTTTATGTAAAACTTGACTTTTATATAAAGTTTGGGGTGATACCAGGTAGTTTTTTTACCCCTGCCTTATTTTTAAATTATTTAAAAATACAAAGATAAGTTGTGTGAAAATTTTGGAAATGAATAATTTAAAATAAGTCTAATAGTTAATTAATAATTTTTTTCCTTAAATATATATTATCATTGACTACTGCTTTTTGGAAAGATATAATTTAAAGCACAGATTAAGCATATTAATAAAATCAAAAGGAGGGCTATAATGAAAAAAAATAGCAAAAAATTTACAACAACAGATGCCGGAATCCCTGTGTCCAGTGATGAATTTTCACTGACGGTGGGCGCTGACGGCCCAATTCTGATGCAGGATCACTATTTGATGGAGCAGATGGCTAATTTTAACCGGGAAATGATTCCTGACCGGCAGCCCCACGCCAAGGGTTCAGGGGCATTTGGTCATTTTGAAGTAACTGAAGATATTAGTGCTTACACAAAAGCTGCCTTGTTTCAGAAAGGCTCAAAGACCGAAGTACTTGCCCGTTTTTCAACAGTAGCAGGGGAAAGCGGCAGTCCCGATACATGGAGGGACGTTCGGGGCTTCGCTCTCAAATTTTACACCAGTGAGGGCAACTATGACATGGTAGGAAATAACACCCCTGTGTTTTTCATTCGAGATCCAATGAAATTTCAACATTTCATCCATTCCCAGAAGCGCAGAGCGGACAGCGGATTGCGGGATAATGATATGCAGTGGGATTTCTGGACTCAATCCCCAGAATCTGCCCATCAAGTTACAATATTAATGAGTGATCGTGGTATCCCAAAAAGTTATAGACATATGAACGGATACTCAAGCCACACTTACATGTGGATAAATAGCAAAGGAGAACGTTTCTGGGTAAAATATCATTTTAAAACTGATCAGGGAATCGAATGTCTCACACAAGAGGAAGGTGATCGTATTGCAGGTGAAGATGCGGATTATCATAGACGAGACCTTTTCAATGCCATTAGAAAGGGAGACTATCCAAGCTGGACACTAAAAGTTCAAATTATGCCTTTTGAAGAGGCCCAAAACTACCGATTCAACCCATTCGACCTTACAAAAGTATGGCCACACGAAGACTATCCGTTGCATGAAGTTGGCCGTCTGACTCTTAACCGTAATCCAAGCGATTTTCACACAGAAATTGAACAAGCAGCGTTTGAACCAAACAATCTCGTGCCAGGTATTGGAGCAAGTCCTGATAAAATGCTTCAAGCCCGTTTGATATCATACTCGGATGCACACAGGGCGCGGTTAGGGGTAAACTACAAACAGATTCCTGTTAACAGACCCAAAAGTCCAGTGTACAGTTACAGTAAAGGCGGAGCAATGCGGATTAAAAATGTATCCGATCCTGTCTACGCACCCAATACAAAAGGAGGGCCTAAAGCCGATGCTGAAAACTATCCTGAGGAAGCCATCTGGAGTGCCAGTGGAGATTTCATACGTTCTGCTTATACTTTGCGTAAAGATGACAATGATTGGGGACAGGCAGGTACATTGGTACGCAAAGTTATGAGCGAAGAAGAACGTGACAGACTTGTGTCCAATGTTATTGGTCATCTTTCAGATGGTGTTTCCGAACCTGTTCTTGAACGTGCGCTTGAATACTGGCGCAACATAGACAAAGAAATAGGTGACCGCATTGCCAAAGGGATAGAAAATGGTTGATAAGTAAAAACGGGAAATATTGTAAACAGCACCCGGAAAATAAATTTTCAAATTACATAGCTGCTGGATATAATATTAAAAATGAAAAGCTAAGCTGGAAAAATAATCACCCGGCTCAGCTTCAAAACATGTTAATAATTTAAATTAATTATGGCCGTTTATCCCGAACATCTGTCTCAAAGCATGTGTTGCAATCTTAGGATTTTCTTTCAATCTTCTTTTGGGATATGGAAGCCAGTCTTTGCCAAAAGGC
Source organism: bacterium (assembly GCA_041694215.1). Classification (GTDB taxonomy): domain Bacteria; phylum Chrysiogenota; class Deferribacteres; order Deferribacterales; family Flexistipitaceae; genus Flexistipes. The sequence continues at coordinate 2,767 of JASMTO010000137.1, forward strand.
ACGTAAACTCTGAGTCTGTGCCCTTCCTCAGCAATAATTTTTCTGAGCTGTTCATCCACGCCGAGAAGCATCTGAAATTCATAATCTTCCCTTTTCAGGTTATATTTTCAATCAGCCTGAGTGATTCAAAAATCAGCTTTTCAACGTGGGTTGCAATACCTACATATGCCCCTTTTGCAAACAGTTTATCAAGACAGTGTATAAAATTTTGATTTACAATATATGGATCTTTGTAAACCAGCTCCCTCGGTTCGTTATAAATACCTTTGCTGTCATCATAATTACCGCCTATTATGACCTCGGCTTCTTTTGACTGTTTTGCATAATCAATATAGCCGCTAATATCGCTAAAAACATTTTTATCTATTACGGCATTCATGAAATTGGTAAAATCTTCCACATCGCCCATTTTAATTTTGGCGATTTCCGTTTCGAGAATTTCTCTTACATCACTCCACAGAGATTTGGGTATGTATGATCTTGATGCTGCAGAGCACTTTTGCCCCTGGTACTCATAAGCACCACGTATAATGCATTATTTGCCTGATAATCATTAACAAGTTGAAATAAAGTAGGTACCTCCTTCACTTATACACACAAAGTGCAATGCTATTGGTAAGGCACCAAACATAAAAGTTAAATATGGTTTCTGATATCAAATTTTATAGACATCGCATGGTACTGACGTTTTTCTGGTTCGCGGAATGCGAAACGGGTACCCCAGAATATTGGTGATACCTAAATCCTGATGGGTGTCTGGTGCAGCTAGCATCGGCTTAAAGAAGCCAAAGCCTTCCTTACGCTGATAAATTTGTGGTACGCAATAAACATTATGCTGACACAATTTTTGAAAACACAGGCGCAGCAAAGGTGCTTAATTTGCAAATATAATAGTTTTAGCAAATAGATCAAAAAAATGCATATAAATGCATACAGTGGAGGAATATCTACTTGACAAAAATCTTGTTATGGGTGCCCCCTTTTACCTTTTTCCCCCTGCACTTGCGAAGTGGAGACAATGGGGTGCCTGCGGCAGCATTTAACAGGGTAAACTTAGCTCTTAGCACTTAACACTAATTTTTCCCATAACCCATAACCCATAACCTAAAACCTAAAACCTTAGAAATACTCAATCGTGTGCTCCGCCCTCAACTCTGCAATGAGCTCGTCAAACATTCTTTCCCTTTTCTCATTGCTCAGTTTAATCTCCGCTTCCCTTTCAGAATCAATATTTTTCTCTTTCATGTAGCGTTGCATCTCTTGTTTTGTAAGATTAAGTTTGTTATTTATTTCCCGCTGCAAAAAAGCTGTAATATACATAGTGTTTTCAACCTTTTTGTTATCTTTTTGACCGTGCATATGCCCCTTTAGCAGGTCATTTTCAGGTGAAATCGTTTTCTTTGCTTTTTCCAATATAATGTGTCTATTGATGTAATAATCAGCAAGCTTTTTTAAACCGGTCTCGGAATTCAGCAGTTTTTCATACTCATTGCCTAGAAAATTATTGACATATTCTTCCAATGTTGACTTTGTTATAATCTCATCATCAAGTTGAGCAACTTTTTGTTCCGCACTAACAGTTGATAAAACTCCCGCCATAATAATCACCAGTAAAACACCTAAAACTTTTTTCATTAATTTCCTCCTAATCTTTTGTATATTTACCCGGAGAATCACCTAAATATTTAGATAAAAATCCGGACAAATATAATTACAGAAGGCGGAAAATCCGCCTCCTGTTTAACTGTTATTTCTCTTTTTCTGCAAACGGTGTTTCTGAGGGCAGATCAAGACCTATCGCATCGGAAAGCGGACCGTCATCAGCAACGAGCTCTTTCTTTCTACGCTCATTATACTTCTGGAAAATCTCATGGCCGGCATAGTCTTTGCCGAGGTATTTGTCTTTGTTTTCATACCTTGTAAGCCATCTTTCCCAGGTTTCTTTAGTAATAAGTCCCTGCTCATAAGCGGCTTCAACATTTGCTTTCACCTTTTCCCAATAGTTGGGTATTACCTGATAAAGCATCGGTACATCAAACTCTTCCGCTGTCACAAGTGAATACAAACCACCGGGGACATCGTAAATCTTATACGTAAAGAACTTTGTGGGAGAGTCACTTTCATAAATCTTTTTAGCTTCCTCAACACCTCTTTCTGCACCCCAGGCAATCATTTCCTGTAAATTGTGTTGAAGCTCCCATATGCCGTGCCACTGCACATAATCAGGCGCCTGCATAGCTGCACCCATTCTGAATCTTCTGCCTTCATGGTGCCATGAATTGTAGAGAAGTTCACTGGCTTTGGTGTACCAGCTGGCATTAATAACTGTACCGGAATATGCTTTTGTATGCCCGTCAACAGTTGTTTCTTTAAGGGGCTTGATCAGACCTTCTTCTACGTACAGTTTTGCCCATTTGACAAACTGGCGTCTGATTTCGTTGTACTGAAGATTCACAAGGTCGTACATCATGAAATAATCTTCAACAAAATCCGGTGCGTGACAGTTTTTACATACAGTCTTCATTTGTTCGTTCTTTTCCTGCCATGTGCCCAACTCCTCTTCAAACCAAATAGTTCTGTAGCTCCATGGTGCCTGCGCCTCCCATGCCAGCCTGGCACTGACATTGTGGGTGCCTTTTACTCCCGGAACATCATCCATGTGACAGGTTGTGCAGACGGGTGAAGGAAGGGGAATTCCGGCCACTTCTGATGAATCATAGTCAAGATTTACCTGTGCTTCATTCGCTCTGAAAATATTTCCGTGCTTGGATTCATAGTAAATTTCCCTCTGGGGATGATCAGGTCCAAGGTGGCATTCGCCGCAGGCATTGGGATGTCTTGCCTGTTTAACGTCAAAAGTGTGCTTGGAGTGACATACATCGCACTCACCTACACTTCCGTCCGGCCACATAGCAGAAATATTATGACAGGACTCACACCCCTGCTTCGTTCCAACAATAGGTTCAAAAACAGATCTGTCGGCAGATGCATACAGCCAGAAAGGATAAGCGTGTTTACTTTTGGTATTTTCCTCAACTTCCTGTGGATGGCACACGGCACAGTCTTTTGGGGTTGGATGTTTAGCAACGTATTGGCCGTAATGGTCAATTGCATCGAAGTCGCTCTGTTCTGCCATATGACATGAAAGACAACCTATGCCGTTTTTTGCGTGAGCACTGTGGGACCACTGCTCATTAACTTTGGGAGCAATAACCTGGTCTTCGTGGCAGCTTATACATTTAGCCGTTTCAGCATCCACCTGGACACCTTTAATGGTAATAGCGGATACTGTACCGGCAAACAGCATTGTTAATGCCGCCACAATAAACAAGAATAAAAACTTCCTCATACAAACACCTCCGATAAATTTTGATATTAAAATATAACTCAGTTGCTTGTTAATGTTCGGTAAAAGAAGTTATTGGGTTGTAAAAAATGTTAACAAAATTTTTTACAAAATTTACCTCTTCTTTTTTCTTTTTACCTCACTTTAACAAAATTACCTGTAAAATTGGATTAATACAAACCCTGGAGGTGGATATGTATTCCAAAAATTTTTATTTTTCTGTTCTCTTAATATTTTGCACGGCTTTATTTATATCAGCCTGTGCTGTGAACAGTCAAAACGTTTCTGAAAAGAGCTCTGATGTTAAAATGAAAAAAGCAGCCGAACACCCTGTTGATATGGGGAACAAAGACTGCAGTGAATGCCACAGTGAGATGACTCCCGATTTATATAAAGAAAGGGAGAAAAGTCTGCACGGTCTTGCAATGGTAAAATGCCAGGTTTGCCACGGAAGCCAGAACAATTTTGTTGTAGCAACTCCCAATGAAACCTGCAGAGGATGTCACCCGGAAGAATACTCCCATAATCCTCAACCTGAAAAAAGCTGCAGTTCATGTCACCTGGAGCACAGTTTCGCGTATCACAAATAACATCTAAATTTTATTAGGAGGTAGAGATATGAATGTAAGCAGACGGAATTTTATTAAGTTAAGCGCTGCAGCGGCTACTGCTGCTTCAGTGGGAATAAATTTTCCAAGAAATGCCAAAGCCCGGGAAGATGTGGATAGATGGGTGAAAGGTGCGTGCAGATTCTGCGGCACAGGATGCGGCGTTTATGTTGGTGTCAAAAACGGGAAGGCGGTAGCCATAAAAGGTAATCCGGATGCAAAAACGAATTTCGGTTTTTTATGCGTTAAAGGGTTCCTTGCCTATAAAGTAATGTATCACCCTGACAGATTAAAATACCCGATGATCAGACAGAAAGACGGAAACTTTAAAAGGGTAAGCTGGGATAAAGCCCTGGATCATGTTGCAGATAAATTTAAATATTTACAAAACAAATACGGCAAAGATGCAGTGGCTTATTACGGTTCCGGTCAGTGCATGACCGAAGAGAGCTATACTTTTAACAAGCTCTGGAAAGGCGGATTCAGAAGCAACATGGTTGAAGGTAACCCAAGACTTTGCATGGCCAGTGCGGTCGGCGGATATGTTTCAACATTCGGCTCCGATGAGCCTGTGGGAAGTTATGCCGATATAGAAAAATCCAAATGCATCTTCCTTGTGGGGTCCAACACCAGTGAATGTCACCCTATTATATTCCGGCG
>JASMTO010000138.1:0-9635 GCA_041694215.1 bacterium
ACCATTTATTGCTGCTTACGCAGATAAGGATAACAGAACGCTTTCTGAAAAGGAAGGAGCAGGAATAGGGCTTGCTCTTGCAAAGTATTTACTGGATACTATTGACGCAGAAATGCTCATTGATTCACAAGTTGGGCGTGGAACTGTAGTCAGAATAAAACTTAAGGCAGAAGAGCCAAATGCATAATATTGAAAAAAGGCTACAAATGCCACTTCATATACCTGAGACGTGCTTTGTGGCGCCATGTGCGGTTATTATCGGGGAGGTAACATTAATGGATCATTGCAGCGTGTGGTATAATGTTGTAATCAGAGGGGATGTGGAAAGGATCGCGATAGGTAAATCCACCAACGTCCAGGATGGAGCCGTCATTCATGTTACAAAGGATTTATACCCCACCACCATCGGTGATTTTGTCACAATAGGTCACAATGCCACCCTCCACGGCTGCACGCTGGGCAATAACATCCTTGTTGGTATAGGTTCAATAATTCTGGATAATACGAACGTTGAAGGGGATAACCTGATTGCCGCCGGATCACTTTTACCCCCGGGCAAGGCATACCCTGCTGGGACTCTGATAAAAGGAAGCCCCGCAAAAGCTGTAAGGGATCTCACAAGTGAAGAAATAAACAGCATAAAAGACAATGCAATGCGGTATGTAAAATATAAAGATATTTATCTTAAAAAAATGTAAACCAATTTATTCTGATTGTTCTATGATTTCTTTAATATTAGGGCTTTTTATACGCACACTAAGGATTTTTGAAGAATCCCCAGAAACACTCTCGGCATAGTGCGGTATTTTTGAATTAAAAGCTATAGAATCCCCTTCCTCCATTGTAACAAGCTCATTATTGAGATATAAAATAATTTTCCCTTCAATAAGGTACATAAATTCATAGCCTTCATGACTAAAAAGTTTTTTCTCTTCCCCACCCTGCTCGATAGTAACTATAAACGTTTCAAAAATATCATTATCTTTAATATGTGCCAGCTCTTCATACAAATAGCCATGCTTGGCTCCCTCTCTGTATGCTGGCTTACGCTCATTCTTTTTCACAAAGTAATAATCTTTATAATCAATCTCTTCCTCAAAAAAGTATGTCATTTTCACGTTCAGAACTTTTGAAATCCTTGCAAGGGTAGTAATAGGAGGCATCACCATATTATTTTCAATCTGGGAGATAAGTGCTTTTGAAAATCCGGTGAAGTTTGCAACATCTTGTAGGGTAAGATCACGGTCAATACGCAGCTTCTTCAGTCTACTTCCTATATTGATACCTAACTCATACATATCACACCTGTTAAAATATATTTACAATTGTTTATTTTTACTAAAAATGTGATTTGCTGTCAAGGTGTAGTGGACAGCCGATGCACTCTTGTTTTCCTATACTGCTTTAAGCTTATGCAGAAATTTCAAGAAGTGTTTGATGTAATTCAGCCAGAGATACAGGTTTGTAAACCACTTTTACATTTTCCAAGTTTTCGGCCTGTTCCCTATAAGCAGTCGTTACTATTATAGGAAAATCCGGGGTTTGAGATCTTATCTCTTCTATCAGTTCAAACCCAGACATATTTGGCAGAGATAAGTCCGTAACAAGGATATCAATACCTTCTTTTTTAAAAATATCTGCTCCTTCAATACCATCGGAGGCGGTATAAATATTAGGGAAAAAACGACTGAGAAACTTTACGGTAAGTTCACGGGTAAGTGGCTCATCCTCCACATACAAAATGTTTTTTTCAGAGCCTTTATGCATTTGCATTCACCTTTTTCTTGGGTAAAGTCAGGATAAAAGTAACACCTTCATACGTATTCCTGAAATTTATCTGTCCGCCCATATGTTTATCTATGATATTTTTGACAAAACTGAGACCAAGCCCCGTACCCAAACCTTCATGCTTAGTAGTAAAATAGGGATCAAATATGTTATTAGCAATACTTTGAGGTACACCTCCGCCGTTATCATCTATAAAAATAATTAAATTTTCCGGATTCATTGCATCAACTTCTATTTTAATATTACCTTTTTGAACATTATTGGCTACTATTGCCTCTATAGAGTTTGTAATAAGATTTATCAAACACTGCCTGAATTTATCTTTGTAACCATATACCAGAGCCACCCCTTTTTCACATCCATTTATGCATCCATCTTCATAATCAAATTGTGTTTTCTTCCAACTGCAATGGCACTTCAGCGAATATCTGATATTTCTAGCTGCCATCTCAGAAGACATGATATTTATAACATTGAGCAAAACATCAATAGCATCAAATGTTTTAGGCTTTTCGTTAGTAGCAAAATAGTTTCTGAACTCATCTATTGTAGAGGACATAGAATGTATAAGTTCCATAGATTCTCTTTCAAATTCCCTTATATTTTCTTCCGTAAGCTCACCATGTTCATACCAAAATCTTATACTTTGTACATACAGTCCCAAAGCATTTAAAGGCTGTCTCCACTGGTGTCCTATAGCACTGATCAACTGCCCCATATCAGCAAATTTCTTCTGTTCCAGAAGGGCCTTTTCGTTCTGTAGTCTTTTATGCATTTCCTCCTGAACTCTAGTCTCCAGATTTTGGTTAAGTTCCCTTAATTCTTTTTCAATAGACTTGGTTTTGGTAACATCCGAAACAATTGCCACAAAAAGTATCTCACCGTTTATACCCATTTTTTGCACATGCGCTTCTGCAATATACGTACTTCCGTCTTTACGCCTATGAGTTGCCTCAAGCACCAAGTATTCCACTTCACCCGTAGTCAGTCGGTTTATCTGCTTTCTAAAATCTCCCATAGATTTAAAGTCCACCATAATATCCACCGGTGTCATCTGCTTAAGTTCATTTAAAGAATATCCAAGATTTAACCTTGCTCCCCTGTTAACATCCACAAATTTAAAATTGTTCCTATTGAAAATATAGATTTCGTTCAGAGAATTTTCCAAAATGTATCTATACTTTTCCGCTTCGTTCTTAGTGTGTTCTAAATCGCTTATATCACTGAAAATTGCAGAAATTCCCTTAAAATCACCTTTAGCATCATATATTTTTTTCATCCCCACATGAAAAGTGTTATTACCATAAACTACTTTTTCCTTTTTTTCTTTGTATTCTTCATTCATAAATTTCACAGCAAGTTTGGACACCCATTCAGGCAACAGAAAATTATCATACGAATACACTATGGTATTTCTGCTATCCAGTGTTCCAAACAGCTCCTCTGCATAGTTGTTAACCAGTTTCGGCTTAGCTGAGTCATCAAAAAACACTATAGGGAAACTGAAACTGTTGAGAATTTCCAGATATTTGTTTTTATCCTCAGAAAATTTTCTGATTTCTTCAAAATGTTTACTGTCCTCAACATCAAGCTTTTTATCCCGCCAACAGTTTATTATAGTAATTTCACCTTTTTCGAAAGTCAGAAGAAACGGCCATATTTCCTTTTCATTAAAACCATTTTCTTTGAGCATATGCATAATTTCAATCTTAAAGTGCTTAAACAGCCCAAGAAACATTTCCAAACTCAGACCCCGTCTTCGATGGATCAAGACTTCTGTTTGAAGAAATTCTTCGAAGGGATTGGAAGGGTAATCGGCATCAGGCTTTATTTCCGCAGGGCTTTTGTTTTCCGAAAACTTTTCCAGACTAAGAAGTATACCTTTAACATACATCTTCCACGACACCATGGATGTGGGAGTATAGGCAAAATAGCCATTTTTTTCAGCTACTTTTGCAAGTCTGGTGGTTAAGTCATTAATGTTTTCTTTTAAAAACTGTAATATGCTATCTAAATTCATAACATTATTTTAATTATAATTTACAAAATTATCAATTATAATCTAGAAAAATTCAGAATATCTGGCTATTTACAGTGACATCATACCCCTGCTGCCTCAGTGCTTCCACCACATCACGAATGTGCTCAAGACCTTTTGTTTCAAGACTGAACGTAACCCGGGTAAAGCCTACAGGCAATGTATTATCAAAACGGAAATGTTCAATATTTAAAATATTGGCACCAGTTTCTGCAATTACATTGGTAATACCTGCAAGTGCCCCAGGTCTATCTCTTAAACTGATGGTAAGCTCAACAAACCTACCGGTACTAATAAGCCCTTTGTTTATAATCCTGGTAATCAGATTTACATCGATGTTTCCACCGGAAATCACCAAAACACTACTTTTAGACTTTACATCCACAAGCGATGCATAAACAGCAGCTAGTGGCACAGCTGCAGCACCTTCCACAACAAGCTTGGAGAGCTCAATAAAATCCAATACAGCCCTAGCTATATCATTTTCAGATACTGTTACCATTTCATCCACAACTTTTTTACATATTTCAGCAGTTTTTTCGCCGGGATGTTTGACTGCAATCCCTTCAGCTAATGTTGATGAAAAAGGAATTCCAACTACCTCGAAATCTTTGAATACCCTGAACATACTGCATACATTCTCAGCTTGTACTCCAACTATCTTGGTCGCCGGGTTTATTTCTTTTACAAAAGAACCTATTCCCGAAATAAGCCCCCCTCCGCCGACTGGTACAATTATCTGGTCAATCTTTTTATTTTCACTGAAAATCTCTTCGCCTATGGTGCCCTGACCACAAATAACATCTTCATTATCAAAAGGATGTATAAAATATAGCTTCTTCTCTTTAGTCATTTGACTGGCCATAGAATATGCTTCATCATAACTGTCACCATACAAAATTACCTCAGCACCGTAGAGCTCAGTATTTTTGATTTTCACAAGTGGAGTATCACGAGGCATGACGATATATGCTGGTATATCCAAAAGCTGAGCACCGTAGGCCACACCCTGGGCGTGATTACCCGCCGATGCTGCCACTACACCGCCACTACATTTGTTTTTATTCTTTAACATGGCATTTAAAGCTCCCCTGATTTTAAAAGAACCTGTTTTTTGCAAATTTTCCAGTTTAAGATATATATCCCCTTCGTAAACTTCAGAAAGTCTGTCTGAGAAATATAAAGGAATATGTTTTATATACTTTTTTATCCGATGACTCGCTTCTTTTATTTCTTCAAACATAACACACCTACTCGCAATATTATTTAAATGTTTTTTTTTCTTTGTTGTATTTAAAAAGCTTTTGTATCCCGTCAGATCTGCCGAAAACAACAATATTATCTTTTTCTGTTAACACGGTTTCAGGGGAAGGATTGGCCAGAAGTTTGTCTTCCCTTTTTATGGCTAGTATAAGAATATTGTAAGTATTGGTAAGATCTAAATCCTCAATTTTTTTATCTACAAGTTTTGGGAGATTATTCATCGAAAGAGTCTGTATTTCATAATCCGGTATTTCGCTTAATAGCTCTTGAAATGTTTCCGTGTCGAAATGTTCGTCCATTGCCTCATAATTTTTTTGTCTCAAAAGCTTTTCAAATTTGTTTATATCTTCATCAGGAATTAAATATTTATTCAACGCAATACTGAGAATCCTGATGGAGGCTTCATATTCTTCGGAAACCACATGATCAGCACCGAGCTTTTTAAGCTCATTTATCTCCTGATAAAATCGTGTTCTGACAATAAGTTCAACAGAAGAGGACATTTCTCTTATTTTATAAACTATACGCCTTGTGGCTACGGGATCAGATATGGCAACAGAAATCATTTTAGCTTCATCTATACCCGCCTCACCCAAAACATGTGCCTGAGTGGCGTCCCCGAAAAAAATATTCTCATCCCCCACTGAATAATATCTGACTGTCTTAGGATTAAACTCAATAATAACATAAGGAATATTAAACGTTTTGCAGCCTTTAACCAAATTTTTTCCGCTGATACCAAAACCAATTATCACGACATGGTTTCTAAGCGGCTTTTTTGTTTTCTCCTCCGGCGTCTCAGTCTCTTCTATATTGGATAACCGACCAATCACGTCAGCTATGGTATGCATATTCTTAAGAATAAAAATACTTAACACCATGCTTAAAATCGTGCTGGATATAATAAACTGGAATAGCGATGTTGTTAATATATTGTTTTCATAAGACAGCTTTGTCAGTAAGAATGAAAACTCGCCAATCTGCAGTAAAGCAAGACCTACCATAATAGCTGTTTTAGTGGGAACCCTAAGAAATTTGACAGATACAACAATTATAACAAACTTAAAAAACATTATCCCTAAAACCGCAGCAATTATAGTAAAAGGAAAATCTATAAAAAAACCCACATTCAACAGCATCCCTATCGAAATAAAAAAGAAGCTGGAGAAAACTTCCTTAAACGGCAAAACATTTTCAAAAACATGGTGGGAATATTCTGATTCTGAAATTATAAGTCCCGCAAGAAAAGCACCAAATGCAAGAGACAACCCTGCCCTTTCAGCGATAAAGGCAATTATAAAACAAAGGGACAATGTAAAAATAAGAAAAAGTTCATTATTCTGAAGCCTAAGGACTTCATAAAGCAGCTTCGGCACAATTTTTATGGCCACCACGTAAAAGAACGATATAATAACAGCACTTTTCAGCAGTGCAAAAATAATCCCTAAATATTCAGCCTGCATGTTATTACTCATGTAGGGAACCAAAAGAAGCATTATAACAACAATGATATCCTGATAAATAAGTATCCCTACACTAATATTTCCGTGTGGGGTTTGGGTTTCACCGTGCTCCTGAAAAATTTTCAGCACAATGGCTGTACTACTCAAAGCAATAATAAAACTGATAATCAATGAAAGCTTTGTAGAAAAATCTAAAATAAAAAAGCAAATAAGATAGGTCAGGAGAATAGTCCCAAAAACCTGGAGAGTTCCCCCATATAAAAAAATATTTTTAAGTTTGTTTAATCTTTGGAGGGAAAACTCCAAACCTATTGTAAATAATAAAAGTATAATACCAATCTCAGAAATTATATTTACATCTTCCACTTCTTGAATCAGTCTAAACCCATAAGGCCCTGCAAGAATACCGGATATTATAAACCCTAGTATGGAAGGTATCCTTAGTTTATTAAAAATAAAAATGACAGCAGAAGACAGTATAAAAATTAATGTCAAATCCTGTAAGAGTGAAAAGTGTCCCATTATAAACCTTAAAATAATTTTTGATTTTTAGCTTTTAATTATGTTATATTATTAACACGTAGAAGAATATAAAACAAATAAAAAGAGGCTTTCATGTACTTTTTATGTCTGGATATAGGTGCAACAAATGTAAAATATGCAATCATCTCAGACAAACTTGAGATGACAGCATTTAACAAATTTAACACACCGAATTCACTGGATAATTTAATAAATAAAATCTGCTCACTTGTGGAAGAATCAGAGGATTTAAGCGCTGTGGGCATTGGAATACCCGGAGTATATGACAGCAAAAATGACTACCTGATTTATGCACCTAATATTCTGTTTGTAAATGGAAAAAAAATTAGGAGTGCAATACAAGATAAGATAAAATTACCCATCTTTATCGAAAATGACGGCAATCTTGCAGCATTAGGTGAGTATCATACAGATGAAAACAGTGTCGTAAGCAATTTTGTTTTGTTAACGTTAGGTACAGGTGTAGGTGGCGGAGCTATCATAAATGGGAAACTTTTCACAACTTCAAGAGGTGACAAGGGTAATATAACAACATTCGAAGCTGGTCACATCTCTATAGATTATAATGGAAGGATGTGTGGGTGTGGCCGCAAAGGGTGTCTTGAAACATACTGCGGAATAAGTGGAATTTTAAAAACATATGAAGAAATCAGTGGTAAAAAAGCTAAGAACCTTGACCAATTTATAAATCTTGCATATAAAAAGGATAGACACGCTCTTGACACTTTTGAAAGGTATTCTGAATATCTTTCAGAAGGCGTTGCCTCTTTGGTTAATATATTGTTACCTGAGAAAATAAAAATAGGTGGCGGTTTATCTTATTATCATGAATTTTTCTTCGAAAATACTGTAAACAAGCTGAATACCAAAGTATATCCAGCATATAGGGGTCGGTTCCAAATGGAAATAGCCAAATTAAATAACAAAGCCGGCGTTTACGGTGCCGCAATATTGTGCTTGGAAAATTGGAGGTAACAACAACCTCCAACCTTTTCAACCTAAACTAACTGCCTTGCCCCTTAGCCCTGCAAACTGATTACTCTATTTTTACTCAAGGTTGGATTCTGCTGTTGACTTAAGGTATAAGTAATCGGATATATAAGTCCAGTCCCGCACTTTTTCCAGATAAGCCCTTTTGGACTCCATAATTTTTTTGAACATTGGAGATTCTTTTTCATAACTGGCAACCAGTTCATTATATGCAGCTTTCATTTCCTTGAGGACTTCTTCGGGAAAGACTTTTACCTCGATATCCGGATATTTCTCTTTCATCTGCTGCCAAGCTTCAGCGTTCATCTCGTAGCTCTGAATATACATATCGTAAGCTGCTGTTTTCATAGCTATTTTAAGTATCGTTTTATACTTTTCGGGTAGTTTATTGTATTCTTTTTCATTGATAAGAAATTCCACTTCTGAGCCCGGCTCCTGCCAGCCTGTATAATAATATTTGGCTATTTTATGAAATCCCATTTTAATATCCATGCCGGGACCTGTCCATTCCACTGCATCAACTGTGCCCCTTTCAAGGGCTGTGTACAGCTCACCTGGGGGTATATTAATAACCGTAACACCAAGTTTGGCCATAATCTGACCGGCAAAACCGGGTATCCGCATCTTAAGACCCTTCAGATCATCCATTGTCTTTATCTCTTTGGTAAACCATCCGCCCATCTGATTTCCCGTATTGCCACCGGGAAAAGGAAGCATTCCATGCTTAGCATATGCTTCCTGTAAAAGCTTAAGTCCACCCCCGTGATAAAACCACGCATATTGTTCCGGAGCTGTCATGCCAAAAGGCATGGTAGTAAGGGGCAAAAAAGCAATGTTTTTGCCTTTATAATAGTATGAAGCTGTGTGCCCCATTTCGTACTGACCTAGTTTCACCATATCAAAAATACCAAAAGGCGACTTATGAACGTTAGCCGCATCAATTTTGATTATAAAATTACCGTCACTAAGTTCCTTAACGATTTCCGCCATACGCTCCGGCGTGTCAGAAAGCGGATGGAGTGTAGGTCCCCACGTTGTGGCCAGATTCCAACGTATTTTTTTATCAGCTGCAAATCCTGCGGAAGCAACCAATAAAATAACAAAAAACGTATAAATTAGCTTTTTTATTAAACCCATAATATCCTCGAAAAAGTTTTTGTAATTATATTATAATTTTTGCATTTTTCAAACAAAAAAGTCAAAAAGTCTTGCCAAACACTCAAAATTTAAAAAGTCGTGATGTAGAGGTTGTTAGAGGTAGTTGGAGGTAGTTAGAGGTAGTTGAGGTAGTTGAGGTATTTGGGGTATTTGGGGTATTTGGGGTATTTGAAGCGCTAGCCGAGCACACAAAATTTTGCAATGGTTATCTGAAGCAAAGCATTCGGGATTAACGATGCTAATAACTATAGAGATATTAAAGCGTTGTGTGCTTGGTAGTTGGAGGCTTGCCCCGTGAAATGAGTAAGCCTATTTCACTGGGGTATTTGAGGCGCTAGCCGAGCACACAAAATTTTGCAATGGTTATCTGAAACAAAGCATTCGGGATTAAC
>JASMTO010000139.1:0-4576 GCA_041694215.1 bacterium
GAACAGGCGGCTTATGTTATTAACCATAGCGGTGCTAAGATTGTTTTTGTCTCGAACAAAATTCAGTACGATAAACTTCTTTCGGTTAGGGATAAAATACCGAATGTTGAACTTATTATTTCAATTGATAGATTTCTTGGTGATAAACGCTTGCAGGTTTACACCCTTTTCCAGCTGTCAGAGATATCTATTCCTATCACTGAAAAGGAGAAGAAGGAGATTGAGTCCAAAATTGATGATGTAAATAGCAGTGATCTTATTACAATCATTTATACATCCGGGACAACCGGTGTGCCAAAAGGGGTTATGCTTACTCACGAAAATATAATATACGATGCTGAGTATGGGATAAAAAAGGTAGGTGTCCTTTCCCATGATGAGACTTTGCTAAGTTTTTTACCATTGAGCCATGCTTTGGAAAGAACAGTTGGTTACTATGTAACGTTGATGCATGGATGTGAGCTTGCTTTTGCTGAAAGTATCGATAAAGTGCCGGAGAATATGATTGAAGTGAAACCTACAGTGATGGTGAGCGTCCCCAGGTTATTTGAAAAAATATATTCCAGGATTCTTGATAATATCCACCACATGCCTGCTATGAAGAGTAAACTTGTTCACAGAGCGCTTGAGGTGGGTAAGGAATATGTTGAGCGTAAATATATAACAAAAGATCTTCCGGAATCATTGCGGTATAAATATAAAATCTATGACAGGCTTGTTTTTAAAAAAATCAGAGAACACTTTGGCGGTCGGTTAAAATTCTTTATTTCAGGAGGTGCACCGCTTGATAAAACTATTAATGAATTTTTTTGGGTGATAGGCATTCCGATATTAGAAGGCTACGGGCTTACAGAAACAAGTCCTGCGGTATGTATTAACACCTTTGAAAAGGTTAAATTTGGCTCTGTCGGGACAGCTTTTGAACATACAGAGTTTAAGTTGGCTGAAGATGGCGAGTTAATGGTGAAAAGTCCGGCTGTTATGAAAGGGTACTACCGGGATGAAGAAAAGACAAAAGAGGTACTTAGCGAAGATGGCTGGTTAAAGACAGGGGATATTGCTGAGATCGATGAAGAGGGCTTTATTTTTATTAAGGATAGGAAAAAGGAAATAATTGTTACCGCGGGAGGGAAAAATATTGCCCCTCAGCCTATTGAAAATGAGTTGAAGCTTGATAAATATATTTCTCAAGCTTATGTGCACGGTGACAAGAAGCCCTACCTGATTGCTTTGATTGTGCCTAATTTTGAAAGATTGTTTGAGTTTGCCCGCGAAAATAAACTGGATTTTTTTGATGTGGAGGATCTGGTTAAAAATGATAAGGTTATTGAGCTTTTTAAAAGTCGGATAGAAGAAATTAATGCAAGATTACCAAGGTATGAGACTATTAAAAAGTTTAGTATTGTGCCGAGGGATTTTTCTATCGCAGGAGGTGAGCTTACCCCAACCCTGAAGCTTAAGAGGCGTGTTATTTACGAAAAGTATAGAGAAATGATTGAAAGTCTGTATATGGAAAATGGCTACCAGCCAGAGGGATATAAAAATGAGAAAATGGAGGAGAAATAATGAGACAGATTAACAAAGCAGCCGTTTTAGGCTCTGGCGTAATGGGCTCCACAATTGCAGCTCATTTGGCAAATGCCGGTATTGAGGTTTTGGTACTGGATATTGTGCCAAAAGAGCTTACCGAAGAGGAAAAGTCCAAAGGGTTGACACTGGATGATCCTGTCGTGCGTAACCGTATTGTTAACAATAATGTAGCCGGGCTGAGAAAGATGAAGCCGGCTCCTTTTTATTTGCCTGAGAATATAGATCTTATAGAGACAGGGAATTTTGAGGATGATATTCATAAGATAGCCGAAGCTGATTGGATTATTGAGGTTGTCGTTGAGAACATGAAAATAAAGCACGATGTATTGAAAAATAAAATTGTCCCTAATTATAAAGAGGGTACAATTTTATCAACTAATACCAGTGGATTATCGGTAAATGAAATGGCAGAAGTTTTGCCAGATAATATTAAAAAGAATTTTCTTGTGACACATTTTTTTAATCCACCAAGATATATGCGCCTTCTGGAGCTGGTTCCTTGTAAATATACAGATGAAAATGTTATGAAATTTATGGAGAATTTCATCAGCAAACGTCTGGGCAAGGGGATTGTCTTTGCCAAAGACACTCCAAATTTTATTGGTAACAGAATTGGTGTCTACCTTATTTTCAGCGCTTTTAAGCATGTACGGGAAATGAATATGACTGTGGAGGAGGCTGATGCTGCAGCCGGTCAGGCTATAGGGCTTCCTAAAACAGCTATTTTCAGACTGGCAGATCTTGTGGGTGTTGATACAATCGGGCATGTTGGGAAAAACTCTTATGAGCTGCTAAAAGATGATGAGGAGCGTGAAGTATACAAACTCCCTGATTTTCTGGAAGAAATGATTAAAAAGGGATTGCTCGGCAATAAGACGAAAAAAGGTTTTTACAAAAAAGAAGAAAAAGATGGGAAAAGTGTAACATATTATTACGATTATCATACAGGGGAATACATAGAGCTAAAAAACCCGAAATTTAATTCAGTCCAGACAGTAAAGCAGCTGGATGATCCTAAAGAAAGATTAAAACGAATAATTGCATTTGATGACAAAGCCGCAGTATTTGCCTGGCGGATTTTAAGAGACGGCCTGCTGTATGCTTTTAAACGTATCCCGGAAATAGCTGATGATATTGTGAATGTAGATAATGCAATGAGATGGGGTTTTAATTGGGAGCTTGGACCTTTTGAGATGATGGATGCTATTGGTGTTAAACAGTTTGTGAAAAAAGCTAAGAATGACGGCGTAGAAGTCCCTGATGCATTAGAAAAAATAGAGTCTTTTTATAAGCTGGAGAACGGTGTTAAATATTACTATGACATAGTTTCTGGTGGATACAAGAAAGTCCCTGTTAAATATGATAAAATTGGCTTTGAAATCCTGAAATCGCAAAATAAGGTTGTTGAATCAAATGCTGGGGCTTCTGTCCTTGATCTTGGAGACGGTGTTTTTTGCCTGGAATTTCATTCGAAGATGAACGCAATCAGTGGTGACATTTTAAGTATGACGCATAAAGCAATTGCTCGTGCAGAGAATGAAGGGGTTGGACTTGTTATTGGCAATCAGGGTAAAGTTTTTTCTGCTGGGGCTAATCTGATGCTTATAGCAGTTGCTGCGGCAGAGGGTGCTTTTGATGATATCAATATGATGATAAAGCAGTTCCAAAAGGCCACAATGGCTATAAAGTATTCTAAGATCCCTGTGGTGGCTGCTCCTTTTAATATGGTTCTTGGGGGTGGCTGTGAATATGCTTTGCATTCAGATGCAAGGGTTGCCCATGCCGAGACATATATGGGACTTGTGGAAGCCGGTGTGGGATTACTTCCTGCTGGCGGCGGTACAAAAGAGCTTGCTATCAAGGCCATCGATAACGCGGCAAAATTTGACACAGATGTTTCCCCATTTGTTTTTAAATATTTCAAGCAGATAGGGATGGCTCAGCACTCGACAAATGCATGGGAGTTGTTCAACATGGATTATATGAATGCAGGTGATGCAGTCTGTATGGATATAGACAGACTGATTTATGATGCAAAAACGAAGGTACTTGATCTTGCGAGGAATTATGTACCCAAAAAGCCAAGGACAAATCTGAAGGCACCTGGTAAAAGTGTTGCTGCTAGTATAAAGGTTCAGCTTTGGAATATGATGCAGGGTAATTTTATTACAGAATATGAGAAGTATATAGGTGAGATGATAGCTGATGTTATTACTGGTGGTGATGTGAATGCCGGTACACTTATTTCTGAGGATTATCTCCTGGATCTGGAAAGGGAGAAATTCCTCAAATTGTGTGGAGAGAAAAAGACACTTGAGCGTATCCAGCACATGTTAAAAAAAGGGAAACCGTTAAGAAATTAATATTTGGAGGAGATATAATGAGAAGAGCATATATTTTAGCAGCGTACAGGACAGCAGGATGCAAGGCTAAAAAAGGTGGTTTTAGAGACACACGCCCTGATGATTTGGCGGCTGCTGTTATTAAAGGGGTGGTGGAAAAAACAGGTATTGCTAAGGAAAATATAGAAGATGTGATTATGGGGTGTGCTTTTCCTGAAGCTGAGCAAGGGCTTAATGTTGCAAGAATTGCGCTGCTGAAAGCCGGACTGGGATATGAAGTTCCAGGTCAAACAGTTAACAGATACTGCTCGTCAGGTCTTCAAACTATTGCCACTGCAGCAGAAAGAATTATGGCTGGCTTTGCAGACTGCATTATAGCAGGTGGTGTTGAGTCCATGACAATGATCCCTTTCGGGGGTACCAAATTTTCAGCAAACCCTGAATTGGTAAGTGAATGGCCTGAAGTGTACGCGGCTATGGGTATCACCGCTGAGTATGTGGCCGATAAATATGGAATAAGTAGAGAACAACAGGATGAATTTGCTTATAAAAGCCATGAAAAGGCTGCCAAAGACGCATCTGAGGGTAAATTTACAGATGAAATTATTCCAGTGGATGTGGAAAAAACAGAGATCGTAAATGGT
>JASMTO010000140.1:0-15432 GCA_041694215.1 bacterium
ATTTTGTTTGCAATAATATCAATCCACGTTTTTGCAATATCAGTACTCAGAATCAGGGCACTGCCTGTTAGGTTATATCGGTTAATTTCTATCTGCAAGGCCGCACTTTCAGCCTCAGCTCTGGTTTGCCCCCAAATGTCGGCTTCATAGCTGACATTTAACCCCAGACTCCACGTATCAGTGGTGACAACATTGAAATTCTCCTTTTTTTGTTCGTTATAACTCCTTTCCATTGTTAAATCGGCAGATGGATAATAATTGCTATAAGATTTCCTGTAAGATGCTTGAGCCTGTTTTATTCGGTAATATGCAGCTTTAATATCAAAATTGTTCCCAAATGCTTTATCCATGAATACTGAAATTTCCGGACTGTCAAAAATATTCCACCACAGAGTTTCATTGTCAATAAAGTCGGCAGGCATTGCACCACTGGTATTATCAAGTACCGTCTCAACTTTCGCAATCTTAGGCTTGAAAGCAGTGCAGGAAAGAATTATTGGTAAAATCAATATTGCCAAGATCAGAAACTTACATCTCATTAACCTGTATCCTAATTTTTATTATTAACAATTAGCCAAACTGCAAAGCTACAAATTAAACAATTTAAATTTTTTTCACAATATAAATATACATATAATTATTACATATATCTTTATATGCATATAAACAGTTAAGTGAATATACCATGAAGCAAACACATTCAAGTTTCAAACAAAAATAATTTTAAGACTTGATAGTTTTTGAAAATTAAAGTTCAATTCTGTTATAGATAGTGGAGTGCATGTGACAATTTTACCAATCTAAAAACTGGTAAGCATAGTGCCAAATAACGATCGAGATTTCTCTTCACCACCTGTCGGTGGTTCATCGAAA
This sequence comes from bacterium, assembly GCA_041694215.1. Taxonomy (GTDB): domain Bacteria; phylum Chrysiogenota; class Deferribacteres; order Deferribacterales; family Flexistipitaceae; genus Flexistipes. The sequence goes on from JASMTO010000140.1 coordinate 874, forward strand.
TGGCATAAACTCTTGTTATTTCGAAAGAAACGATGCGGAATCGAGGGATCTCAACGTTGAACATAGAACATTGAACTAAGTAAGAGGGGATATTTTTTACTATATCAACTATCCCAGTAAAATAGGCTTACGCATTTCACTGGGCATGCCTCCATCAACCAAGCACACAACGCTTTAATACCTATAGTTATTAGCATCGTTAATTTCGAATGCTTCGCTTTAGATAACCAGTGCAAAATCTTGTGTGCTCGGCTCGCGCCTCAACAACTTAACAACCTTAACAACCTAAAAACCTTAACTACCTTAACTACCTCTAACTACCTCCAACAACTTCAACTACTTCCAACAACCTCTTAACACTTAACACTATTACTGTCCATCACCCATCACCTAAAACCTAAAACCCAAACTCCAAAACCTATTATCCCTGTAACTTATTGAAAAAAACGTGGAACTTGGACGTCAAATCTGCCCTTCATCGCTGTCTGAGAACGTTTTTGAAATATTTGAGTTTGATGAACTCAGCTCTTTCCCTTTCGCTGAGATGCTGCTGAATATTTTTAATGTCCGACTTTATCCGGGGGAGTATTTTTTGCTCCAGGGCATTGATCCGCCTGTTAATTTTTACCACTTCCGCGGACAGTCTTTTAATTTTATATTCGTAATTAATATTGTCTAAGAGCTCATTCACAAGAATCTCAAAATCCTGCAACGTCTTTTCAAAAAAAGTGCTGGACGTTAAAAAGCCCAGATTCCTTTTATCAGTTTCGGGGATTTTGTCTCCGGGAATTCGGACTTCCTTGATCGGTACGCCCCAGAGATTATAGCTCTTAACGTCAAATTCCACTTCCCTTATGGCGCTTTGGAGAGCGGAGTCAAAAAATTCGTTGCCATCAAGTCGCCTTGATTTAGCAAGCTGAGAGAGTGCTTTTGCATATCTATCCTTTATTATTTCCCTTTTGTCGTAATAGAGCCGGCTTATCTTCATAAGCTCACCGATGAGAGCAGCTCGTTTTGTGTTAAGAATGGAAATACTGTTTTCCACAGTGTTTATGCTGTTTTTCAATTCTATAAGCTTGGTTCTTGTATGTTGAAGCATCAGTACAGCCCCGCCTCTTTAAGTATTTTATCACCGATTGCAAGTGTTTCTTTAAGGCTTCTTTTTTTCTCCTGATGTAAAAATTCATTTTCAACAGTATCAGCAAAATTCAAAAGGTTAATATCTTCTTTACTCATCCCTTCTCTTCCCACAATACTTTCCATCTGCCTCAACTTACATCCTTTGGCATAATTACTGAAGATTCCCTTTGTAATTTTTTTATGTTCCTCAGATTTTATCCCTTTTTGCATAAGCCTTGAAAGGCTCTGCAGGATATCAACAGGTGGGTAAACACCGGCTTGATGCATATCCCTCGAAAATACAATTTGGCCTTCCGTGATATATCCGGTCAAATCTGCTATGGGGTGCGTTATATCATCCTCCGGGACGGTCAAAACCGGCAAAAGCGTAACCGATCCCTCCATCCCTTTAACCCTACCTGCTCTTTCGTAAATTGATGCCAGATCCGAGTACATATATCCAGGATAACCCCGCCTTCCGGGCAATTCCTCCCTGAGCGCCGAAATTTCTCTTAAAGCTTCACAGTAATTTGTTATATCAGCTATAATCACCAGAACATTTTTCTTTTTTTCATAGGCAAAATATTCAGCTGTGCTCAATGCATATCTGGGAGTCAAAAGGCGCTCAATAAGTGGATCATCCGCCATATTTAGAAAACAGATATTATCAGTGGCACTGTCTTTGATATTATTCATATAATACTCGCTTTCATAATATGATAATCCGAGTGCTGCAAATACAATCAGCGAATCGCTTTCCGATTCTCCCCCAAAGGCATTGTTGATAATATCCACTACCACTCTGGCTGAGGGGAGCCCAGATAGTGAAAAAATTGGTAGTTTCTGTCCCATGACCAATGTATTCAGCCCGTCGATGAAGGAAAACCCAGTTTCCACCATATCCTCAGGAGACTTTCTGGCAACAGGGTTAATAACATAGCCTGTAACAGGAATATTTTTTTCCCTGATGAACATCGGCATATTATCCAGCGGCTGCATGGATCCAGAAAAAAATCTGTTAACCATCTTTTCTGAGACCGGGACTTTTGATATTTTGTCTGTAAAAATAGCTGAGGCACTCTTCTTTTGCATCCCAAGGGGCAGATCCACAAGCTGTAGCATCACTCTGTCCCCATCCACCTGAAGTACCTCGGCATCTGTATCAACATTTCCCGTTCTATCGATTATTTTCACAAGCTCTCCAATTCTTGCCCTCTGAACACCTTCCACAAAGATTAGCTGTCCATTAATTTCCTCCACTGTTTTATAAATATGGTTGGATAGCCTCATCTCTGCTCCAAAATAGTTTTAATTTTTTCATATGTTTCCTGCAACGGGGAATAAGCATCCTCAGAAAAAGCATCCTGCATTAGAAACTCCGTTTTTATCTTATCAGCAAGCCTTATAACCTCCTTATCCTCATCCTTCATCCCTTCATCGCCAACTATTTGCCTGATTTCCATCAAATCCTGTTCCTGTTTTAAAATATGAAGGCATTCTCTTCTCAGTTTTTGCCAATCGTCAGCTACATGTTGACGGTAGTAATCCTCCAGGTCATCCCTGTAATTTGAATAACTCTGTGTCCAGTTGATAGCCGGATAATGCCGTGCATACGCAAGCTCTCTGTCCAGCATGAGAAAAACACCGCTGTTTTGCAAAAGTGTTTGTGTTACAGGTTCTGCAAAATCAGCTCCAGGAGGGGAGACGGAAAGAACCATACTAAGCGAACCTATTTTATCATCAACTGTTGTTTTTACTGCGCCTGCCCTCTCAACATAAGAAGCAATACGGGAGCTCATATAGGTGGGGTACCCTTCTTCTCCCGGCATCTCCTCAAGGGAAGAAGAAATTTCCTTGAGGGCTTCCGCCCACCTGGAGATACTGTCTGCTAAAAGTAAGACATGATAGCCCATGCGTCGGTAATATTCTCCGATACAAACTGCTATATAAATTGATGATTCCCTGGCAGCAACAGGCATATTGGAAGTGTTTACCACAAATACAGTTCTGTCTCTTAGCAGTTTATCTTCCCGCACATCTTTTATAGTGGTAAACTCCTCGATCATTTCAGCGATTTCATTTCCTCTTTCTCCACATCCCACATAGAGGACAATGTCAACATCCGCATATTTGGCAATTGCCTGTTCAAGGACGGTTTTGCCGGTACCGAAACCACCGGGTATTATGGAAACGCCCCCTTTCATCAAGGGGAAAAAGAAATCTATCACCCTTTGGCCTGTGATAATGGGCTCCTTTAATATCTGTTTTTCCCCTGATGCAAGCGGGATTCGGACAGGCTGCTGGGAATATGCATACAGTTTCGTACCATCTTCCAGTTTTGCAACAGGTGATTCAGGGAGAAAATCCCCTTCTGTTATCTCCTTCACCTTACCTTCACAGGCGTCGGCAAAAACATTTTCCCCTGTCAGCTCCCTTTCCCCCACAAGAACCCGGTCATAAATGCCCGCTTTGGCAAGCCGGGCTTTCACAATATATCCTGAAATACCTATCAATTTACCTTTCATTCCTGAACCTCACCTGGTAACCTATAGCCCTTGAAACAAGTCTATCCACTATATCATATGCCATCTCGCCTTCTTTATAAGGGGAGGGGAGTGTAGATATTATTCCTTCAAAATTTTTCTGTAATTCATCAATCTTGCTCAGTATATCCTCATCCATCACCCTCTCATCAATAAGTATTATACCAAAATCTTCCTTATTTATAAGCTCCTCCGCAATACTTAACACTTTTTCTTTGCTGGCAATAAACTGGGAAGCTCCTGCGAGTCTGAATCCGTAATCAGCATCTTCTGTTGTTATAAAAGCTATTTTTTTCACTTTCCACCTACGCTGTAGCTGCTTTATAATGGCAATTCCAGAGATAATATAAAATAAAGCCTTTATCGTTATCCCCTAATCGGTACTGTCTTAAATGATTCAACATATTTTCTATGAGAAGGATATCCAGAATATCCTCATCTGTTTCACTGAACCCTTCGTCAAGATATGAGTCAAGAAAGGAATACAAATCCCTCCTATCCCCTTTTTCAATAATTTTCCTAAATATTTCCTTTTCTAAAAAACCACCATTTATTATATGACTCTTTTTAAGATTCCACTTCAGCACTTTGTATGTCTGCCTGATATTGGCATGATCGATATATCTGCGCATAAAATTGTTCATTATGTTATTTTTCGCATTGTTTAATAGAAATATGTATGCTGCACTGTATATTTCATCTTCCATTTCTCCGAAAAATTCATAATCCTTTTTTAACTCCAGCGTTTTTAATATGGATACTTTTCCACGTAATTCATCTTTTAACTTTTTCAGTGAATCAACGTTGATAAAAAATTTCTTTAAATCTTCCGTAAGAAGACTGTCTTTAAAAATTTCTTCAATGTTTTTTTCCGAGCCCCTGAAGAACTTATACCTTAAAATAATTATTATTCTTTTCAGTTCCATAACTGCAAAAAATGGATAAAAAATATCGATAAGCGTTGCATTCATATTGGAGTGCACCCACATTATCTCTTTTGCACCTCTTTTAGGATAATCCTGGTAAATTCGTGCCATGAGCCTGCTCATCAGATATTCGCCAGGATAATTTTTCCCGCTATATTTTATCACCGAGTTCTTCATAAACCTTTCCCATAATGTCCGGCAGTATCTCCGGCCAGATTTTTTCAAACCGACTCTTAATAGTATTGTCAATCAGAAATGTCCCGTCCTTATTTTCAGCAATAAAGCCACCGGTAATTGTTTCGGTAGGGATAATGTTAGCATAAGGGAAATATTTTTCTGCCAGCCTCTTATCTGCGGCGCTGACATACACCGTCTCAAAGCCTTCGTTATTAATCTCGCCTTTGTGTCTTTCAAAAAAATTTTCCGCTGATTCCTTCCAGATTTCTTCCGTCAATTTTTCAGCATATTCTTTGCACTTTTGTGAAATAAAATGTTCAATTTCAAGGTCATACTTTAATTTTTCTTTTTATCTCGTTTCTGATTTGCTCTTTTTTACTATTGGACCACTGTTCGAGATCTTTCTGTTTATTTGCATAATCATTTTTTAGCTGCTCCAACTGAAGGTCATGCTCTTTTCTTAGCTGCTCAATCTCATCATTAGCTTTTTGTCTTATGCGCTCTATCAGCTTATTTTGAGACATGAGATATTATCCAAAAAGCAGCATTGAGGCGACAACAAAACCGAGAATTACCATAGTTTCTGGAATAGCCACGAGTATTATGATTGTCCCCTGCAGTTCCGGTTTTTCAGCTAATGCTCCGGCTCCAGCTGCTCCTATCTTTGACTGCGCCCATGCTGTTGCAAGAGCAGGTATCCCTATTGCCAATGCTGCGGCAAAAGCCTTCCATACAACTTCCATAACAAGCCTCCTTATTATTTTTTCAAAGGTTTAAAACCCTTCCCTTCCGATTCCAGAAATTTACTAAAAAACTCCACGTAATTAAGCCTTAACGAATGGATTGTGGGGGAAAATACCCCAAGCAGAAGATTTAACAAATGCAGCATTACGGCTATAAAAATTCCCAGAAAGATATTCCCCGCTTTTCCTGAAAGCATATTTGCCACATGTGCAAGCATTACGGAAGCCAGCCCAATTGCCATTATACGGACATAAGAAATAATATTTCCCATACTTTTCAATATTTCCAGAGGGGCAATAAGTCCTCCCAGTATTATTAGAACTACTGTCAGTCCGATAATAATCCACACTAAACTCATACTGAGAAGCCCCTTATCCCCTTTAACAATGATCATAAACAGCACAACACCGGCAGCAATAAGTGCTGCCATGGCAAAACTTGTGATAATATTCTTTAAATTTTTTGACCGGATAGCAGAAATACTGTTTAAGACAAATCCTAAAAGTATGTGGAAAACACCAATAGATACCGCCAGGTAAGCGGTAGGCAAAATTTCCTTTTCTCTGTCGATAAGAATGGGCTTTAACCCAAAAATATGTCTGCCCATTGAGCCGAATAATTCCCCATATAAAAATCCAAAAATTATTGTATATACGGCACATACGGAAAACACTTTGCCAGCATCGGAAACAGCTGTATCAGGCTTGCTCAAAAAAATCATAGCAAGAGATAGTATAAGAATAGTGAGACCGTAGCCCATGTCACCTAAAATCATTCCGAAAAAAAGGGGAAGAAATATGCCGATAAAGATTGTCGGGTCGAATGAAGTATAGGAAGGAAGGGGGAGAAAACGTGTAAAAATGGAGAATGGTTTAAAATATGCTGAATTGTGCAGCATAACGGGGATTTTGTTCAGATCAGCCTGAGTGATTTCCAGCTCCTTGATATCGATCTCCTCAAGGCAGTAATCTGTCAATGCATTTTTCAGTTTTTCAAGATATTCAGAAGGTAGCCAGCCGAAAATAACAAAGCAGTATTTGGTCTCATATATAATATTTTTTGCATTTATAAGGTTTAATCGTGCATTTATCCAATCTAAAACACTCTGATAAACAGGTAGCCATCTGGAAGTGAAATTATATAGTTCTTTTTCCTTTTCAGCAATTTCGGTTTCCATATTTTTTATTTTGTCGGAAAGGTATGCTAATTTTTGAAAAAAGGATTTGGACTCAAGCTCTTTAGGGAATTGATACTCCTTTACATTTTCCATGCTGAGCTTTTTTCTCACATCATCAGTAAATTTTCCATCAAAGACATAAATAACGGCGACAGATTTATCATCCAGAATCCGAGTGAAAACCTCGTAGGCATTATATGTGATTTCCGCCACTAAAGCGTTAAGCGTGTCCAGATATTTTCTGTCTTTTAAAATCAAACCCACCGCATCAGAGCTGAGAAGACGGTAATCTTTGGTGGCAATGTCTTCAAAAGCCGTTAAAAAACTTTTATGCTTCTCAAGTGAGCTGAGGTTTTGTTTTAAATTGTTGATCTCTTCATTGATATTTTTGCAATACTCTGTATGTTTACCCACAAGGTTTTTTAAAAAATCCAGAACGTTTACAGGATTTATATAACTCTTGCGAACCTCAACTTCAGGCAAAAAAGAAAGCAGCTCATTAATGTCTTGCTTGAATTCTTCAAGATACATTTTTTCAGTTATCTCTCTTTCAGTGACATGATACCTCTTTTCCGGACTCTCAATCTCTTCTTCAAAGCGTTGAATTTGCATACATTCAAGCTGCTGAATAACGTTGAGTACATCGTCAGCGCATTCTTTAGGTCCTACAATCCGAATCTTTGACATTTTAACTATCATAAAATCAATCCAGTATTTTTTTTAGGTAAGGCTGTATAACTTCTTGCAAAAAAGAAAAATCCAGATCCTTAATGTTTTCGTTACGTTCTTTAATTTTTTCCAAGTCTTTATTGTATTTAACTTGAAAATCTTTTTTGCATTCTTCTTTGAAAATTTCTAGATCCTGTTTTAGCTTTTCATGGAAAGATGCTATCTTTTTTTCAAAATCACTTTTGTACTGTTTCAATGCAGAATCAAATTTCTTCTGTTCTTCATTGATTTTTTCTGTTGCCTCGTGTTCCACAGATAAAATGTTTTTAAGATTATCATTATCCATATCTCATTGTACCACCCGTCGAGCTATTTTCAAATGAAATTATGTTAAATTTTCTTTTCTGTTGTATTTAGAGAGTTACTTCACTAACTTATATGAGGTACATATTCAAGGTTCTTACGTTTGAGGGGTAGAAAGTTAAATGGAGAATATCAAGGCTAAGGGGATTATACTGGCTGCCACCGGTGTCTTTATAATAAGTTTTGATGCTCTTCTCGTTAGAATAGCAGGCACAAATGTGTGGAATATTATCTTCTGGCGGGGAATCTTTATGGGTATTTCACTTACTGCTTTTCTCATTATAAGAGATGGTTTTTGCAGACTTCTGGATTTCAGGAATAACTGGTTTAAAACCATTGTATCCTCTGTAATTTTTGTCGTCAGCGGCGCCGGATTTGTTTTGTCTGTTGAAAATACAACGGTAGCCAACACTGTTGTTATACTTAGCATGGCCCCCCTTTTTGCAGCACTTTTTACAAGAATCTTTCTGGGTGAGCCGGTGAGTAGCAAAACGTGGATTGCCATGATAGTCTCGCTTATAGGTGTTATAATAATTTTCCAGGATTCATTGGGAAATTTAAATTTAAAAGGAGATATAATAGCTGTAATAACAGCCGCTTCCATGGGGCTTAACCTTACATTTCTTAGGAAAAATCCAGAACTGAAAAGAACGCCAATAGTGTGTATCAGCGGTTTCCTGCTGGGTTTTGCTTTTCTGCCCATGGCTGACCCGTTTGATATGGGTGTAAATTCTTATATTGTTTTAGGGGCTATGGGACTTTTTCAGATGCCTTTGGCTATGATTCTTATGGCAAGTGCCACAAGGTATATTTCTTCACCGGAAGCTAGCATGTTTCAGCTGATAGAATCTGTGTTGGGACCGGTATGGGTTTGGCTTGTAATAGGGGAGAAACCGCCAAAAGCTACTTTCATCGGTGGTGCAATAATACTTCTTACTCTTTTTGTTTACTCCTATACTGAGCTAAAACACCGGAAATTTAAACAAGACCTCCTCAAGTAAAAAAACGGAGGTTTCCCCCCGCTTTCACTTATTGCTGCATATTGCCTATGTTGACGGGAAAAAGTTCATCCATTCTGCCTGGCAGAGTATTATTATCTGTAAAATTATCCATCCCAACATTCTGATGCATATATCTGAAAGCATTTCTCATTTTTACAGTCATGTTGTCTGTGGAATTGTCCTGACTGCAATAATACCCCATGTATTCTCCCATTTTAAGAGACGTTTGCACCATATTCCTGTAGGAGGAATTATCCCTTGCTCTGGCCACAAAATCCTCAAAAACTGCGGCTTCTGAAGGAAGGCCAAGCTGCTGCATTACCTGGTTTTTTGCCTCTTCAAAAGTCATATTGTCGTTATTCATATAGTACCAGTGAAGGGATGTAAAAGGTGAGATTACCCTGTATGAATCGTTATCAAGAGACACCATTGTCAGATTATCTCTCAGCATCTCTGATGTACCGTTGTCAAAATGTTCAAAAGTCTGATTCGCAATCCCTAGTGCCACAACTGCACATTGGGATGCATTGTCAGGTAAACTTAAAGAAAAATTACCGTTTTCATCTGTCCAACCCTCAGTAACTTCATTGTAGTCTTGTTCCAGATTTTTGTTACAATCTAGAAAAACTTTAGCTCCATCCAGATACCCGTCCACTACCACACCGGATAATGATGAATCTGTAGCTGATTCTGTGCTGTCTGATGAGCTGCTGCCACATGCAGAAAGCATGAACAATAATAGAATTGTAACAGTCCCTAAAATAAGTTGCTTAAAATACTTCATTGCTGCCTCCTTGTTTTTTTCTTGTATACTGAACGCTAGAGAAACAAAAAGGTTACAATTTTTTTAAATAGTGTAACTTTTTTTCTGCTGACACGTTTTACACATTAAAGTATACAAATTTGTATAAGTAAATCAAATTTAACGCTATACTAAAGTATGAATGAGAGAATATGACTTTTGAAAAATTTTACTCGGAAACCAAAGACAGCTTTTTCAAATATCTGTATTATCTATGCAGCGATTATGAAACTGCCAGCGACATCTTCCAGGAGAGTTACTATAAGATGTATCAAAAATACCAGGATAATCCAAGCAAAGGGCTGTTATATAAAATAGGTAAAAACGTTTTTCTGGATACAAAGCGCAAAAAAAAAGAGGTATATGTGGAGCAGGATTTTTTGTCTTCCTTTAAAGACGAGCACAATAACGTATCCGCGGAAAAGGAAGGCGATGTTCTTAAAAAGATGCTTGCAAAGCTGGATGATGAGGCAAGGCATATTTTCACCCTTAAAATTATAAATGATATGAAATACAGGGAAATTGCGGAAATAACCGGGCATTCCGAAGCAAATATAAAGGTCATAATACACAGATCCAGAAAAACTCTGAAGAAACATTTCAAGGAGGTTTAGTATGAAGGAATTATTAATTTCCCAATTTATAGATGATGAGCTTGACTTAAAAGAGAAAAAACTGTTCGTGGAAAATGTGCATAAGGATGAAGAGTTTTACGAAGAGGTCGTATCCTCGCTTGGTTTTGAGATGGTAATAAAGAATAATGTCTCTAAGGTTGAAACACCACGGTTGAATATTCCGAAAGCAACAAAAATATCCTTTTATAAAAATATCACACGTTTCGCACAGCTGCTTGCCGCTTGTATAATAATTATTTTTGCCTTCATTATGTTAAGTAACCAACCGGAAACCCGGAAGGCAGAGACTTTTGTGAATTACAGATTTGTAATATACAAGCCGGAAGCTGAAAAAGTTGAAATATCAGGTGAATTTACTAACTGGAAACCATTAAAGTTAAAGGAAATAAGCCAAACAGGCTATTGGGAAGCAGAAATTAAACTCAAACCAGGTGAATACAAATATTTTTACCTTATTAACGATAAAAAGGTTGTTGCAGATCCCACTTCTGTCTATACAGAAGAAGACGGATTTGGCAATAAAAACAGTATCTTGAAGGTTAGTGCATGATAAGATTAAAATTCAGTGTAGTTATAATACTTTTTTTAGCAGTAATGGCGTGTTCAAAGCATTATGTCAAACAGTCGGAAGATTCCCTTTATTTTTATTATAATGGGAAAGATGCAGAAAAAGTTCTCTTCTACTCGGATATAAACAATTATGCCGGGAGAAGCTTTAAAAAGAGTGAGGGATACTGGATATATATCTTGAACAAACCAGTAGAGGCAGAGGAAATAAAGTTTTTTTATAAAGTGGATGGTAAGGTATATCTCCCTGAATGCAGGATGAAAATCAACGACGATTTTGGAGGAAAGTTATGTGTCCTGGAATTTTAATGTAACCAAAACACGACCTATCCGTTTTATGTTTAAAGGTTGTTGGAGGAATTATAAATGAACAAAATAACAATAACGGTTGTTTTTCTACTAAGCATATCATTGAATATATCTGTTTTTGCAGCAGAAGTGGAAATGGATGAGTTGATAAACACTACACCCACAGAATTACAGAATCAAGTGCGCCAAACCACTGCCAAATCAAAAGCCGTTGTTGAAACATTACAACATATGTATCAACATGGATACAGCAAAAGTACTATAGGCAATTTTCTTGACAAAGTGGAGGAGTACCAGCAGATGGGTTATCCTGTTAGTGATTTAACTGATAAAGTAAATGAGGGAATAGCAAAAAATGTTAGTGGGGAGATGATTACCCATGCTTTGAACCAAATGTCTCAGAGGCAGGAATTTGCATCAAAATTTGCAGCCCAGTTTGCAGCAAAAAAGTCTGTTAGGCAGCAAATAGAAGAAAATGTGAAAGAAGCAATGGCCGCCGGTATGAAAGAAAAGGATATACAAGCGCTTGGCAGCATGCTTAATCAGAATATGCAACAAAATCCCAATTTGTCCCAAATGGCAATAGAGACGACAGAAACAGCTAAAAGCATGAGTAGACTGGGTGTGCAGTCATCAAAAGTCAGTGGAATTTTGAATCAGGCGATACAACATAATTTCTCTCATCAGGAAGTGAAACAAATGAGGCAAAGTTTTGAAGATAATTTTTCAAGAAGTCATGTTGGCAGTTTTGCAGAGAACGTTTCTAAAAGTATAAGTGCCGGTTACAGAGGCGCTTCTGCTGTTGAGAATGCTGGGGGTATGAGTGGCAGTAAAGGCGGCATGTCAAATGCTGGGCAGCAAGGAAGCAGCGGAGGTATGGGCGGACATGGTGGAGGTGGCAGTTCTGGAGGAGGTGGTGGATCTGGTGGAGGCGGAGGACACCGTTGATCGCTTAATGTTTTCCACCTACACTTCGCAAGTGTAGTTTTCTGGGACATAGTCACAAAAAGGTTCTTCTGCCATATAAGAGCCTGATACTGCATATGCTCTGGCTCTGCATCCGCCGCATACCCCCAGATATCTGCAGGAGCCGCACTTACCTTCATAATCCTTAAAGCTTCGTATATCGTTAAAAAGCTTTGATTTTTCCCAAATTTCTTTGAATGACTGCTTGAAAACATTGCCAGCAGAAAGAGGAAAATACGAACAAGGGTACACATCACCCATAGCAGTCACAAGGCAGATTTTCTGAGCTGCAATGCACCCCTTGCCGCCACCGGTGGAGAAACTGAGATTTCTTCTTGTACTGTCCTTGCCCTCTTTTCTGCTTCGCTCATGCCAAATACGGTAATACTGGGGAGCACACGTGGGACGCACCAATATATCCTCTTCTTCTCGTTCCATGTCATAGTGCCAATTAAGAATCTTTTCGTAATCTTCTTTATCGATAAGCTCTTTCATTATTTCTTCACCACGTCCGGTGGGCACAATTTGAAACATGTACCACGCTGTAGCGCCTATTTTTTTTGCAAGATCTTTCACATTCGGGATATCTTCCTGATTTCTTTTGGTAAAAGAGGAATTTATAATAAATTTAATACCATGCTTTCTGAAATATTCGGCAGCTCTCATCACGCCATCAAAAGCACCAACCTGACCTCTGAAGTCGTCATGGATTTCTCTGGTGGAACCGTCTAAACTCAAGGCAACAATTTTGATTCCTGATGATTTTATTTTTTCACAAATTTCATCATCCACAAGAACACCGTTAGTAGCCATGCACATACGAAAACCTTTTTCTGTGCCGTATTCTGCTATATCAAAGACATCTTTTCTCATCAACGGCTCACCACCGGAAAGCACTATAACAGGCGAAGCAAATTCGGCAATTTCATCCAGAAAAGTTTTTGCTTTATCGAGAGTAAACAAACCTTCAGAAGAATTGATTTCTGAAGATGATCTGCAGTGCACACAACTAAGATTACATTTTTCCGTTAATTCCCAAGCCATCCATTTGAGTTCCCATTTCTCTGACATTTACTACCTCTTTTTACGTTATTTAGAAGAAATATATATTATTTGAATGATTTTTAAAGTAAAAAGTTCAGAGTGTGCAAAGTTTGAGAGCGTGAGAGCAAAAAAAAACAGTTACTCAAGTTTCGTATTTGCACTTTTTACATCCAATCTCTTCGAAGGACTACTTTCGGCAGTATTTAATAGGATAAACTTAACACTGAGGATTTAGCACTAATATACCACCCAACTCTCTCACCCATTTCAACCAAATCAGCTACTTCAACTTAATTCAATTGTCTTGTCCCTTGGCTCTTTAAACTGTAAAATAATACTGCTATCTCAACCTTTACCTAATCATTACTTTATTCAAACAACAATTTCCCCAAATCCTCTATTGCCTTATCTGCTACAACCGCCAGCAGACCAACACAAAGACTTCCCTGAAAAACATAATAGAAATTTTCATTAATCAATCCGGATATTATAGGAGCCCCTAACCCGCCTGCACCGATTGTAGCACCTATTGTGGCAGTCCCGATATTTATGATAACAGAGGTTCTAACGCCGGCCAGAATAATTTTTGAAGCAAGAGGAAGTTCCACTTTAGTCAATATCTGAACACCGGTCATCCCCATCCCTTTTGCAGATTCTTTTACCTCTTTTGGCACCGATTCAATCCCGGCAATGGTATTTCTTACAATAGGGAAAAAGCCGTACAGGATCAATGCGATTATTGTGGGTTTGAATCCGAATCCGACCACAGGTACAGCCAGAGCAAGAACTGCCACAGGTGGAAACGTTTGCCCTACTGAAGCCAGGGAATTAACAGCAGGCAGAAGATCTGACCAGAATTTCCTGGTTACAAGAACACCTATAAAAACCCCTGCAATCACTGAAAATCCAGCCGAAACGAAAACCATATATAAATGCTCAACCGTCAGCCCTAAAGCATCCGATCGGGGGTACAAAAATTCCTCAGAACCTTCCCTGCTACCGTAAACATAAAAAACTAAAGTAAAAATAAAGATAACAGCTGCAAATATCAATAAAGGATAAAATATTTTAAGTTTAGTTATTTTTTTCATTGCCCACTATATCCGACAGTCTGATTTCCCCGATTAGCTTTCTATTATTTACTACCGGCAGTGTTACAACACTTTCACTCATCATCACCGACAAAGCGTCCTTTAATGAACAATCCGGTGAGACCTGAAAATTTTCTATATTCTTTACAATCAGACTTTCAATATGTTCAGCTGAATCAATACTGTCATCATTGTTCAGCCATCCTTTTAAGTTACCGTTATCATCCACAACCCAGACAAAAATTTCTTTCTCTACTTTACTTTTAATAAATTCAGACGAATCAGAAATTTTTACACTTTTATAAGGTTTTATAAAGTCCTTAATATACAGGCGTGTAAGTTTTTTCAATGCTCTGTCAAAACCGACAAATTTTTTAATAAATTCATTTTCTTTATTGTTCAGGATAGATTCCGGCCTGTCATATG
>JASMTO010000141.1:0-20382 GCA_041694215.1 bacterium
CCGCTGCTGAATACGACGGTGAAGCAATTATTAGATGATCAAATTCGTATGAATTATCTTTAGAAGTGGTAACATGAAATCTGTTTTTTAATTTTTTAACATCGATGACACTATCGTTTAGTCTGTATTCTACTTTTGAAGTTGTTGCTGTCAAATCTTTAATAGCATTTATAAGCCCACCTTTGTATGAAGTAAGAACACCGCCGGGACCGGCTGGGCCGCTTTTTTTATTTTTCTTTTTAAGCATCCCTTTGAAAAGTCCGCCATACGTCTCCTCAAGATCAGCAATAACAGGAAAGCAAGACTTAAGACTCAATTTATAAGGATCCCCCGCAAAAATACCGGATACCATAGGGCTTATAAGATAATCGCATGCCTCTTTTCCCAGCCTTCTTATGGCAAATTCTGCCACTGTTTCATCCCTGTCATTTTTTTTCTTTGGGATAAAAAACTCAGAAGCCACCCTTAATTTCCCCTTGAAGCTTAAAATATCCGACTTCAAAAATTCCATAGGTTTTTCCGGCAGTTTAACAAGTTTAGAGCTTCTCATAATAAAACGTTTACGTGCAGCATCATTGCTTCTCAACAGATTTCCACCTAGTCCTGCATCGTCAAAAAGTTTCAGCGTATACGGTTTACTGTCGAGGAATCCATTGGGTCCTGCTTCAATATAAAACCCATCTTTTGAAACAGTATCTATAGTTCCCCCTAAAGATTGTTCTTTTTCAATCAATGTGATTTTATAATCTATCCCCTCTTTTGGAAGCATTTTGTCAATCCAGAATGCAGTAGCAATCCCGGAAATTCCACCACCTATTATTCCTATTTCCATAATCAACCTCACCTGTTATAAGTACAGCCATTAGGCACATCTTCCAGCAATTCAAAAGGTACAAAAGCTAAACTTATATTTCCATAACGCTTTATCATATTACATAAAAACTCCATCTCTTTTGCAGGCAGTTTTTTCCTGTTGTTGTAAAATGATCTTACCTGGAGTTTAACAATAATTTGCTCTTCTTCCAACCCATATCTTAAAAAAGAATTTATACTATTATTAAGGTAATCCAGGGCACCATAAAAATCCGTTTTTCTCTCCAACATAATTTGCTCATGATAAGCCATATATGCATAGTAAGAAAACCCCAGTTCTTTATAGCGTTTTATTGATTGAGAATACCAAGATGTCCCGTTAGCTGGATCAGACGGAGTTTCATAATAGATATTTACAGCAAACTTCACCTTAGGATTGACACGTTTCACTTCATACCTAAGCTTGCTCAAAAAATCTGATAGTTGCTCGGTTTTCCATTTGCTCCAACGTTTGTATTCATTATTTTTCCTATTGTTTCTAAATAGTTTGTAAGGATCAGGCTTCTCCCCTGTATCAACCTTATATCTATGCTGAGCCTCTTTAGAAAACCCCTCATTATATCTTAAAATAAAATCGTCCTGGATAAGAATACCATCTATATCATAATAAGCAAGATCTTTAAAAAGCCTGATAATGTGATCTCGCACGTCATTATTGAAAATATTGACGCCATACCCATTTACATACCTGCCGTTATCGTAAGCCACAGAAAAACCATATTTATCTTTTAGAAAAGATAAACTTCGGGTGGACATCCAAGCAAAAACATCTATATTATGTTTCCTAGCCTCACTGATAACCTCACCAAGCAAATCCTGTACAACACAGGCACTTTCCGTATTAAAATACACACCATTCCTGCAATCGCTGTGAATACCAAAATGCAGCCTATCCGTATTATTTTGAAATACGCGGAAGAAAACTGTGTTTATCCCTTTACTCGCTAAAAAATCAAAGTAATCACCAAGATTATTCCTGTATCTCGGGTTAAAATTAAAAATCTGTACAGCTTTAAGCTGTTTTAAATCATTTTCTAAAAGGGTAACCCCACCAGCCTGAGCGTCCACAGTTAAAAATAATAAAATAAAGAGTAAAATAAATCTCATTTGCTGGAATTCAATACCATCGGCGTATATGGTGTTTCTTTTTTAATATTGCCAACTATATACTTTGCATAGTCTAAGCTCGTATCTTTACAGCACCTTACCCTGTACCAAATCCCCTTATCCCCGAGATCAGCTCTGACAACATATACATCAGGAGCAATCTTTTTAAGAGATTCAGCTGCTCTATCGGCATCCGTTTTGCTTTTTACTGATAAAATCTGTACAAGATAATGACCAGCTTTCTTTGTTACTATTTCAGTTTTACTACCAGCTTCTTCTTTACTTAAGTTCCGGCTACTTTCTTCTTGTCTTTTTTGGGCAGGCTTGTTTTCAGAAGACTTATTTTTATCCGCAAGTCCATCAGATCCAGTGCTGCTGGCAGGTTCTTCGTCTGGCACCTGCTTTTCTTCATCCAGGATACTCATTTCCGAAAGTTCTTTCAAAGCTTCTTCTGATCGCTGTATATTATCCTCTTCATCAGTGGTATTAAATTGATACGTTTGACCCTCACCTGGATCAGTTAACTGTACCTGTTGCTCATTGCGGGATTCCTCCAATTTCATCTTTAAATCAAAATACTGGTTGGTAAGCTTGATTATTGCAAAAACAATTAGGGCAAAAGCTATCAGAAATATTATACTCAATATAATGATGCCCCGCATATCATCGGATTTTTTCTTCTCTTTTATCTTATCAAAATCCTTCATAACTACATCCTCTCAACTGCCTTAATTCCGAGTAAGTTTAGCGCATATCGTATGACAATTGCAACACCTTTACACAAAGTAATTCGGGCATTGGTCAACTCCCGGTCGTTTTCAACAATTATAGGGGTTGTATAATAATACGCATGCAACAGCCCCGCCAATTCCTGGAGATAATAAACAATGCGGTGGGGCTGATAATTAGAAGCCGCCTGATTAAGTACATTTCTAAAATCATACATCTTCTTTATCATTTCAATTTCATCTTTTTCCTCAAGCCGATCAACATTTTCCCCCAAATTAACGGAAATCCCTTTTTCCTTTAGCTTAGCAAATAAACTGCAAACCCGTGCATGGGCGTACTGGACATAATAAACAGGGTTATCGGACGTTTTACTTTTAGCAAGATCAATGTCAAACTCAAATTGAGAATTTATATCACGCATCAAATAAAAAAAGCGAGCTGCAGAAGCCCCTACCTCGTCAACAAGCCACCTAAGAGTCACAAATTCACCCGCTCTGGTGGACATGGAGATTTTTTCACCATTTTTGATCAAGCTGACCATCTGGACTAGTGCGATATATAAATCGTTTTCATCCTTCCCGATTGCATTAACAGCAGCTTTCATTCGGTTGACATAGCCGTGGTGGTCAGCACCCCAAACATCTATAACCTTATCAAAACCTCTTTGAAACTTATCTCTGTGGTATGCGATATCGGATGCAAAATATGTTAACTCACCATCACTTTTCTGTAACACCCTGTCCTTATCATCATTATATTCTGTACTTTTAAACCAAAGTGCTGAATCCGCTTCGTAAACCTTACCGTTCTTTTTTAAAAAGTTAATGGTGTCCTCAACTTTCCCTTTATCATAAAGGGACTGCTCGCTAAACCAGTTATCAAATTCAACATTAAAATCTCCCAAATCCTTTTTTATTTCACTCAATATAAATGATTTACCTTTATCAAGGCATATGGATAAGGCATCATCTTCATCTTTTGAGAGCAACGAATCCCCTAATTCACTTTTTAACTTTTCCGCAATTGCTATAATATATTCTCCTCTATAGCCGTCCTCCGGAAAAGGGTAATCTCCGCCGGTTAAATCACAGTATCTGGCAAATATACTTTTCGCCAGATTGTACATTTGATTGCCTGCATCGTTGATATAGTATTCTCTATAAACATCATGCCCTACAGCTTTTAAAACCCTTGCCAGCGAATCACCATAAGAAGCACCTCTGCCGTGACCCACATGCAAAGGGCCTGTAGGATTAGCGCTTACAAATTCCACCTGTATTTTCAAAGGATTTTTTGTTTTTTCTATTAAATCTTCTTCATTTTCAAGAATATTAATTAAAAATTTCTGAAACTCTTTGTAAGAGACAAAAAAATTAATAAAACCGCCTCCAGCTATTTCCACATTGTGGAAGAAACTGCTATCAAGATTCTGCAAAATCTCTTCGGCAATCTTGATAGGGGGCTTTTTCAATTCTTTGGCAAGCAGAAAAGCAACATTTGTGGCAAAATCCCCGTTTTCTGATTTTTTAGGGATCTCTACTGCAAAATTTAATGAATCTACTTCACCGTCATATATATTGCTAACGGCCTCTGAAATTTTTCTTCTGAGAATCTCTTTCATTGCTCCTCCACTTTTTGTAGATAACACATAATTCAAAATAGTTTCATAAAAAGTTATGCCATAAACAATATCCCAAGCTCATAATATTGTAAAGACTCTCCGTAAAATTATTTGTACCATTTGGCAGAGGTGGCTTTAAAAATAACGTATACTTCCTTTTGTTTTGACAAATCAAGTTCAAACAAAGCTTTTTTGGATATATAGGATACAAGGCGCAAATCACCTTTTACCAAATCAACTGTTACCTTGTTATCATGTATCTCAATATCATTCACCTTCATTTTTATAATATTTTGGGCAGATATATTTTGCGGTTCATTCAATGAAATAATGATATCTTCAGGATTTATATGGCATCCAGAATCTGCTGGATTCACAGCTGAGGCAACATTAAGCTCTGTTTCTCCATAACGCTTCCGATACAATCCGGGAGCAAAATATTCAAATCCCCTTCCCAGATCATTTTCAAACTTTTGTTCACTTAGTTGTCCATCATTGATATAATAGATTTTATCTGCTGTGATGGAAAGCCATTCATAGTCATGGCTGCTTATTAAAATGCATTTATTTTGCTCTTTTAATGCAGTGAGTAACTCTATAATGACCGATAAGCTTTTTGAATCTACATTCGCTGTGAGCTCATCTAATAATAAAATATCCGGATCAAAAATAAGTTTTTGAGCAAGGGAGACTCTTTTCTTTTCACCCCCTGAAAGTTCGTTCGGCTTTTTATAAAGAAATATATGAGGACTGAGGGAAAGCTTATTTAGTATGCTGTTAATCTTCTCTTGATGCACAGAGGCATTTCTCAGTTTTAAAGGATATGTCAAGTTATCTTTTATTTTTCTTTTTAAAAGTTTGGGCTCTTGGAATACGAAACTCATTTTCCTCTTTACTTCTAAGCTATTAACAGAAGCATTTTGCCCATTAATGGTGATTTTCCCGAAATCAGGGGATATAATAAGACCGAGTATTTTCATAAAAGTGGTTTTACCGCTTCCATTAGGGCCGTAAAAACCATACACCTTTCCATATGATGCAGCAAAATGTGAAACAAAAAGACTAAAATCAGAGTTAAATCTTTTTTCAATATTTGTAGCCAAAATAGCAGGGGTATCCATTACATCCTCTCTGTTAAATACATGCTGAAAAAATTAATTAAAATGGCAATACTCATCAAAACAATGCCAAGGGCTATACCCATGGCGAATTCCCCTTTACCTGTTTCAAGTGCTATTGCTGTAGTCATCGTTCTTGTGGCCCACTTAATATTTCCGCCAAGCATCATGGAAACGCCCACTTCAGCAAAGACCCTACCGAAGGCAGTAACTGCAGCTGCAAAGACAGCAGGTTTTGCTTCGTACATATACGTTAAAAGCATCTGCAGCCGCCCAGCACCCATACTAGAAAGCTCCTCGGCCAATCGCATGTCCATAGACTCCACTGCAGAAGCGGTAAGTGCTATTATAATAGGTACAGCAAGAAAAAACTGCCCGATGACAATACCTTTGATTGTAAAAAGTAGATCAAAATCACCCAAAGGTCCTCTGCTACTAAGGAGCATATAAACAAAAAGTCCAACTACTACAGTGGGCAAAGACAGCAGTGAATTAACAAAATTTTGAGCAATTTTTTTACCTTTAAAGTTATAAAAACCAAGGATAAAACCCAAAGGTAGACCAATCGCCAGACTTGCCAAAAGAGATAGAGTCGAAGCTCTCAGAGAAATAAATATAGCAGAATACGTTTCCGGATCAAGTGTAACAATCAAGATAAATGCACTTTTAATCCCATTTAGTAAATAATCCAAATTACCCTTCCCCTCTTTCTTTACCTTTACTTTACCACTTACCACCCTGTTAAACACTGACGTAGGCAGTTTGTCCTAAGGACGGGTTTAACGGGGCATACCTCTAACCACGCGAAACGTTCAACGTTCAATGTTCAACGTTTTAACTTCCATCAACGTCTAACAACTTCTAACAACCTCCAACTACCTCTAACTACCTTTTACCACTTACCTCGCATTAGGTATAAATAGTTTTTTACCC
Source organism: bacterium (assembly GCA_041694215.1). Classification (GTDB taxonomy): domain Bacteria; phylum Chrysiogenota; class Deferribacteres; order Deferribacterales; family Flexistipitaceae; genus Flexistipes. Next base: position 6,382 of record JASMTO010000141.1, read on the forward strand.
AACAATTTGTAATCAGCTATAGTCTCTTGAATCTTTTCAGATGTCATCCACTTTATAAATTGCTCTGCCAGATCCATCTTGACATTCGGACATCTTTCTTTGCTGACAGGGATAAGGCTGTATTGATTATATAAAATTTCATCACCTTCCACCAATATTTGCAGCGGAGCATTGCCCCCGTAATTCGACTGGTACTTTATATATGTTCCCCGGTCAGTCATAGTGTAGCCGTTCATCTCAGTGGCAATATTAAGTGTCGTTATCATTCCTTGGCCTGTTTCCTTGTACCAACCCTTTTTGTTATAATTGGTTATACCTGCTGACTCCCAAAGTGAAATCTCTTTTTTATTTGTTCCGGAGTCATCACCCCTACTGAGAAATGTTTCGCCGCTATCGTAAATGGCTTTGAGTGCATCAATAACATTTTTGCCATTAATATTCGCCGGATCAGAGACAGGGCCTACTATCACAAAATCATTATACATAACCTCTTTCCGATATGCACCGTATCCATCATTAATATATTTCTTTTCAGCTGATGGTGCATGGACAAGGAGAATATCAGCGTCACAGTTTTTACCCAGCTCAAGGGCTTTACCGGTACCCGTTGCAATCCATTTCCAATCAATCCCAGTGCCTTTTTCAAATATTGGTTCAAGATACTCGAGAAGACCGGTGTTATCAGTACTCGTTGTTGTTGCCATAAGAATCGTTTTCTCTACAGCAAATACATTTACAGACATTAACAATATTACTAAAATAACTAACAAAAACCTCATACTTTGCCTCCTATAAAAAGTACTTTATATTTTAATTTTCCCTGTATTTTCCGAGGAATACCCTTTAAAACTGTCTATTGCAGATTTGACATCAGTTTTTTTTAAGAATTCCAAAAAAAGCTGGTATTCCTCACTGAAGTAAAAATCTTTATCCAAGACCATATCAAAACTTTCCGTTTTAATTCTGTTAAAGTTCAGACCGAATAAATCCACATAAAATGCATTTCCAATACCGATATCGGCTTTGCCCTCTGCAACATATTCTGCAATTTCAAGATGTGAGCTGACTTCATTATTATATCCAACGATATTTTCCGGACTAAGATTTTCCCGGCTGAGAATATAATCCATTAATATCCGTGTCCCGGAATTCTCTGGTCTGTTGATAAATCTTAACTTTTTATCAACAATTTCTTTAAATGAATCAGCTTTTTTATCTCTGTATATAAAACCAATTTCTCTGCTAAACAGGTTTATTACAACAAAGTTGTTATTTCTTTCTTCCACTTTTTTTACCGCTTCAATATTATAGGTATCTTCATCCGGATCATAAATATGTGTTAAGGCAATATGCGACAAACCATCCTTCAATATATTCAGTCCTTTCCTGCTGCCAACATTTGAATAAAATACCAACATTTCAGGATACTCTTTATTAAACCACCCCAAAATAAGCTGCAGCAGCGGATCATCAGAACCTGCAATAAGTATTAATTTCCCGGCAGATGGTGTGAGTTTGTATCGATCTTTTAAATTTTTAAGACTGCTAAGGTTTAAAAATTTAACCAGCTCATCATAAGGAAACAGCCATTTTCCCGTAACCTTGGTAGCAGGAATTTCACCATCATGAGCAAGTTTATAAAGTTTTTTCTCGTTGATCTGCAGCAACGCAGAGGCTTCTTCGACATTTAGAAATTCTTTCTCCATATAGTTCCTAAATTTTTATTATTGGATAATTAGGGATAAATAATAACTTATAATAACAAAAAGTCAATGTAAAAATTTTTTAGAGGTGTTAGTAATACAAAGTTTATTGCAAATTTATACAAATATTGTAAAATTTTATAAGGTGACAAATGAAAATATTCAAAACAGCACTTTTCACTTTTTCTATTTGTTTTTTGTGCATAAGCAACATATTTGCAGCCAACATTGATAGTTCTGTTGGTCTATACAACAAAACATTAAAGACTGAAATCAATAAACTGTCCAACAATTTCAATCAATCAAATATTGAAAATTTATTTACTACTTTTTTAAAGTATAAAGGAATAGACGACCCTGTTATTGCATACGCTGTAGTGGAACTAGCCCTTGAGAATAAAGACCTTTTGACTTCTGAAATGGTTGAAAATATAAAAAAATTTTCGCCCAGTCAAAGTATAAAAATTGAAACTATGCTCAGCAATCATTTCTTTACAAAACTTTTTGGTATAACAAATTATATTAATGTAAGCTCCCTTTTTACCATAATAAAACAAGTATTTGGACTTTTTAGTATTCTTCTCTTTGTTTATCTTTTATTAAAGAATTTTTATCTTTTTACACATTCACATATGCATAATCAAAAAATTTCATTTCTTGCAAAAATTGCTGCATTTACAGCATTATTTACTACGTTGTTGGTCATATTTCCTCATAACCAAACTGCAGCATTCTCATTCATGATACCACTACTTATATTTTCCGAAGCCAAAATAGGCAGATATGTATGTCTACTGATAATATTTATCGGAATTTTTCTTTCATCTTTAGACGTAAACATTGCAAACAATACAAATAAAAAGCACTATGTTGATGCAGCCCTTAAGCCAGTATCCCAAAAGTATCTATTGACACTCCAGAAAAAATATCCAAAAGATAAACTTTTGCAGGCTATTATTTATCTCAAAACCGATAAGTCCGGAAGTTATCTGACTTTACCTGAACCTAAAAATTCCGTAGAAGCAGTAAATTTTGCATCAGTATACCTATCACAAGGGAAAACTGACCAATTTAATAAATTAATCAAACAATACAACATTAGCAACAATCCGGTTATTTTAATGAATATGAATACTTTTTTTATGAAAAATTTCATGTATGATGAGTATGAACAAAACATTGAAGACCTTTACAATCATCCCTCTTACTACAATATTTTTCAAAACTACCAGTTAAAATTCAATAAAGTCACGTACTTCCCTTATTACGAACAGATTGAATTAATTACATCTGAAATCAATATAAACTGGTTAAATACGTTAAAATATGTGGTTGTTTTCGCTATTTTTCTCCTAATACATTCTTTCTTAGTCAGTTTAAAAATATCCCGATGCAAACATTGCGGCAAAGTACATTGTGCGAAATGCGACAATAATTTTGATGACGGCACCTGCAGCAGGTGTTACGATTTTTACAAAGGACTGATGGAATCCGATCCAACCTCAATAACAAAAAAAAATATAGAATCTGAAAATTACAAAGCATTTAGAACAAAATTTGCTTTTATAATATCATTAATACTGCCAGGAAGCGGTTTAATTTATACAGACAATATAATTTACGGCATTATAATGACTGCAATATTTGCAAAAGTTTTATATTTTACAATATTTGGATTCAGCGCTTTTAAATGGCCTCTCAATTTTGGTATTCAATATACTCTTGTCCCCGCCGTTACAATCCTGATTATTCTTTTTTTCATAATATACATATTAAGTTTAGTGTATCTGAGGAAAGCCGATGTCTCATAAAGGTTCTATAAAAAAATTCAGCCTGATTAACGTTTTACAGTTAATAGCACAAAAAGGTGAAAGTGGTATATTAGAAATTAACACCAACAACCATGAAATCAAAATTTTCATTAAAGATGGAAATTTGATTGACGTGAAAAGCAGCTCAAGCGATTTTACAACTAAAATTGGCAGCTACTTAACATCAAAGGAAATTATCTCCAAAGCAAAGTTGGATGAGCTTTTAAATAAACAAAAAGAATACCCCATACGATTCGGAAAGCTTTTGATAAATGAAAAGATACTTGATGAAACAAAGCTAAAAGAGATTCTAACTGAAATAGTAAAAGAAAACTTTATAAAAGTATTGTCTATAGATAATGGTAATTATGAATTCAGACAAACTGTCGTTGAATACGATGAAAACGAAATAAGCCCATTAAATATTAACAATATAATTTTAGAAATCCTGAAAGATATTGTTGAAATAAAATTTTATAGAAAAAAAATATCAAGTTTTCAGGTAATTTATCAAAAGGAGCAAATTCCTCAAAAAATAGTAATAGATGAAACGCTGCCTGACAAAGAACCAATTTTGGCAAATAGTAATATAATTAAATTGAATGAAAAAACTTTTACAGTTTATAATAAAGTAAATGGAGTAAATACTGTTTCAGATATTATAGACCAAACCGGTATGCCTGAACACTATGTACTGAAAACTATATACTTTCTTGCAAAAGCGCAGATAATAACAATCAACAGAAATAACATAAAAAGCAGCAGGGATAACATTGACAAAAACATATCCAATTCCTACATAATGCCAGCTATTCTGATAGTTTCACTCTTCATAACAGGCATTAATATTTACAGTTTAAAAGATACAAATTTATTCAGCATAACTATGGACAAAACCTCGGAAACTAGTAAACTATATTATAATGAGCAACTTAAAAACATAGCTGATCTGTTGGGTAAAACAGATGTAGAAAAGGAAAGATTAAATCTTGATTATAATAATTTATTAGGGTATTGAATGAATAATAGCAGATTGCACATAGTTGAAGATTCTGAGATGACACTGTATTTACTGAAAAATGAGTTAAGTGATGAATACAGTATAACAACAAGCAAAAATAAAGATGAATTTTTTTCCTTTCTTAAAAAAAATATAACCCCTGAAATATACTTAATTGATATTACACTACCTGATATAACTGGTTTTGAAATACTTGAAATACTTAAGGATAGTCCTTCTGCCAAAGTTATCTATTCATCAACCACAGATCCTGATTTAATAGAACAAGCTTTCAAACAGGGGGCCCACGATTTTATAAAAAAACCTACCCCTGTCAAAGAGCTGAAGACAAGGCTTTCGAAAACGCTTCAGTTTCAATCACTTCTTCAGGACAGAAACATAGATTTCGAAGAGGTAAAAGGGACAGTAGCACACTATTTTGGACAGCCACTGACAGCCCTAGGAGCGGAATTATACACACTGAAAAAGTTGCTCAACTCTGGAAATAACGACGATACTATTTATTCTTCCGTTATGCGTATTGAAAAAGCTTTTGATATTCTTGTTGATATATATAATAAATTTAAAGATCTTGACGCCCCCGCTAAAATGAACTACTTAAACGATAAAAAAATCCTGGATTTATATGGTGACAGGTAATTTCAATACTAACTTAAAATGCAACAACCACTTTTATCATATACAGACAGAAGTCGTTAGAGGGAATGTAATAACCCAGGTTTTCAACGGAGGGAAAACAATTTATTCAAAAAAAAATAAATATATCAGTTATACTGAATCGGTAAAGCAGCACAAAAATGCCGAAAATATGTTAAAAAACGGTAAGCTCTAGCAAATGATTAAAGTTTATAACCTTACAGTGGCTTTCCTTGGGGAAAAGAAAGCTCTTGATAATGTATCTTTTAAAATATCCAAAGGTGAATTTGCCTATATCACCGGAGAAAGTGGTGCCGGAAAATCCACATTACTAAGACTTTTTTATGCTGATCTTTTGCCGTCAAAAGGAATTGTTCTAATTTCCAACAAAGACATCTCTAACATAACAAAAAAAAGCACTCCCTTCTTACGAAGAAACATTGGTGTAGTTTTTCAAGATTTTAAACTTTTGGAAGACAAGAGTGTTTATGAAAATATCAAGTTGGCGCTTGAAGTTTTTTATCTGGAAAGAAATAATATGGAAAACCGAATCCTACCTCTTCTAAGAAGACTGGGTATTTTCAGTAAAAGAAACACGTTAGTTAGAAAGCTTTCCGGTGGTGAAAAACAAAGGGTAGCAATTGCCAGAGCGTTAATCAACAACCCCGCATTAATTCTGGCTGACGAACCCACAGGAAATCTTGATCAGGCAAGAGCTGAAGATATAATCGATCTATTGTATGATACGTCGAAATCAGGAACAACGGTATTAATAGCCACTCATGATCCCCACATATTAAATAGATATAAGCAGGCAAGAGTAATAGAATTGAAAAATGGTAAAGTGATCAAAGACACTGGAAAACAATGAAGAAGTTTATTTTTTTATTTCTAAGGGGCCTAAAATTTTTCTACACCAATATATCAATTAATATAGCTTCCATCCTTACAGTTACAACTATACTTTTTGTTTTTCATATATTTCTCACAATAAGTCTTTCTGTTAACGATTTTTTTACCGGAATGGGAAATATTCAAAGTATACGCCTATATCTTAACACGGAAAACAAAAAAGAAATAAACGATTTCATGAAGAAATTAAATAACCTAGAAAGTATTGAATCCACCACATACTTTTCTCAAGAAGACACCATGAAATACATTAATAAATCAACAAGCAACATCAGCTACCTTCAAAATATCCCCAAAGAATTTTACCCGCACTTTATTGAGGCCAAAATAAAAAGTGAATACAGTAACTTCAGCAGCGTAGAAAAATTGGAGGAAACACTTAAAAGTTTTAACATTGTTGATGTAGCTTCATACGGTGAAAAATGGATAGTAAACTTTTCCTCTTTAAATTATGGATTTAAGATATTTCTATCTATCCTAACTATTCTGCTAGCACTTGCACTCTCCACTATTTTATACAACACAATTAAAATCAATCTTTACAGGTACAAAGATGAAATAAAAATATACAGCCTTGTTGGTGCTTCCAGGACTTTTATCATTACACCAATAGTAATAGCTGTAATAATAGAGTCATTGATTAGTTATTTGTTATCCGCTACTGGGAGTTATTTAACATTTTTAACACTAAATATGAAAATCCTACATCCTATCGATATATATTTTATAAAACTCCCCGAATTATTTACTCTAGCACTTATCTTCGGGGTTTTAATACTGATTTCCGTATTTTCAGGTATCATTAGTGTAAAAACATTTCTCAACAATATGGGAGCAATTAATGAATAAAATAATTTTTATTTTTTTATTTTTAATACCCATAAATTTATCTTCTACGGTTATCAGTGATATAAGAACAGCAAATAAATACCTGGACAAGCTTCACAATGAGATAAAACAAGAAGAGTCCGAGTTGAAAAATATAAAAAATACAAGAGAAGATCTATTAAGAAGAATAGAACATATAGAAAAAAAAATATCATTTGCTGAAAGTGTACTTAAAGAACTGAATGTAAGAATTGAAAAGCTCAATAAAAACAAAAACAGTCTGGAAAAAGAAATTGTAGAAAACGAACAACAGCTAAAAGACCTTAAAAACCAGCTTAACAAAACCAACACATATATTGTTGATAATAAAGGCTATACACAATTAAAAGTACTTATCTTTTCAAAAACGTATCACGATACAATAAAAAATATGGAAATACTTGATAGAATAAATAACAAAATAATAAATAAAATTAACCAATTAAAACAGATTGTTGAAAAAATCGAAAAGCTTAAAAAAGACTATAGTAATGCTGCCAGAAATCTGAACGAGATATACACAGCCAAACAAAAAGTTACAAAGGAACTCTCAAATGAAAAATTAAAATATGAACAGACACTGGCTTTGCTAAAAGAGGATGAAAAAAATAAAAAAGAATATATAAAAATCCTTAATAACAAGTATAATATGCTCAGCAACAAAATAAAAGAACTTGAAAAACAAAAAAGTGGTGATCCAAATGAATTTTCCACCTCATTTGAAAAGTACAGAGGGAAAATACCGTGGCCGGCAAGAGGTAAAGTGGTGGAAGAATTCGGCCCTAAAAAAATCGACGGTTTCAATGGAGAAATTTTCAATAAAGGAATAAAAATTGCATTAAATAATGAAAATATAAGCGCCGTTTTTGACGGAAAAGTAAAATATGTTGACTGGGTGAGAGGTTACGGAAATATTGTAATAATTCAGCACGATAAATATTATTATACATTATATGCAAATCTTGATAAAGTGTTTGTCAATACCGGACAAGATGTGTTACAAAAGGAGCAAATAGGACAAATTAATATAACTACTGGCAAAAATAATTCTACTCTTTATTTTGAAATCAGAAAGCAAAATAAAGCGGTAAATCCGTTATTATGGTTACAATAAATCAGGAGGTTTTAATGATTAAAAAGAAATTTATACCCATATTATTTATCATTGTAGTTGTTTCTGCATCAATATTTTCCATGGTCACTCTGAAAATTACTGATGTATATGCTGCTAAAGAGCCCAGCAGATATGAGCAGTTGGAAGCATTTTCAGATGCACTCAATGTTATTGAAAAGCATTATGTGGAAGACGTTCAAATTGAAACGCTCATAAATGGAGCAATAAAAGGGATGCTTTCCGAGCTTGATCCCCATTCGTCATTTTTGACTCCAGAGCTTTTCAAAGAATTCCAGGTGGAAACAAAAGGGGAATTTGGCGGTCTGGGAATAACTATTAGTATCAAAGACAATATTTTAACAATAATTTCGCCAATAGAAGATACCCCTGCCGACAAAGCAGGATTAAAAGCTGGTGATAAAATCATAAGGATAGATGGTAAACCCACAACAAACATATCCTTGGAAGAAGCTGTGGAGAAACTGCGCGGCAAACCGGGTACAAAAGTAACAATAACTATCTTCAGAGAAGGCACAGACAAACCGTTCGATGTAACAATTACAAGGGATATCATTGTAATTAAAGCTGTGAAATCCCGAGTAATTGATAATATAGGTTATGTCAGACTGACACAGTTTAAAGAAGATGCTGCAAAAGAACTTAAAGATGCCATAAAAGAATTAGAAAAAGAAGATATAGACGGAATTATACTTGATCTGCGAAACAATCCAGGTGGTTTACTCACCGAGGCAGTTAATGTTTCCAGCATGTTTTTGCCCAATGGCAAAACAGTTGTCTATACAAAAGACAGAGAGGGAAATGAAAAACATTTAAAAACCAAACTAATAGGATATAACGATACGGAAACACCGATGATAATTCTCGTTAATGAAGGAAGTGCTTCAGCTTCTGAAATAGTTGCAGGTGCCCTTCAAGATTACAAAAGAGCATTAATTCTCGGTCAAACAACCTTTGGGAAAGCTTCCGTGCAGACAATAATCCCAATGGGTAACGGTTCAGCAATAAAATTAACTACAGCCAGGTACTACACCCCCAAAGGTCGATCCATACAAAATGTAGGAATCAAACCGGATATTGACATCAAGCAGGGATCTATCCAATACACAGATAACAGAACATTTTTGAGGGAATTCAACCTTGAAAATCATCTGGAAAACAATGCAAATCTAGAAAATACAGTCAATGACAACTCAACATTAAGTGAAACCAATAATATTACTGATGATTTACAATTGAAATCTGCAATAGATATGCTAAAAGGGTTAATTATTTATGGCCAGGAAAAAAACAACTAAAAAAAACACAAATAGAAAGCCAAGAAGAAAAAATGAACTAAAAATTCCCCCTTCACTGGTTGTGGGGGGGATTTTTTTGTTAATGTTAGGGTTGATAGTCATATCTTTGATTAGTATAAAGCTAAAGGATATGGAAAAACAACGCGACGGCATTAGTATAAGCAAAGAACATATGGATACTGATACGTATTCCATTTCGGATATAGACAGCCAGATAAAGCTTTTTTTGTATGATCACGAAATAAGCAAAAAAAATATTGTCAGCAAATATATTGATACCAATGAAAATTTCCAGCACATTCATTATACAATGGAAATAAGCGAACAAAAGATTTATCCTATGAGACGATCTCTTATAAATTTTTTCAATTCCAGAAATTTCAGCTTTACTGAAAAACAGTCAATGATTTTCAAAAAAAACAACCTCATAATATCTATCAACCTTACAGAAAGTAAAAAAGAAGCTTATTCAGAAAATATACCTGACAGCAAAAAAGATGATATAGTAAAGCAAGAACCTGTAAAAAGCAAAATTCAGTATAAAGCAAAAATGGCTATCATACTTGATGATGCCGGGTACAACCTTGATCTAGCCAAAAAAGCCGTTTCCATAAATTATCCATTGACCATTTCCATACTGCCATACACAAAATACGATAGGGAAACTGCTGAAATTACAAGAAAAAATGGCAAAACAGTATTTTTACATTTACCTATGCAACCCCTCTCTTATCCAGATACCGATCCCGGTAAGGGAGCAATTTTGCTAAATACACCAGAAAACCTTATTAAAATTCTTATTGAAAAAGATGTAGAGCAGATAGGAAATATAGATGGTGCAAACAATCATATGGGCTCTGCTGTGACTGAAAACCCAAAGAAAGTAAAGCAAACTCTTATATATTTAAAAAGCTACACTAACAATTTTGTTGACAGTCATACCTCCAAAAATACTGTTGCTTTCGATACGTGTCGTTCACTGGAAATGAATTGCGGCATAAGCGAAAAGTTTATAGACAACAGCGCTGATCCTGCATATATAAAGGAGAAACTTTTTGAAGGGGCACAGCTGGCTTTAAAAAATAAAGAAATAATTGTTATAGGTCACTTAAGGCCTAATACTGTAGCTGTTTTAGAAAATATATTGCCTGAAATTGAAAAGGAAGGGGTGCAAATAGTAACTGTGGGTGAGGTTTTAAAAAATTGATTTTTCTTGGGATAGAAACATCTTGCGATGAAACTGCTATATCACTCTTTGATACAAATAAGGGGATTCTCTCCAGTGTAATATCATCACAAGCAGACATACATGCACTATACGGCGGCGTTGTTCCGGAGCTGGCATCCAGAAATCACGCATTAAAGATAGAACCGGTATACAAGAAAGCATTGGAAAACGCTGATGTTAAATCCGAAGATATTGATGCAATAGGTGTAACAAGAGCCCCCGGTTTAATTGGAGCATTGTTTGTTGGTGTGGCTTTTGCAAAAGGGCTTGCCTACGCTTTAAAAATCCCTGTTATACCGGTAAACCACATTGCGGCACATGCCATCGCTGCAGAAATAAACCATCCTGATTTAAAACCACCGTATGCAGCCCTTGTAATATCAGGTGGCCACTCCCACTTATACTATGTGGACAAATCGTATAATTTCAAACTGTACTCCCACACTGTTGATGATGCAGCCGGAGAAGCTTTCGACAAAGTAGCCAAAATGATGGGTCTGGCCTATCCGGGAGGACCGGAAATAGAAAAGCTTGCACAAAAAGGGGATGCTGAAAAGATAACGTTTACTGTTGCCATGCGAAATCAGAAAAATATGAGCTTCAGCGGATTAAAAACTGCAGTACTCAATCAGCTCAACAACAATAGTGCCACAAAAGCAGATATTGCAGCATCTTTTCAGAAAACACTGGTCAAAACCCTGATTGAAAAATCAGAAAACTGTATCAAATACTTTGATATAGATAAGCTTGTTGTAGCTGGCGGGGTAGCCTGCAATGGCTATCTCAGAGATGAGTTTTTCCATTATTTTAACAATAGATGCAACATATACTTTCCTACAAAATATCACTGCACAGATAACGGAGATATGGTAGCCTTTGCGGCCAGTAAATTTTACAGGCTAAGGAACTTCATGGGCTATAAAAGCATAGCAAAAGACAATGAGCCAAGAATCAACTCAATTTAAAAATCTTAACAATCTTTTGGAAAAAGACCCTATAATAGCTGCGCCTATGGCAGGGATCACTACTCGAAGTTATCGAAAAATTCTCAGAAAATTCACAGATGGACTCATTTTTACAGAAATGGTTTCTGTAGAAGGTTTAAAAAGGGAAATTAACAAAACTATCGAATACATAAAACTCTCTGAGAAGGATCATCCTATTATGATTCAACTTTTTGGATATAGCGAAAAATCATTTAGTGAAGCTATCAAAATTTGTGAAGACTATTCTACGTCTTCTGGTTTTGATATAAACATGGGCTGCCCTGTAAAAAAAGTTTTGAAAACAGGTGGAGGTTCCAACTTATTAAAAGATTTAAATCAAGTAAAGAAAATTTTCCGACATGCCAGAAAACAAACGGATAAAACATTAACGGCAAAAATAAGACTTGGATGGGACAAAAACAGCTATGTTTATAAAGATATTTTACAGTTAGCTCATGACGAAGGTCTTGATGGGCTGATTATACATGCCAGGACAAAATCCGATATGTTTTCCGGAGAAATGGATTACATATCTTTGGAAAATGCTGCAAAAATGTCTCCAATCCCTATTATTTGCAACGGTAATATCACAGATGTTAGTAGTTATAAAAAAATTATGAGTACAGGTGTTAAAGCAGGGATGATAGGCAGAGCAATAATGCACTCACCATGGATTTTCAAGGCAATTCGGGAAAACAAGGATCCAAAATACCTATTATCGTCTAAAGAGATTTACGCACTTTTAATGGAATTTAAAGAATATGAAATGGAAGAAAGGGGGGATAATTACTTAAATATTCTTAAAAAATATGCAGTTTTTTTCTCAAAAAATTTATCAAATGCAGCAAATTTTAGAAAAAAAATTTATTCAGTATCTGATGAAAAAGAGATGTTAAAAACTATTGAAAACTTCTTTTGCAATAATTCTGCATTGTAATCAATCCTTTTTCAAATCAGTCCAGTCACCATACCAACGTTCGGAAGGAAAATATTTGCTACGTTTTTGTGCAGTATAATAATAACCTGCCACCATAAGCAGTAAAATTAGGATAAGCAGCAATACCTTAAGAAGAGCACCACCTTTTCTGTTTTTAACATACTTCTTCCTCTTTCCGGTAATCATACTTATCCTCCAGGCTTAAGTATAATATCGGATAATATTTTAAAAAATAAACCTTTTCATAATGGCTTATTCAAAATGAACAGTTGAGAACAATAAGAAAAGTTTTTAAACAATGTCACAATTGCAATATTAACTTATTTTTCAAAAATAATCAGAATTCCTCACTTTTGTCATCATCAAGAATTTGGTTAAACCATACTTTTATGACCACATGAACCAGCGTGGCCAGCGGTATGGCAAAAAATAACCCCCAGATCCCCCATATTCCGCCAAAAACAAGTATTGCCACAATAATTGCAATGGGATGAATATTAACCACACCACCCAAAAGCAACGGAACCAAAACATTACCATCAATCAATTGAATAATTGAATAGGCAAGTATTATGTAAACGAACTGAGCAGTGAGCCCCCATTGAAAAATTGCCACAAGAACAATGGGAATGTACATAACAGCAGCGCCTATATAAGGAATTATTGCCGATAAACCCACAAGTAAAGACAATAGCATAGAATACTCCAGCCCCATTGCAGAAAACACCACAAATGTGCACACCCAAACAATTACAATTTCAATAAGTTTACCCCTTACATATTTGGAAATCTGCAGATTGACATCTTTCCACACCTGTGCCGCCAAACCTGAGTTATCAGGGATATAGCTGGTAATCCATTTGATTATCGCTTTCTTGTCTTTAAGGAAAAAGAAAACCAGAATTGGGACAAGAATCATATAAACGATTATTCCCACAAAACTTTTAAAAGAGGAAAGTGAAAACGTTACTAGCCGTCTGCCGTATTCACTGGCAAGTTGTACTAAATAATCGCTCAATCGAGCCACCTGGCTTTCCGAAACAATCTCTGGATACCTCTGTAAAAGTGCAGTTATCTCCCCCTGAATGCTCCTGATCATCTCTGGCAACTGCTGTAAAAGCTGAGCCACTTCCCTGGTAAGCTTAGGCAGCAAAATAAGAATCACAGCTAAAAAACATGACATAAAAAAAATAAATACAAAGATAACAGCAATAAGACGTGGAATTTTTATTTTCTCAAGATAGGCAACAAAACTTTCCAGAAGATAAGCAATAACAACGGCAGCAATTACAGGGGTAAGATACTTTCCTAAGAAAAAAACAAAGAGAAAACCGGCTAACAGAATAATGATAAGTACAACGATCTGGGGATCAGAAAAATATTTTTTATACCACGATCTAAACATATCATGCATATTTATCACCTTCAGTGCTATAGAACCTTTATACTATCTTTTAGCAACTTATTAAA
>JASMTO010000142.1:0-13045 GCA_041694215.1 bacterium
AACGCTGCATACAAATGATGCCCCCAGCACTGTAAACAGATTGCTTAATATGGGAATTGAGCCTTTTCTTGTGGCGTCCTCCACTGTTGTTATTATTGCCCAGAGACTTGCCAGAAAAATTTGTCCCGCATGTGCCGAGGATGTAAAACTGCCTAAAGAAGCGCTTCTGTCTGTGGGGTTTAAAGAGAATGAAATAGGCAAATTTAGCCCCAAAAAAGGCAAGGGATGTGATAAGTGTAACGGTACAGGTTATAAGGGGAGAGTGGCTCTTTATGAAGTTATGAGGGTGACTGAGGGAATTAAGGAGTTGATTTTGCGCGGTGCTAATGCGAATGAAATAAAAAGCAAGGCTGTGTCAGAAGGAATGATTACTTTACGGCGAAGTGGGCTTGAGAAGGTAAAGAAAGGCATTACAACTATTGAAGAAGTAGTGAGGGTTACTTTTGAGGATTAACTCGGTTGTTGTTGCTAAGCGTTAATAAGGGGGTTATATGCATACATTGCAGGAATTGCTTCAGAAAATGATTGATATTGAAGCCAGTGATTTACATCTAACGGTGGGTACGCCGCCTGTTTACAGAGTGAACGGTGAACTTGTTAGATCGGAAGGGGAAGCATTTAATCCGTCGGATACAAGAAAAATGTGCTATAGCATAATGACAGAAGCACAGAAAAAGCGTTTTGAAGAGGAATTGGAACTTGATCTTTCTTTTGGTATAAAAGGATTAAGCCGATTCAGAGCCAACTTTTTTATGCAAAGGGGCGCTATGGCGGCAGCCATTAGAAGGATTCCTTACAAAGTTATGTCCTTTGATAAGCTTGGGGTCCCCAAGATTGTAGAGAGTTTGTGCGAAAAATCCAGAGGGCTTGTTCTTGTTACCGGGCCTACAGGTAGCGGTAAATCAACCACACTTGCTTCAATGATAGACAAGGTTAACAATGAAAAAAAAGTTCATATTGTAACTGTTGAAGATCCAATAGAATATCTGCATAGTCACAAAAAAGCTATGATAAATCAGCGGGAGGTTAATGCTGATACCAAATCATTTGCAAGAGCGCTTAAATACATTCTAAGACAGGATCCTGATGTGGTCTTGATAGGAGAAATGCGGGATCTTGAAACGATCGAGGCGGCACTGACTGTGTCTGAGACAGGGCATCTTACGTTTGGGACTTTACATACAAACAGTGCTGTACAAACTATTAACCGGATAATTGATGTTTTTCCTCCTCA
The DNA here is from genome assembly GCA_041694215.1 of bacterium. GTDB lineage: Bacteria > Chrysiogenota > Deferribacteres > Deferribacterales > Flexistipitaceae > Flexistipes. Next base: position 1,235 of record JASMTO010000142.1, read on the forward strand.
CCAGCAACCCCAAATAAGAGCCCAGCTTTCCTTTGTGCTGGAAGGTGTAGTGTGCCAACAGTTAATTCAGAAATCTGATGGTAAGGGGAGAGTACTTGCATGCGAAGTCCTTGTACCCAACTCTGGGATAAGAAATCTTATTAGAGAAGATAAATTGCACCAGATTTATTCTATGATGCAGTCCGGTCAGGCGGAGCATGGAATGATTACAATGACCCAGTCTTTATTTAGTTTATATAAAAAGAACTTAATTTCTTACGATGAAGCTGTAAACAGGGCGGTATATCCGGAAGAAGTGAAACAGCTTATTGAGCGTGAAGGTGTAGGTATCAAAAAAGGTAGAAGTCGTTTTTGAACAACAAGGAGGAATAAATGCCCACATATTCCTATAGAGGGGTTGATTTGTCCGGGAAACCCACCAGTGGACAGGTTCAGGCAAAAAACAAAGATGAAGCTGTCAGAGTACTGAAAAACAGGAAAATTTCTGTTGACCAGCTTAAAATGGATTGGAAACATATTGAACTATCATTTGGGGAAAAAATTACTGATGAAGATCTTGTTATTGTAACGAGGCAGTTGGCGACAATGATAAATGCAGGCCTTTCAATTGTAAAATCTTTAGAGATTGTAGCCAATCAGGCTCCTAAAAAAAAGTTGAGGAATATTTTCGAAGATATAAAAAACCAGATAGAGCAGGGTGCTCCTTTTCATAAGGCTCTTGAGAAACATAAAAATATTTTTGGAACTCTTTATATTAACATGGTTGCCGCCGGTGAAGCCGGAGGGTTATTGGATACTATTCTGGACAGGCTTTCAGTATATATGGAGAAATCGATTTCTCTCAAACGTAAAGTAAAATCGGCAATGATGTATCCTTCCATAGTACTTATTGTTGCAGTTTTGGTGGTTTGGGGTTTGATGGTGTTTATAATTCCTAAATTTGAGGAGATGTATGAAGGCTTTGGCGGAACTTTACCGGCATTAACCCAGTTTACCATATCGTTAAGTAATTTTCTGTCCAGCTGGTATGGCGGGGGGCTCATAGCAGCATTTATAGTAATTATGAGTATTACTGTTAGTTTGCTGTATAAAAAGACTGAGCGTGGGCGGTATGCAATCGACCGTTTTCTTTTGAAAATTCCTAAAATAGGTGATCTTCTTAAAAAGGTATCCATATCGAAATTTACCAGAACATTTGGAACGTTGCTCAGCAGTGGAGTGGCTATACTGGAAGCTTTGGATATTGTTGCCAGAACAAGTGGGAATAAAGTGATAGAAAAACATTTACTTAGAAGTAAGGTTGACATCGAAAGCGGTAAAACTGTAGTGGCGCCTCTGGAAAAGGCAGGGGTGTTCCCTCCTATGGTTACCCAGATGATTTCAGTAGGTGAGGAAACAGGTGCTTTGGATCAGATGCTTACCAAAATAGCTGATTTTTACGACGATGAGGTTGATAGAGCGGTGGAAGGATTAACCAAAATGATTGAACCAATGCTTATGATATTTGTGGGTGGGGCGGTTGGTTTTGTCATAATTGCTATGTATTTACCGATCTTTAAACTTGGATCTGTTGTGGGGTAATGTTTTTTGTTTGGAGCATTTCTTGACTCAAGACTCATTTTCGGAAAAAAACAGTAAACGCGCAACGTTTTATCATTTCGGTGTATTATCTGAAAATGTAAATAATCTTATAATTCTTATTAGGTTATCGCTTTATTTTTTTATTGTTTTGGTAGTCTTTTTGCTCAATATCATTCTCGGATATGAAATGGCTTTCTTTGTGGATTTTGAATATTTTAGAATAACAGATGCATTCTTTTTTAATATCGGAATATTAATAGCTTTTTTTTCGCTTATTGTGTTTTTTGCAGTGAAATTTATACCACAAAAAATATTGTTTTATATGCAGGCTGCTTTTGATTTTTTTATAGTCAGTTATCTTGTAGTAGAAACAGATTTTATAGAAAGCCCTTTTTTGGTTCTGTATGCATTAATTGTAATTTACATGAGTTTTTTTGATGGGATAAAAGGTGGAGTGACCGCAATTTTGTCTTTTGTTATTTTTATGGTTTATTCCTTTATTTACTTTGATTTTCTAAAAGAGATAAACATTTCTAAGTACGATTTTACTTTTTCAATAATTCAATATTGCCTGGTATTTGTTATTGTACTTTTTCTCTCACACTTTTTGCACAAAAAGTATGTTAAAAAAGAGCAGGAAACCCGTTTTTATGAAAACAAGCTGCGGGAATTGGAAAATATTCATGAGCTTGTGGTGGAAAACATAAATATTGGTATTTTTGTCTTAAATTCAGCTGGGAGTATTATTTCTTGCAACAACACTTCACTTGAAATAATTGATGCTACAGAAAAAGAGATTTTGGGACGCAAGGTAAAGGATGTTATTCCTGGTGCCGAAGATAATGAAAATATTATTTTTTTTAATAAAAAGTATATTGGATATAAGTACCAAAAATTTATGCATCAAAACCGCCACAATCTTGGTTATCTTTTTATCTTTCAGGATGTAACGGAGAGAGAGAATCTGAAAAGCGAACTTTCGGAAAAGGAGAAGTTGGCATTTCTTGGGGAATTCGCTGCTGTTGTTGCTCACGAAATCAAAAATCCGCTGGGGGCGATAAAGGGAAGTTTTTATCTATTACAAAAAAAATATGATAGTAATGACAGATTGGTTAGTATTGTTAACCGGGAAATTTCTCGACTGGAGCTTGCGCTGAATAATTTGCTGTTTGTCACCAAAAACAGACACTATGATAGTGGTAATTTTTCTGTAAGTAATATACTAGGTAATGCAGATTCCGCTGAGAGCCATTTATTTAGCGAGATTATTAGGGAATTTGGTGAGTATATAAAGGATTTCCAACGTTTTGAAGGCATACTTTTTGACTATAATATACTTTCAGATTTTAAATTACCTTTTAGCAGGGAAGAATTTTACCAGATTTTCTGGAATCTTGTACTGAATAGTTATGAAAGTAAAAGTGACTGCAGTATAACTGTTAGATCTAAACGGCTGAAAAACACAGTAAAAGTTGATTATATGGATAACGGTCATGGACTGAGTGAAGAAGTCAGGAAGAATATCGGTACTCCTTTTTATACCACAAAGAAATCCGGCACAGGGCTTGGTATTTATGTAATAAAATCAATTTTGGATAAATATTCGATTTTGTATAAAATCTTTACCTCTGCAGAGTCAGAAACAGGCGGCTTTCAGATGTGTTTTTATATAAATGTGGAAGAGCTATAACATTTATGTGGCTAAATTGATGATTACTGCAATTTGATTGCCTTCGCTGTTTAAGAAAAAATCTTTGGATAGTGTTTTAATGATTTTTAGCCCCCGTCCGCTATAGTTTTCAATATTTGGTTTTTCCTTTGACATTATATGTGGGCTGAATCCTTTACCTTCATCAGAAACAATGAGATACAACTCTTTGTTTGTTATTGAAATTATAAACGATACTGAGATATTCTTATCTATATCTTTTTCTCTTTCAGCAACAAAGTTATCATAATCACCATTAAATATTTTCTTACTTTTTGTTTCGGGAGTAATCCCTAAATTGCCATGTTCATGGGCATTGATGAGCACTTCATTAAGTATCATGGAAATTGTCGGGGCTAGGTGTTTTAGTTTGTTTAAATTTTCCATTCTGGAGTATACAGTTGTAAGGAAGAAATTTATTTCACTATTTGATGATTTTATGGTAAAATTTTTTTCAAAAAAGCCTTTTATTGACAATTTGTTGATGAAAAATATTGTGGTATCATCGGGAATTTCCTGAATGTTTCCTTGTATATGTTTTTGCAATTCGGGGAAATAATTGGAATTGCGCAAGTCTTGTTCTATAGAGTTAAGATAAATATCGCCATTGTTAGACATAGCTTCTATTAATCCATCGGAGCATAACAGAATATTTTTAATATCTTTAAGTTCTTCAGTTTTTATTTCGAATTTGTCTGTAAATTTTGTTATGGGTATCTCATTAGAGTTAAGTTTTATGATTTTATTCTGTTTCTTTTTCAGAAAAATAGGTGGCATAGAAAAATTAGTGAATTTGAATATCAGTTTGTCAAAATCAAAAACAGCAAAGATTCCGCATATCATTTCATCGTCAAGGAGAACATCTTTTACAAAATATAGATATTTATCAATAAGGCTTGCAAGAGAATTACTTCTATTATATTGGTTTGTATTTATAAGATGGTTAATATAGGATGTTGAGGATATGGCTGTTACTGATGCTGATAATCCTTTGCCCATTGTGTCTAAAATAAATAGAAAGAATTTGTTATCTTGCAGTTTTCGCATAGAATAACAGTCACCACTTAATATTTCAAACGGTTTATAATAGTGGTGGAAATAAAAAATATGTTTTGCTTTTATTATATCATCAGTGGGGGATGAGTTTGATAAATCGTTTTTTATTATATTGAGTTGTTTTGCGTAAGCGTGATTTTCCTGTGATTGATGATGTTTGTCTTTATACTTGAGTAACTCTATTTCTTTCTGTTTGTTAGATAACTCGAGCCTCTTAATGATAATGTTTTGAATTGAGTGCTCAATGGCACTTGTTAGTTTTTTAAAATCCACCGGTTTGGTAAGAAATCTGCTAATGCCAAAATTTACAGCATCTGCAACATTTATTCCATCAGAATGTGCTGTAATGAGGATTGCTGGTAAATCGCTATTTTTTGCTTTAGCTTCCTTTATGAGTTCCAAACCATCCATATATGGCATCCAGTAATCGGTAATTAACAGATCTATATCATTTTTTTTGAGAATGTGTAATGCCTCTCTTCCATCTTTTGCTGTAAATACGTTCTTTACATATGGAGATATAATTTTTGAAAGTATACCAAGAGTTAGTTCTTCATCTTCTACAATAAGAATAGATAATGATTTTAGGATATGTTTTGTATTGGGATAGCTGAAGCTAACAGGATCTGACATAAAAATTTTACATTAAATTTTTTCAACGTTGAAAATATTATCCAGGCTTAACGTTTTCATAAGTGATAGTAGAGAATCCTGACCCACTTTAACATCAAGATTGACACCATCCTTTTGAACAAGCTTTAGAAAAAAACCTATCACAGATGAAGTGATGGAGCTGGAATCAGCGAAAATAATTGTTAATGATTTTGCGCCTTTATCCCTTAATTTGATAGCGTTCTCTTTGATAAGCTGATAGTCATCTATATTTTTCACATCCCCTGTTATTTTTAATATATTATTGTTTTCCACTTCCACTTTAATATTGTGTTCCATACGAATCCTCCAGTATTTGTATTGTTTAACTATATTGAATAAAAGCAAATATTTCAAGTGTTATACTTTCTGGCATTACCCCACTTTTATAAAGGGCGTGAGACGTTAAAACGTTAAATGACTTACGAACAGTGTGAATATCCGCAGGAATAACATACATCACATCCTTCAACATGCTGAATAGGTGCTCCACATTCCGGGCATGCCCCATTTTTTACAGTAACATTTTCATTTGTTGTGTTTAGAGTACCTTCCTGTTTGCTTTTATTTTCAGCTTCCTCCAGCAGTTTATCAACGGTAATTTTTTCCTGATTAATAACGTTTATTTCAATAGGATTATTTACTGCTTTTTCAATAGCTTTGCCTACGGCATCTGCACAACTAAGTACCTGGTTAGGGCCGAAGCCGTATCTCATGTGACAGGATATCCCTTTGAGCTGTTTAATAATTGTTTCAGGTTCTCCTCCGCTTCTTAACACTATAGAAATGAGTCTACCTATGGCTTCGCATTGGCTTTGGGCACATCCTCCTGCTTTGCCCATACTTGTAAAAACTTCAAATGGGTCACCGTTTTCATCGTAGTTTATTGTTACATATAATTTGCCACATCCTGTCATCATTTCTATTGTTCGCCCCATGAGAACTTTTGGACGTGGTTTTGGAGTAAAACTACCTTTAACTTCAAAAAGTTTTTCTTCTTTTTTGTTTTCAGAGGTTCCAATATTTAAAACCTGCCCTGTTCTTGAGCCATCCCTGTATATGGTTATCCCTTTACATCCTTGTCTATAAGCAAGCATATATACTTCCTTTACATCCTCTACAGTGGCCTCCTTAGAAAAATTGACTGTTTTGCTTACTGCATTGTCAGTATATTTTTGAAAAGCCGACTGCATTTTAACATGCCAAATAGGGGAAATTTCATGAGCGGTAACGAAGATTTTTTTGTATTTTTCAGGAACAACTTTGCTGTCTTTGACACTCCCTTTTTCTGCAATATATTCAAAAAGCTCACTACTGAAAAAGCCTTCTCTTTTGGCTATTTCTCTAAATGTAGGGCATACTTCCACTAATTTCTCATTATCCATAACATTTCTGTAAAAAGCGATTGCAAAGTAAGGCTCTATTCCGCTGGAGCTTCCGGCAATAATTGAGATTGTACCTGTTGGGGCTATTGTTGTTATTGTGGCATTGCGCATGTATTTAAAGCCAAGTTTGGGATAGATACTTCCGTCAAAATTAGGAAAATTCCCTCGTTTTTTAGCTATCTCTGCCGAAGCCTCCCTGCCTTTATCCCTTATAAATTTCATTAACTGTGAAGCCAATTCCAATGCCTCATTAGAATTATAAGGGATACCAAGCATTGCCAACATATCCGCCCAGCCCATAATACCAAGACCAATTTTGCGATTCTTTTTTGTCATATCTTCTATTTGTTTAATAGGATACTTATTCATATCGATAACATTATCAAGGAAATGTACAGATGTATAAACAATGTCTTCCAATTCATCCCATAAGATATTGCCATCATGGACAAATTTGCTTACGTTAATTGAGCCTAAGTTACAGGATTCATAAGGTAATAATGGTTGCTCTCCACATGGATTTGTACTTTCAATTTCCCCTGCATTTGGTGTTGGATTATCCCTGTTAATCCTGTCAATGAAAATTATCCCGGGATCACCGCCTTCCCATGCAAGCTTTACCATTTCATCAAAAACTTTACGAGCATTCAATTGTTTTACTACCTTTCCACTTTTTGGATTAATCAAATCATAGTTTTTGTTTTGGATAACAGCATTCATAAAATCTTCTGTCACCGCAACAGATAGGTTAAAATTTGTAAGTTTTGACTTATCCTTTTTGGCGTAAATAAAATCCATAATATCAGGGTGGTCCACACGGAGGATTCCCATATTTGCTCCCCTTCTAGTACCCCCTTGTTTTATGGTTTCTGTAGCAGAATCAAAAACACTCATAAAAGATACAGGACCGCTGGAAACACCTTTTGTTGTTTTCACAACATCATCTTTTGGGCGGAGCCTGGAGAAAGAAAAACCTGTACCACCACCTGATTTATGAATTAAAGCGGTATATTTTACGGATTCAAAAATACCTTCCAACGAATCTTCCACTGGTAATACAAAACATGCAGAAAGCTGTTGTAAATCTTTACCAGCATTCATAAGTGTTGGGGAATTGGGAAGAAACTTTAGTGAAACCATGGAATCATAGAATTTTTTTGCCACTGTTGCTATTTTAGCATTGTTGTCATATTTGAGCTCTGCTTGGGCAATATTTACAGCCACTCTTCTAAACATGTCTTTAGGTGTTTCTATTATATTCCCCTGTTCATCCTTTTTTAAATATCTTTTCCTCAAAACAGTAACTGCATTTGCAGAAAGTTGAGGTTCCTCCTGTAGCAATTCATAAATTGTTGATTCAGTTTTTTCTATTAACCCGATATTATTTTTTTCTTTCATGAAGAACTAACCCCCTATAAATTTAGACAAAACATTTCTCTGAATTTTGCTAAGATTATCTTTATAACCTATTACCTTGTTAAAAACATAGTATGAGTAAAAATATTAATTTTAATCCTTTAAATAATCAAGTAAAGATTTTCTATAATAATTGTAACTTATTACTAATATTGCTTAAATAAATTAGTTGTTTTATATCAGTTATTTAGTGAGTGCAGTTTAAAGTTAAAAAAACCGGCTATAAAAAACCGGTCTTTTTGAATTTATATAAAGCTGCTAAAAAATAATATGTTTACTATTTACTGTTATATTGTTTTAACTCTTTGTTTACTTTTAGTAGTGTGTATGCCAGAACGACAAGAGCCAGTAACAGTAAAACAACAAATATCGCGAATATACTCCACTGAGGATTTGTTTGAATGGAATAAATATCCTGATACTGACTGATACCAAGTTGCTGTCAAGAAAGCAACAAAACTAAAAAAGGATGTTTATATTTTGGAAGAGGCGTTTTAGCACCCCCATGACAATAAAGTGCCCTATCACAAGTTGTCACCTCGAGCGAAGTCGAGAGGTCTCATTCATAAACTGTCATCCCGACCGTAGCGGAGAAATCCCCTTGTCAAATAGTGCAAATTACCCAAATAAATGCAACATGGTATAAAGTTTTTTTACAGCATTTGACAATTTATAAATATTGCTGTTAAATAAATTATTATTAATTATAGTGGATACTTGCTTTTACTTGCAAGCAAATTAAGTATTAACATTGTAAAAATTGATATTTCATTTTACTTTGTGTTAATTTGGATTTATTTTGATATTATATTTCTTGGGAGTATTGTAGATGAGTAAAGATGATTTGTGTAAGGAAAGTTTTCTTGGTCTTTTGGATTATTGCCCTGTGGGATCTTATATAATACAGGATTACAATATAATTTTCTTTAATGAAAAAGCCTGTAATATTTTAGGTTATAACAAGGACGATATCGTTGGCAAGAATATTATGGACCTGGTTCATTGTGATGATTTTTACACTGTTAAGCAAAATATACTGGAAAGGCTGGAGAGAAACTGGTCGTATGTGCATTACAATGCAAGATTGCTTCATAAAGATGGATACTATGTGAATCTGGACTTTACTGGTACGTATATCTATTATAAAAATCGAAAAGCTATAGCTGGTTTTTTAAAAAATATTGATGAACAACGTTTTTTAGAAAAAGAACTGATTGAGACCGAACTTAGATATCGCACTCTTTTTGAAAAGAGCAGATATCCTAAATTTATTATTGATCCGTCAAGCGGTGATATCGTGGATGCCAATGAAGCTGCTGCAAATTTTTACGGTTATAGTGAAGAAGAATTAACGGGTATGAATATTGACAGAATAAATATGCTGCCTTATCAGGACGTCTTAGCTGAGATGGAAAAGGCAAGACAGCAGGAAAGAAACTATTTTGTTTTTAAACATCTGCTTAAAAATGGGGATGTTAAAGATGTTGAAGTTTATTCGGCACCTATAGAAATAGATAATAAGGAATATTTATATTCAACGGTATTTGATATTACTGAAAAGAAAGAAGTATTTGATGAGCTTTTAAAAACGAGGGAGCTTCTTGTTTCTATACTTCAAAATTCAAAAGATAGTATTTTTGTAGTGAACAAGTTGAACCAGATTGTTTACATGAATCCTTCGGCTGAAGAACTTACAGGATTTATACTCCATGAAGTTTTTTTCGAAAATGTCCATGATCTTTTTGTTCCGGAGAAATACAAAGAAAGTCATATGAAGGGAATAGAAAAATATACAAAGAAAGGGGATGGAGGAGTCTTTAGTAAGACAATATCTGTGGATATGAAAGATTCTAATGGTAATAATATCCCTGTGGAAATAAGGCTAAGTAAAATAAGTATCGAAAATAATGAGTTTGTTATGGCTATTGTTAGAAACGTTTCTGAGAAAAAGCATTTACAGAAACAGCTGGTTGCCAGTCAGAGGATGGAGGCTGTGGGGCAACTGGCCGGTGGGGTGGCGCACGATTTTAATAATTTTCTCACTGGATTAATGGCTTGCATAGATATCTTAATGGACAGCAAAAGATTAGGTGAAGAAGAAAAAGATTATCTGTCGCAAATGATGCAGTTTGCTGAAAGGTCAGCAAGACTTGTGGAAAATCTGCTGGCTTTTAGCAGGAGGCAAGCTTCTTTTCCCCAAATTGTTGATGTTAACAAACACCTGAGTATAAGTGAGAAACTATACAAAAAAATGGTTACTGAGGATATTGTGTTTACCATCGATTACAGCGATGTGCCCATGCAAATTAACATTGATCCGGTGCAGTTGGATCAGATTATCATCAATTTGATATCAAATGCCAGGGATGCAATAAAAAATAACGGTAATATTACGGTTTTTATCAGGCTAAGTGATGCAGATGCAATAAAAAGACACAATGATACAATTAAGCTCAAGAATAGAAAGTATTGCCAGCTTATATTTTCAGATGATGGTTTTGGTATGCAGCAGGACGTTAAAGAAAAAATTTTTGAGCCATTTTTTACAACTAAAGATATTGATAAAGGAACCGGCCTTGGTTTAGCCACTGTTTACGGTATTGTGAAACAGAACCATGGATATATATTTTGTGAAAGTAAGCCTAAAAAGGGAACATCATTTTATGTCTATTTCCCTTTAGTGGAGGAGAGTTATACAGAAAAAACCTCTATGGATACTGCGGAAACCAAGCATGTAGCATTTGAAGGGAAAATTTTGTTGTGTGAAGATAATGAGGGGGTAAGAAAGGTTTTGGCAAAGATGTTGGATATCTTGGGTTTTGAAGTCATTGAAGCTACAAATGGTGAAGATGGTTTTGCGACATTTCAAGAGAATCTGGAAGAGATTAGTTGTATTATTACAGATTATGTAATGCCTTATAAAAATGGCATAAACCTTTTTGAAGAAGTAAATAGCATTAAACCTGGTATACCATTTATTATTATTAGCGGATATTCTTATGATGCTCAAAATTTGACTGAAATTATCAGACATAAAAACTGTAGATTTTTGAAAAAACCTATAAAACTAAATTTATTAAAAAATACCATCAGAGAATTGATAAACATTGGAAACAGTTGATACGATATTAAAAAGTAAAATTAACATTTGTCAGCCTGCAAAAGGTTACAGATTTAACGCAGATAGTGTATTGCTTGCTAAATTTGTAAAACCTGCAAACTTTGCGGTGGATGTCCTTGATATAGGTGCTGGAAGCGGGGTTATATCCGTTTTGCTCAGGTATTTATACTCTTTTGAACTAATTGATGCTATTGAAATTAATCCTTATATGTATGAATGCCTTGTAAAAACTATTGATATGAATAACATGAATCGTTATATAAACCCTATCTTTGCAGATCTGCGGACATTTAAAATAACCAAAAGGTATGATATAATAGTGTCAAATCCTCCATATAGATCTTCAAAAATGGGAAGATTATGTGCAAATGCGGATGAAAACAGTGCAAGGTTTTCGGAAAGTTTGAACCTTGATGATATATTGTCTTTTTCCAGAAGTTATTTGAAAAATAAAGGGTTTTTGTACTTTTGCTATGATGCTGATTTGGCTGTGGATGCTTTTGCATTGTGCAGAAAATATAAAATTGAGCCTAAAAGAATAGTGTTTTTACATCCTGATGTTGATAAACCGGCAAGACAGTGTTTTTTTGAATGCAGAAAAAATGCAGGTCAAGAGCTGAAGGTTGATAGACCACTTTTTCAAAAAATACAGGGTCGCATTAATGAATATTATGAAAAATTATTTTTGGATACGGAGGTGTTTTTATGAGCGCTATGGCTTTTTTCAGCATAACCCCTTTGGGAAAAGATGAAAGTGTATCAAAATATGTGGCAAAGGTTGTAAAGGCTGTTAAACAATCGGGGCTTGAATGGCAGCTGACCCCAATGGGTAAGCAGAAACGCAGATATATTTGATATAACAGAAAATACCCCCTCTTGATCTCCCCCTACCT
>JASMTO010000143.1:0-7682 GCA_041694215.1 bacterium
CTGCATTATGCGTATTAATAATGGTTGAGTAAATTTTCTCTTTTGTAAGTGTTGATGCGATGTCTTTTACAGGGATGTGGGTTGTCACCAGCACCACTCTTAAAGCAGGGCAACTAAGCATCATGGAATAGTTCTTGGCGCCTGTTAAATCAGCCAAGAAGTCTGTGTGCCCTTTGTACTTATAGCCAGCCATCTGGATCGATTTTTTATTTATGGGGCATGTGCATAGGGCATCTGCGTAGTTATTCTTAATTAAATCCACCGCTTTTATTATATACTCCATGCTAGCTTTGCCTGAGATTTTGTTAGCCGTCCCTTTAGGAAAATTTGTTTGGGAATACGCTTCCAGTTCTACAAATTCAATATGATCAGGCACTGAGTGAGTGAATAATTTTCTATTTCCCACCACTATAAGTTTACAGTCATCTGAAATCCTGTAATTGTTTAAAATTTTTTCAGTGATCTCGGGGCCTATTCCTGAAGGATCCCCCATTGTAATCACAATTCTGCTTTTATGCATAATGTTCACCTTTTGCAAAAGAAATATATGTCGTGGTTGGACTAAAGTCAAAATCTTTCTTACTGTTAAATAAATTTACCCTAATAATAGATAATAAAAATATAGACAATGTTATATTTTTATGTTATAGGCAACTGTATACAGTATACCGTTGGCAAAACCAATCACTATATTATATTACAGTTTTGGAGTGGGCAATGTCAAAAGTTTTATATGGTTTTTTTAAAGGGCAGCTTATTGACAATAGAGGTAAACCTCAGGAAGAATGGAGTGATTCCCCGGTAAAGATTGATAAAGATTTTAATGGTAAAAATCTGAAATCCTTTATAAACTGGGATGGTTTCCTGGTTTACGATGACAAATGTGATATCCTGATTGCATTAGCAGAATATATGTCTGAAATCAGTTCTTATGGTTGTTGTGGACGGTGTTTTCCTGGGAGAATTGGGACAAAGCTGGTATCTGATGAGCTATATAAATTGAGGGATGAGTACAGCAAAGAGAAAAGTGATTTAATATACGATTTGTGTGTGTCCATCAATGATTCTGCCAAATGTACTGTTGCTCCCACTTCTGTGATTCCTGTTTTACGTTTTTTGGAAAACTTCCCAGAAGAGGCTGAGAAGAACGGTAAATCAGAAAACACTAAAGTTGTAAGACATTTAACTGCTCCATGCACAGCAGGTTGTCCAGCTAATGTTAAAATTCCAGAATTTATCGAGGCTATAAAGGATTACAGATTTTTAGAGGCCCTTGCCATTATCAGGGAAACTATGCCGCTACCGGGAGTTTGTGGTCGCGTTTGTCCACATCCTTGCGAAGAAAACTGCAGGCGGGGTTTGATTGATGATCCCGTTAATATAATGGTATTAAAACGTACACCTTGGGATTATGAATATTATCATCACAAAACCCCCCAGATACCTATTTATAGGAATAATACAGGGAAAAAGGTTGGAATTGTTGGTGCAGGTCCTGCAGGTTTGACTGCAGCTTATTACCTTGCCCAACTAGGTCACAGTGTAAAAATTTATGATATGCTGAACGAGCCCGGAGGAATGGTGGCCAGAGGTATTCCTGATTACAGACAGCCACGGGAGCTATTGAGAAGAGAAGTGGATATAATAAAGTCTCTGGGTGTGGAGATACAATACAATACAAAGTTAGGCAGGGATATATTCCTGGAGGATCTTAGGTCTGATTATGATGCAGTATTAATAGCTATAGGAGCATGGAAAAGTCGTGATATGGGTGTTGAAGGTGAAAAAGAGGGATATGAAGGAGTGATTTCGGGGGGCATTTATTTCCTGAATGATTTTGCGGCGGGAAAAGAAGTGAATATTGGAAAAAAAGTGCTCGTTGTGGGTGGAGGTAATACCGCTATTGACTGTGTTAGGACAGCTATTCGTATGGATACTGAAGAGGTAAGCCTTATATACAGAAGGGCAAGGGAGCAAATGCCTGCTGAAGATTATGAAATAGAGGATGCTATTGAAGAAGGTGTTAATTTTCATTTTCTTGCAAACCCTGTTAAGATACTGGCAGAAAATGGGAAAGTTGTCGGGGTTGAGTGTGTGAGAATGAAGCTTGGCGAACCGGATGATTCAGGAAGAAGGCGTCCGGTACCTATTGAAGGCTCCAATTTTGTATTAGAGGTAGATACTGTAATCCCGGCGATTGGTCAATATCCTGATTTGAGTTTTTTAAGTGAAAAAGACGGAATAGGTGTAACCAAATGGGATACTATTAAAGTTAAAGATAATTTTTATGTCACCGATGTGGAAGGTGTGTTTTCAGCAGGAGACTGCGAATGGGGCCCTAATACTGTTGTTAAAGCAATAGGCGCCGGCAGATGGGCGGCAATTATGATGGATAGATACATGATGGAAGGTGATGTTTATCTGACAGATGAAGAAAAGCTTCAGCTGACACTATATGATAATAAAGTATTTGATAAGAGTGAACATCTTTGTGAACCCCCCACTATAAAAAGGGTTCATCAAGAGAAATTGCCTCCGGAAGTGAGGGTTAACAGTTTTGAGGAAATAGAAAAACCGTATTCGGAAAAGCAGGCTTATCTTGAAGCCACAAGGTGCTTGAGGTGCATGAGAATGGCAATGATTAGTTTAGAAAATAAATAGTACGGGGTTAGGTTATGCCTGAAATATACATTAATGACAAAAGCTATCCTTTTGAGGAGGGGGAAACAATCCTCGAAGTGGCAAAAAGAAATAACATTTATATACCGGTTATGTGCTACCTCAAAGAGATTACTCCAACAGGTGCATGCAGGTTGTGCCTGGTGGAAATTGAAGGGGTGGATAAACCTGCCGCTGCCTGTGTAACTTATGCTATTGAAGGGATGAAAGTATATACGGATACGGAAAAGGTTAAGAAAGACAGAAAAAGAATGCTGGATTTTGTTTTGATAAAACACCCTCTCGATTGCCCCGTTTGTGATAAGGCGGGGGAATGTATGCTGCAGGATACTGCATATGAATTCGGTATTAATGAAGAGAGTGTGTCTTCAGAGAAGTTTAACAAACCTGTTTTTGATTGGGGATTTATAGTTAATGATACAAACTTGTGCATAATGTGCGAGCGTTGTGTGAAAGTTTGTCACGAAATTACAGGATGCTCCGCTTTGAAAATTGAAGAGCGGGGGCTTAATAATATTATAAACACAACAACAGGTGGTGCACTATCCTGTGATTTTTGCGGATTGTGTGTGGATTATTGCCCTGTTGGGGCACTTTTGGATAAGCCTTATAAACATAGTGTGAGATCCTGGGATTTGGATAAGATAAATACCTTCTGTACTCACTGTCCTGTGGGTTGTGAGATAGAGGTGGATATTCATGATAATGAAATTTTCAGGTGTAGATCTACGGAAAATAGCTTTATTTGTTCCCTTGGAAGATATGCATTTAAATATCCTGAAAACAAAAATAGAATAAACTCTCCCATGATGAAAGAGGGGGATTCTCATGTCGCTGCCGATTGGGATACAGCTATTAATAAAATTGAAGAAAAAATCAAAAGTATAAAGCAGAACTACGGGGATGATAGCTTAGCGTTTGTGCTGGGAAGCAGGCTGGATACAGAAACAATTATGGGATACAAAAAGCTGGCGGATGAGCTGGGTACAAATAAAATACTTACAGATATACAGTTCGAAAATGATACGATTTACAAAATTCATAAAAGCAAATTTGGGACATATGATAATATAGGGACATTAGGGGATATAAAGGATTCAGATCTCATCTTTGTTATTGGCTCTGATCTCTCGACTGAGGCACTTGGCATTAAGTGGAACATAATGAATGCTGTGATACACAACAATGCAAAGTTGGTTACAATAGGTGCAAAGAGATATGAGTATGATGAATTTACCGATATAAGTCTTTTGGCTGACTATGGAAATTATGCCGGTATTTTTGAAGATATTAAATCAGGTAACAGCGAATTTTCTGCTGATATTAGGGAATATATAGACTCTGCTGGGAAAGTTTCATTTATTGTTGGCAATGAATATATTTCCTCAGAAACACAGCCGGAAAGTGTTTACGCGTTCCTGGATTATGTGGGGGATAACAAACTGAAAAGTTTTTTCGTTGTATCAGATAAGACCAATATCACTGCATCGCTAAATTCAGGTATAATGGATTTGGACTATACCCCAGAGCAGTTGGTTAAGGATATCAACAACTCCCGCGTTAAAGCGGTTGTTGCCGTGGGATTTTATCCGTTTGAGACATACGGAAGCTATAAAATGCTTCGCAAATCTATGAAAAATATAGATCTTTTTATCTCCGTTGATATGTTTGTTAACGATTTTAATAAAAAAGCGGATATTATCCTGCCAGTACTCAGCCCTTTTGAAAGCGAAGGAAGTTATTTAACCCTTGATGGTAGGGTAATAAAATCTTCTGCTGTTTATACACCTGATACCGACTCAAAAACAGATGTTAGCATTCTTAGTGGCATTGCCCGCATTTTGGGGGTAGCGTTGCCCGAGTCTAATGAAGAGATGTGGAGCACATTTGTCTCTGGTAAAAACGGGATCCCTGCGATTGATTTTTATGAAATTGATGGTTTTATTACAAAAAGCAAAGATTTTGACATAAACAAAACTGCATTTTCTTATGAAAATCGATCAGAAGGTACTGTGGAAATATTTGTGAATGCTAAATATCATAATAACTTTTTGAGTGTGACCGCTGTTGTGGAAAAGGATATCGAAGGATATGTGAAAAAACACTATTTTGATGTGGATAATACTGTGGTTTCGGGGAAAGATGCCTGTTTTGACGGAAAGTGCAGTTTGGATGATAATATCGCTAAAGGTACTATATTGATACCTAAAAATTTAAAATGAATAAGTACCCCAGCTAACCTCCCCTAAATCAGGGGAGGGACTTTTATTTATATCCTGTCAGGGATTAAAAGAGGAGTGATTGGTGGTATTATCGATAAAAGTGAAGTTATCCACATCGAAAAGTCCTCTGTCTGTCAGCTTAATATGGGGGATAACCTCTAATGCCATAAAGCTTAGTGTGCCCAGTGGATCCGCCAGTTTTGAGCCCATTTTTTGAATTAGTTTGTATATGTCATTAAGTTTGTTATAAACCTTTCTGTAGTCAGCATTGGTGACAAGCCCCCCTATTTCCAACGGAAGGGTTATTAATTTATTCCCGTCAAATGCGGCCAATCCCCCTTGATTTTCAATAATACTGTTGACAACTTCTAATATATATTCATCACTTGTGCCGATAGCCACAATATTATGACAGTCATGGGCTATCGATGAGGCTATTGCCCCTTTGTTGATGCCAAAGCCGTTTATTTTACATGCAGATTTATATCCATGTCCATATCTTTCAAATACACATAATTTCAATATATCCTGAGATATATCAAAAACATCCAAATCAGTGATTAATTTTTCAGTGATTAAACTTCCGTCTGCCACCTTTATGCACATTTTTTTTGAGATAATTTCAGGTGCGTTGTGCTGTTTCTCTATACTCATTGAATTTTGCAGAAACGTTGGGGGATTTGTACGGATTCTGTGTTCTATGGTTTTATCCAGTCTTTTGCCTTCTATATAAATGTCTTTAATACTTAACGCTGAGGTTATTCTGCAGATAATAAACGATGCCTTATTGCCAGGTTTGATTTCTGAATATTCATCCATTCCGTAATAGTTTAAGCCGTTGTAAGAGGATGCCCTGACTATGTTTATGGGTTTAACCCCCATTTTTAAAGCCTTATTTACATTGTAAATAATATGGCCGTAATCCAATATATGATTCAATGTCTTATCATCAGAACAGAACATAACTTTATCCGGATATTCATCGATAAGTTTATAAGCGTTGCTTTGGGTATGCTCAGCTGAACCTTCTCTTAAAAAAACATGTAAACCTGCTTCTATTTTTTCTTTTATTTCTTCATAACGTTCACTTTCATGGTCATCGGTCACACCGGCAGCAACATATTTTTGCAGATCCTCTGATTTTATTCCAGGGGCATGGCCATTGACAATTTTTCCCAATTTCTTTGCTTTTTTTATCATTTGTAAGAACTTGTCATCGTTATTCACAACTGCAGGAACATTCATAAGCTCACCGAGACTAACCACTTCTACTCTTTCCAGTAAATTGCAAATTTCTTCGGCGGATAAATGCGCACCGGAAGTGGCAAAAGACGTAGCAGGCACACATGAAGGTACAGCAAATTTAATGTTGCAGCGGCTTGTTGCGGCATCACTGAAAAAATATTCCAGTGCTTTTATCCCGCCCACATTTGCAATCTCGTGATTATCCGTTACCACATGCAGCGTTCCCTGCTGCGCAACGATATCTCCGTATACGGACGGTAAAAGATGTGAGCTTTCTATATGGGTGTGACAGTCAATAAATCCTGGTATAAGGTAATAGCCGTTAAAGTTGCAAACTACATCGGCACTATCTATTGCGGGAGATATCCCTGTTATTTTATCATCGGTTATAGCTACATCAGTTTTAAAAAATTCGCCCTTATCAAAATCAGGCACATATACATTCTTAAATACTGTTTTCATATCAAGCCGAGCCTAAATATATAAAGCGGAAAATAAAGATCAGAGCAAGTATCCATACTGTGGGTTTTACTTCACTCCCTTTTCCGCTAAGAAGTTTTGTAATGGGGTAAAAGATAAATCCCATGGCAATACCGGTAGCAATACTGTAGGAAAAGGGCATGGATATTATTATCATAAATGACGGCAATGCTTCTGTCATATCGTCCCAATCTATTTTGGTGACTGTTTTCAGCATGAAAACACCCACAATAACCAATGCAGGTGAGGTGGCATACGCCGGTATGGATTCGGCCAATGGTGCAAGGAACATGCTTAATAAAAACAGAATACCCACTACTACCGATGTCAAACCTGTCCTGCCACCTTCAGCAACCCCTGATGCACTTTCAATGTATGTTGTAATTGTGGATGTTCCTAGGAGGCTACCAAAGCAGGTTCCTACAGCGTCCACCGTTAATGCTTTATTAACGCGGGGGAATTCACCATTATTTTTAATGAAACCACCTTGTTTTGCAACACCCACCAGTGTGCCTGTCGTATCAAATAAATCAACAAACAAAAAAGCGAAAACGATACCAAAAAAACCGATATCAAGAGCAGAGGAAATATCCAATTTAAAAAATACCGGTGACATATCAGGTGGCATTCCTATAATGCCTTTAAATTCAGACAAACCTGCCAATAGTCCTATAATCCATATAACCAGAATTCCAATAAGTATTGCACCTTTTAGCTTCCTGGCGATGAGAGCTCCTATTATAATAATACCTAATACGGTCATTATTACTGATGATGTCGTCATATTGCCCAGTGTTACAAAGGTAGCCGGATGCTTGTCCACTATCCCCACCTCTTTTAAGCCTATTAGTGCGATAAAAAGGCCTATACCGCCTGCTGTGGCCAATTTAAGGGATTCGGGGATGGAATAGACAATGACTTCCCTTATCCTGGCAACGGTTAGAATAAGAAATATTATACCTGAGATAAAAACGGCACCGAGAGCCGTCTGCCAGGAATAACCCATCTGCCCTACAACAGTGAATGCGAAGTAAGCGTTCAGCCCCATGCCGGGAG
>JASMTO010000144.1:0-10335 GCA_041694215.1 bacterium
TTTTGTATAGAAAAAACACAGAAAAAACCGCTGCGACAACACCGAAAAATCTAACCCCTAATCCACTTATACCAAAAATCTTCATCCCGGCAGCCATCATCCAGTAGGCAAACGGCGGTTTATGAAAATGTTTTACCCCCTCAAACTGAGGCTCGAGATAGTTACCGGTCTCAATCATTTCCCTTGCGACTTCTGCATAACGGGCTTCAGTTGTTTCAAATAAGGGTAGAGTATACGTAGGTATTAAAAGAATAATAAGATACAAAAACAAAAAAAACGCAATATTTGTGTTCTTAATCGTTTTCATACAGTTTCTTTTCCTTATGGATGAAATAGAGATTCCTTATATATATTATAAAACCGGTGGATTGGCCTACAATAAAAACAATATCCTTACGGAAAATAGCATATGTCAAAAGACAGAAACTCCCCCCCAGACTGAAATACCAGAACGCTACAGGGATTATACTCTTTCTGTGCTTTTCCGCATATAGCCACTGTACAAAAAACCGCATAAAAAACATAAACTGACCTGCAAAACCTATTGTCAGTATAGCTATTTCTGATTTAGACATTTTTTTCCCTTATTTCTTCATTTATTTGTCGCTTTATCATCCATCTGACGGATATGAGATCGTATAATCCTGAAAAAGCCCTTCCGAGGTTATTGTATTTTGAGATTCCATGCAATCTCTGTCTATGATTAACAGGGACTTCCTTTACCTTTGCCCCTTCGCTCATCATCAAAACGGGTAAAAAGCGGTGAAGACCTTTATAGATTTTTATTCTTTTAAGCATTGCCGTATCCATAATTTTCAATGAACAACCTGTATCTTTGATATTGTCATGGAGAAAAAGATTTCTTACAAAGTTACCGATTTTGCTCCCGATTTTCTTGGAAAATGTATCTCTGCGATTTTTACGCCAACCATTAACCATTTGATATTCGCCGTAAAATTGTAAAAGCCTGGGGATATCAGCAGGATCGTTCTGTAAATCTGCATCCATTGTTATTGTAACACTGTGTCCACAATGATGAAATCCGCTTTTTAAAGCGGCTGACTGCCCAAAGTTTTTCTTAAAAGTGATATATTTTACCGAGGGATCTTTTGAAGCCAATCGTTTTATCTCCTGTAGACTGTTATCAGTACTTCCATCATCAACAAAAATTATTTCGAAAGGTAAATTAAGGGATTTCAGTACAACAATTAATTCCTTATAAAGCAGTGGAATATTTCCACCTTCATTGAAAACAGGTACAACAACAGAATAACCTTCCTGCAATTACAACGCCTCCTGAAAATGTATGATCAAAAATTTACAAATAAATACATGATATAGATTCTTCACATTTAGTTCAACATTTACCCTGTTAAATATCAGATCCGCTGATTGCCTACGGCATTTAACAGGGTAAACTTAGCGCTTAACACTTAACACTTAACACTTAATACTTAATACTTAATACTTAATACTAATCTTACCAATCAACTTCCTCAACCCTTTCAACTTTATCAACCATAAATCGCATTTCTCCTATAAACCTCATTTATTTGAAAATCAATATTTTTTTTGCTCTCTGTAAGCTGACTTCTGTTCACAATCAGCTACCGGAAGTTTCACAATAAAACTCGTGCCCACCCCCTCTTCTGATTCCACATAAACTTTACCGTCATGGGATTCAACAAGCTCTTTCACAATAGAAAGACCGAGACCGGTACCCTGTTTTTTGGTGGTATAAAACTGATTAAAAATATTACCACGGACAGATTCTGGGATTCCCACCCCTGTGTCGCTAATAACAAAAGTGATATATTTAACCTCATCCCTTTTAATGGCAAGTTTTACTTCACCTTTTTCATTCTCAGGGATGCTTTCGACGGCATTCTTCAATAAGTTGATAAAAACCTGTTCCATACTCGTCTTATTAATTTTTAATTTACACTGCATAAGTTTGTCATCAGCATCCATCTCAAAATCAATTCTCTCATTATCAAAAAGTATTCTACCGGCATAAATTAGGATATTGTTCAAAAGATCTTTTATAGGCACAGCCTCTAATCCGGAATTATCAAACTTTGAAAAATTCAACGTCTGACTGATAATGTCCCTTATCCTCTCAGAGTCACTTAAAATGTTCTCTATTAGCTTCGCATAATATGGATCAATTTGTTCACATTTTCCATGCAAAAGATCTGCTGTAATAAAAATGGAATTAAGTGGATTCTTTATCTCATGACTTAAGGAAGCTGTAAGCTGACCTACTGTCATTAGCCTATCTGAATGGATAAGGCTTTTTTGAAAAGAATCTATCTCTTTATTTGCTTTTCTCAAAGATTCTACCATGTGGTTAAAGTAATTGGAAAGTTTTTCCAGCTCATCCCCTGAATTTATGTCAACAGTAGTGTTGAGATTATTATTGGAGACCTCTTTTAATCCGTTCTCAAGTTTTCTAATAGGTCTTGAAATAAGATAATTGATAATATAAGAAAGTATCCCTGCAAACACAAAAGCAGAAAACATCAGTATACCCTGAACAGTATTGGCCTCAGATTTTAGCTGTTTTGTAAACTGGCTCATATCAACATTAATATTTAATACGCCGATAATATTTTTTTCGGCAGAGTGGCATCTTTGGCATTCCTTTTTGTTTTCATAAGGTTTGTAGTATGCCAGCATGTCCATCTTTTCCGATTTTATTTCTTTTAGCGTTTCTCTTTTTGTATAGTTAGAATATATCATCTGTAGATATTCGTTAGGATACATTGATTCAAAGTCGGAAAATGCACAGGAAATATCTCCCTCTGCATCAAAAATATGAATGCCGATGATATTTACATCTGTTGATAATTCTTTTACTAGCTGCTTAACAACCGTTTTGTCACCAGCTACCATGAAATTATTTATAGAATTATCTATCAAAGAAGGCAAACTTGTAATATATGTTTTGGAAATGCTTAGGGCTTTATTTTTTACATTAGAAGATAAATAAAGCCCTATAAAATAAGACATGGAAAAAAGGATAACAAAGAAGAGAACTGTTATCTTGATTTGAAGATTAATATACCGCTTCTTTTTCAGTGGCTTCACTTTTCAATCAATGCAATGGAATCCATTATTTCATTAATAGCATTTGTAATATTGTTATCTGCCTCTGCATAGGTGACAACCACCTGCCAAAATGTAGTGTTATCAACAAAGAGCAAGCTTTTCACCACAAGTTGCTTTCCATAATCATCAACACTAGCCCTTCCGTTTATTTCCATAGCCTGCATACCGGAAAACATAATATTTTCATAGCTAAAATCAGGAGACGAGATCCCTGGCACACTTGAAACTTGCCCAATCAGAGAATCTTTTATTTGGGACAAACTGCTCATCCCCTCTTGCTTAAAAACTGCCTTTGATGCTCTAATACTGAAAAAGCCCAACGTATATCCATACGAATCAAAACTTTTTACAACAGTTTTGCTTTCATCATTAAGACCTGAATCCAGTTCCTCCAAAGGAGCAGGTGACTTAATTTTTAGTCCGATATTCTCAAGATTGTAAGTTTTCAGTTCATTTGAAAACAATTGTTCTGTTTTCTCATCAATATTATTCATGCTGCTTTTATTAACATTTAACCTGTAATAAATAAAAACAGTAAACGCTATTACCAGTAATATCCCCACAAGCATTAATTTAGCATTTCTATCCATAAAGCCCCCTTGTCTGTAACGCTATTTTATAGATACTGCCTGTCGTGTCAATAAATTTTGAACTTTGACGTCAGAAATAGGACATTTAATTGTATTTTCATATAGGCTTTGGGTGATAGGTGATAGGTTATGGGTGATGGGTTTCCGAAGCTAAAATGCTTGAAGTTTTGTGAAAAATACTTTACTTCTCTTTCAAATACTACTTGGGTTAATATATGAAAATACTTTTAATACAGCTCAGAAGAATTGGTGATGTTTTGATGTGCACCCCGGCTGTGAGGTCTGTAAGGAAAGCTTATCCGAATGCTATTATACATTTTTTGACAGAGCAGCCGGCTGATGAGGTATTACGATACAATCCCCATCTGGACAAGCTGATTATTTTAAACAAAAATATATCTATTTATGAAAAAATAAAAATGATATTGCAATTGAGAAATGAAAAATATGATATGGTAATTGATTTCCACAGCAATCCCACTGCCGCTTGGTTTTCTTTCCTGTCAGGTGCAAAAAAACGAATAGGTGAATGCCATAAAGTTAGAAATTTTTTCTACTCAAAAACGGCAAAACTTGGCAAATATAAATACGCCGGATATGCCAAGTTCAGCTTTTTAGAAGCTGCTGGCATTACGCCTGAATTTGGTAAAATCGAGTTTTTTGTATCTGAAAAGGAAAGAGAGGCTGCTTCTAATTTTTTATCAGAACTTGGGGTAGAAAAAAATGACAGAATAATCACAGTATCCCCTGTTTCAAGGCAACCTTATAAAGTATGGCCTTTGGATAGGTTTGCAAAGATTTGCGATTATATTATTGACAAATACAATGTAAAAATACTTTTTATATACGGCCCCGGAGAGGAGCATTTTATTAGCGATGTGAAATCCGTGATGCATAATGATACGCTGCCCATATACAAGCCCATCAGCCTTTTAGAAGCCAGGGCAGTTTTTGAAAAAGCTGTAATGCATATAGGCAATGACAATGGTCTTATGCATATAG
This sequence comes from bacterium, assembly GCA_041694215.1. GTDB lineage: Bacteria > Chrysiogenota > Deferribacteres > Deferribacterales > Flexistipitaceae > Flexistipes. Next base: position 4,704 of record JASMTO010000144.1, read on the forward strand.
CAATATCCGCTGGCATTCCAACAGTGGCTGTTTTTGGCAAACCTTCAGCAGCCGGTTGGACCCCTCCTAACTCAAAAATCAACATCGGAATCGATTATAACCCTGGATGCAAAGCAAATTGCACTTATCCTGAATGTGGATTAGAATGCTTGAAATCAATTGAAACAGCAAGAGTAATTGCTGCAATTGATAATATCATAAAAAGCGAGGCGTTATTATGATTGATACACACAACTTACCTGACAAAATGTACAACCTCATATCTGAGTGGCATATCAAAGATAATTTCAATCAGCAATCTCTCAGTGGCAGCCTTGATGATGCAATAGTCATGTTAGTCCGATACAATTATGAGCTCTGGCATCAGGAGGATTTAGCCCGCGATCCCAACGCAAGTGATTCTGATATAGCCCGGGTAAAAAGAAATATAGATAAACTAAATCAGAAACGGAATGATATGATCGAACAGGTGGATGAAATTATTTCTAAGCTGCTTTCTGATAAAAACATTCAACTAAGTAAAAATGCCTCAATGAACAGTGAGACGCCAGGGAGTATAATAGACAGACTCTCCATAAACATGCTAAAAATTTATCATATGGAAGAACAAGCAGAAAGAAAAGATGCTTCTCAAGAACACATAGAAAATTGCAGATCAAAGCTCAAAATTTTGCAAATGCAAAAGGATGATCTGTTTAGATGCTTAAATGAACTTATAGATGACTTAATAAAAGGGAATAAATTTTTCAAAGTCTACAGGCAAATGAAGATGTATAACGACCCCAATCTTAATCCAGTCCTTTATAAAAAGAAAACTAAGAATAAAGAAGCTGAAGATATTGATTAAATACATCTTCATCAGTCAGCAAATGACTGCTTTTGCTTCTGACATCTTGAAGCTGTACTGCTCTTTTAATCGCCTCAGCAATAGCCTCTGGTGATAAATCAGGGAGAATCAACCCATTTTCACCATCAGCCACAATATCTTTAGCCCCCGTCAGTTTTGAAACAACAACAGGGACATCCATTGCCAGTGCTTCTGAAACAACGTTGGCAAATGTGTCATGGTATGATGGGTGAGCAAGGACATCCAGCCCCGCATAAAACCAAGGCATGTCATCTATCTTACCAACAAAATGGATTCTATCTTTTAATTGCAGATGCTTAACGAGAGTTTCATACTTTTCACTACTGCGCCCACCGGCAATAGCAAGATGAAACTCAGCAGGTAAAAGATTCATTGCTTCCAATAAATTATCCAACCCCTTCCGCTCAAAATTGGTGGAACAAAACCCCACAAGCATATTATCTTCAGAAAGATTCAGATGCTCTCTCATAGAATGCCTGTATTTAGCTTTAATATCAGGATTATATTTTTCTATATCCACACTGTTATTTATTATTTTGACTTTTGATTGATCTAAGTGAAATTCTTTTATAATCTCCTCAGCTACAAAAGATGATATTGCAATAAAATATTTTGTTTTATCACTGTTAAAAATCCTTTTGTCAAGCCGTGGATTGAGATAATTAACTGGAGAAATAGCCCTTTTCATCTGTTTAAAATATTTTTGAGCTTTCTTTTGGTAACCACGGATAGATGTACGTAAATATTCTTTATGTGACCCCCCACCTGTTCTGAATATTTTGCAATCAGCCACTTTGCCAAATGCAAATGTATATTCCGTATCCACATTCTGCAAAATATGCTTTGCTTTCAGGAAAAAACTTAATGTTTTTAAGAACCGTCCCGGCCTCCAAAGACCCGTCTGAATAATCTGCACTTTTTTAATATTACTTTTATTTTCACCACATACAACATAAACATCATAGCCTCTATTTCTCAAAAAATTATAAAATCTGTAGCATATCCTTTCCACACCACCATATTCTGAAAAAGTGCGTATAAAAAGATAAATTTTTTTGCTTTTTGTCATAAAATACGATACCTTCATTTTTTAAGAATAATAAAGGTTCGTTGAATAATTGCAAATATTTTTTCTTAAACATTATGAAAATCATAAAAAGAAATAAATCCATTGGAAATAATTTTTATAAGGTATTTTACTGCAGCAAGTTGTATCAATATAAAAAGCCGGTAATGGAGTATTTGTTTTCAAAAATACTTTATAACAAAAACGTTGCTGGAATATCTGTAAAAACATTAAGATTCAATTTTAAAAGAAAAAAGGGTATCGTAGTAATGGATAAGGTGGATAACTTTACCACCCTTGATAGCTTTATTAGGAATATGCAGGATAAGGAAAAGGTCGCATATATTGAAAAAGCGTTTGCAAAAGTTGCAAAAATGCATAGTTTAGGGATCAGGCATGGCGATTTGGGCTTAAGGCAATTTGTGGTGGTAGATAACAGCGTATGGTTATTTGACTTTGAAAGTGCACAGTTCAAATTTTTCAGATATATGGCAGCAAGAGAGGTATATGACCTTTTTAAAAATACAAAAAAAATTATCGGCTATGAAAGTACAGACAAAATTTTTAGAAAATATATTCAAAATCTGAAAGCCAGCACCTACACGAAAAAGAAAATAGAAAAATACGTTTACAAAAAACTGCAAATAAATTAATACAACAAAGAAAAACTGAGTTATTTTTACCAAATATACTTCTGATCATAAGATGCACCATTAAAATTCGTTTTACGATTAAAAGAGAGGCAGGATTATGACAATAGATGGAAAAATATGTTTTGTCGTTGGTGGGTTGCCTTTTGGTGGCATCGCAGGTGTGCTGCTTAATGTATCAAAAGAGTTCCAAAAGAGGGGCTTGGATTTTGTAGTAGTAAACGTGTCAGGCACAGGAGAAAAAATAAGTGATTTTGAATATCAGAAACTCCCATTGGTTAACCTTTGTGATTCTGTTGATACACTTAAAACTTACCGGGTGGATACCATTTTCAAGTTAAGAAAATTTATTAAAGACGCAAAACCTGCTATTATTCATACAATGGAATTCTCAGGGGATTATTTCGGTAGATTGGCGGCAGTAGGTTTAAACATTCCTGTTGTTACACATATTCATAATATTAAGAGCCAAAGAAAATATCGTAGAAAAGTAGCCAACAAACTTTTATCTCGAAAAACTGATTTATTCTTATGTGTGTCAGAAGCTGTCAGTGATGTTGTTAAAAGGGATCACAGCGCCACAAAAAGAAGAATAGTACTATACAATGCCTTAAATCCGGAATCTTTTAAGGGTAAGCAAAAGTTGTATCCATATAAGAGAAATCCAGAAGTTCCCATAGTAGCTTGTGTCGGCCGTCTGGTGAAACAGAAAAACTTTGATCTTGTAATAAAGGCGTTAAAATTACTGGAACAGCGGTCTGTAAAGGTGGTTTTATGGATCATAGGGGAAGGGCCGGAGCGAAAGAACTTGGAATCATTAACCCGAGATTTAGGTTTAGAGGAAAAAGTAACATTCTTCGGTTATAGAAAGGACGTGATTGATTTATTGACAAAAACGGATATTTTACTGATGCCTTCCCAATACGAAGGTTTAGGAATGACTTTTTTAGAAGCAATGTATTTTGGGATTCCAGCGGTTATTTCTGAGCATGTTCCGGCAAAAGAAATAGCAAGTGACAGTTGTCTTATTTGCGACACGACGCCTGATAGCATCGCAGAAAAAATTGCTACGCTACTTTCTGATGATGAGCTTTATGAAAATCTTTCAAAAAATGCTGAAAAACGAAGCCGGGAATTTACCATAGATAAATATGTTGATAAACTGTTAGATATTTATGAAAAGGTTTTGGCAAATAAATCTGACAAACAGGGATAAAGAGGTTGAAAAATGTGCAAAGTGGATAGGGAAGAGCTTTGAAAATTGGTGTAGTCTTATCAGAAAGTGAATATTTTTCACCCACCCATGGAGGTGCATGCTCCATATGGGTGTCTGAGGTTTATTATTATCTAAAAGATAAATATCAGGTGTCTATTTATGTATCCCCTCATAAAAATGAGTTCGATTCTTTTGATACTGTGCACATACATAATTATAAATACATAAAGATATTCAAAAAAATTCTTCCTAGAAAGATATTTCGCAAGTTAAAAAGCCTATATAGTTTATCCGCTGCAAAGCATATAGGTGCTCATCATTATGATGTTGTGCATATTCATAACAGGCCTGAGTATCTATATAATATGCGCAAGTATAACCCAAATGCAAAAATTATTTTGCATTTGCATAATGATCATTTAATCAAGTATTCAAGTAAAGAACTATATAAAATCTGTTCATCAGTAGATATAATAGTTGGTTGTAGTAAATATATAACGGCCAATATAATTAAAGCTGCTCCGGAATTCAAAAGCAAATGCTACACTGTTTATAATGGAGTAAACTTAAAAACATTTAATAAAATCCCCATTAAAGAGCAGTATAACTTTCCTGTCATTCTTTTTGTCGGGCGGATTGTCAAGCAAAAAGGCCTTCACATACTTATCCAAGCATTTAAAGAGGTGCTTAAGGTGTATCCATCAGCTCACTTATATATAATTGGGGCAGCCAAAGCTACTTCAAGATTTAAAAAGCACTCGTATTTGAAATATTTGAAATCAATATCTGATGGCATAAAAGATAACGTATATTTTATCGGCCGTGTCCCTAATGAATCATTGGCTACCTATTATTCTATCGCAGATGTGTTTGTTTGCCCATCAATTTGGGAGGAGCCTTTTGGTATGGTGATCACGGAGGCTATGGCTTGTGAATGCGCAGTTGTCGCCTCGAACACAGGGGGCATTCCAGAAGTGGTTGGGGATGTCGGGATATTGGTTGACCCAAATAATGTTGACGCATTAAAAAGTGCAATCATTCGCATCCTTCGTAATCCGCAGCTAAAAACTACATACGGTTCTATGGCAAGGAAAAGGGCAGAGGATTTGTTTAGCTGGGAAAATATTGCGAAGAGCTTCAATAAATTATTATAATTAAATAGTATCGCACTACACTTACGAAGTGTAGGTGGGAAGAATCTAACTCAGCTATTGAATTTGCAGATGTTCTGGGATATTATTTTACTATGAAAAAATTACCTATTGGCATATCTACGTTTAGGAAGATAAGAGAGGGAGATTTCGTTTATGTCGATAAGACGGAATCTGTATACAAACTTATAACTGAGGGCGGAGGTTACTATTTCCTCAGCCGCCCCAGACGATTCGGCAAATCTCTGTTTCTTGATACGTTAAAAGAGGTATTTTATGGCAACAAAGAGCTCTTTAATGGCCTTTATATTTATGACAAATACGATTTTGAGAAGCATCCAGTAATCCGCATAAGCTTTAACGACGGTGGTTTTAAATCAAAAAAGGATTTTGATCAATATCTTTATCAGGTACTGGATAAGACTCAGAGGGATCTCGGGGTTAAGTGTCCTGAAGATTTTACAATGTCCGGTTGTTTTAAACGTTTGATTGAAGAAGCTTATAATAAATATGGCAAGCAGGTTGTCATTTTAATTGACGAGTATGACAAACCTATACTTGATAATATCGAGAATACTGAAATAGCCAGAGAGATGCGGGAGGAGCTGAAGAATTTCTACAGTGTAATCAAGGGGGCTGATGAATACATCAGATTTGCATTTTTAACAGGGGTGAGTAAGT
>JASMTO010000145.1:0-2843 GCA_041694215.1 bacterium
TAATTATATTGGAGTATATATTTAGTACAGTAGATATAGCATTGGATGAATTGGAAGAGATAGCGAGAAAAGGAGGTATAGAAGGTATGCCAAGTTTAGCTGAGAGATTAGAGACAAAGGGTAGAGAAGAAGGCATTCAGATAGGTGAGCAGAGGGGTAAAATTGAAAGGACTCAGGAGCTTCTGATCAAACTAATAAGCAAGAGATACGGTATTACCGATGCCGAAAAAGAGTTCATAAAGTCCGTTACTGATTTAGACAAACTGGATAAGGCCACTGAAGCTATTTTATCTGAGGATAATAAAGAAAAACTGTTAGACTTGTTGAAGTAAAATTACCTCCACCTACACTTCGTAAGTGTAGGTGGAAATATATCAAAGAAAAAGGGGGCACCCTCATAATGTATTCATTTGGGGAAACTGAAACGGGATTTAATCCCGTTTCAGTTTTATTTCCAGTTTGTGCAAATAGGTAGATTAGGTATTGATAGTTGTACCCAAAACTTCAAGAAACTTTCTCATCCACTCAGGATGCGCCGGCCAGGCAGGAGCAGTGACAAGTTTCCCGTCCACCACCGCATTGGAGAAAGTATCATTGGCATCAACCCATTTTCCTCCGCTTTTCTCAACTTCTGGTTTTACAGCAGGATATGCTGTACAGCTTTTACCTTCAAGTATACCTGCTGCTGATAATATCTGCTGACCGTGGCAGATGGAGGCTATCGGTTTATCTGCTGCGTGGAATTCCCTCACAAGTTTCAGCACACTTTCGTTAAGCCTTAGATACTCTGGGGCTCGCCCTCCAGGGACAACCAACGCGTCGTAATCATTCGCTTTTACTTTATCAAAATCTGCGGTAATCATAAAATTATGTCCTTTTTTTTCTGTATACGTCTGATCCCCTTCAAAATCATGAATTGCTGTTTTCACAAAATCTCCTTTTTTCTTGCCAGGACATACAGTATCCACTTGATGCCCTGTTGTAAGTAAAATCTGAAATGGTGACATAGCTTCATAATCCTCGACAAAATCTCCAACCAACATCAGTATCTTCTTTGCAGCCATAATTTCCTCCATATTTTAAGATTAGTACTTAATAATTTAGAAGAATAAAAAGCTTAATCAATAGAAAATTAATAAATGAGAATAACAGCCATTGGATATAAATATTAAATTTTTAATTTGAATAAAAATAAAATTAAAGATAATATTATATTAATAAAAATCTCGATATATATATGTAGAAGCTGAAAAAGATGTAAAATAAAAACAAAAGGGAGTGTTGCCTTCAAAATAATCTGACAAAAGGTTAGATATGTGTGAGTAATTAGACAAATTTTCTTGTCAATTTTGAAATCAAGGGGGTTAAAATGGTTGCAACAGTTTATCACATTAGTCCGCATGCTAAATCATTTACTTATGAAAGCGGTTTGCAGGGAAAATTTGAGCAATTTTTAAAGGACTTTGATTTTTCAAAGTATATTGATAAGGATGAGACAGTCCCACTTAAAATTCATCTTGGAGGAAAAGGTGCATTCCGAACAATCAGGCCTCAGTTTGTAAGGCAGGTAGTCCAGGCTGTAAAAAGTGTTCCTGCGAAGCCCTTTGTTACCGATTCGGTAAGGATCCCTGCATATGAGTATTTGGAAGTAGCAAAAGAAGCTGGGTATAATCATTTAACGCTGGATGCGCCAGTGGTCATTGCAGATGGAATGTATGGGAAAGATTCCCTGAAGTCGTGGGCTGGAGATTTAATTGGCGATGTCTATATTGCCTCAGCAATTTATGAAGCCAAATCAATGGTTGTTCTGACACATGTGAAAGGGCACATACAGGCTGTGCTCGGGGGAGCGATAAAAAATATTTCGATGGGAGGGGTTTCCAATGAATCCCATTATGGCGATTGGCACGAAGGTCGTGGAAAGATGCACTTTCTTATGGGCGATATAATGGAATGGGATGAAGAAAAATGTATTTTGTGTTATGATTGTATGAAGGTTTGTCCGGCAGACTGCATTACATTCCCGGACAATATATATACAGTGGATAAAGATAAATGTTGGCGGTGCGGAAGATGTGCCCGGGTTTGTCCGGAGGATGCTATTCATGTGCCGGTAACACATGAAAAATTTATGAGGGCAGTTGCAGAAGGAGCAAATGCAGTTGTTTCCACTTTCGAGCCTAACCGTATTGTTTATATCAGTTTTTTAACAGAAATGCAGCCTGAATGTGACTGTATGCCCATCGCTGAAAACCCAGTAGTACAGGATCAGGGTATACTGATATCAGATGATCCAGTTGCCATAGATACAGCGACACTGGATATATTAGGCAATGTTGATCCCCTTGTCGGCTCTAGAGCTGAAAGTATTAAAAAGAAAGATGGTTGGGATATATTCAGTCTTTTGCATCAAAAGGATGGAAGGCTCCAGGTAATAGAAGCGGAAAAACTTGGACTTGGAACGATGAATTACAAAATTGAAAAAATAGACTAAATAGATACACTTGTATACGTGTTGCAAATCTTTTAACTCTACCGAGCACATAAGATTTTATGTGCTCAGTTTTTCTTTGATATGAGAAAATGTTACCTCTCAAAGAGCTTTGAATGTTTGCGACATTGTGAATTTTACCACCACAGTTGAGGAAATGTCTAAGTTGGATTTGGGAAAAGTTGAAAATGACAATCCCTTTGCTATGCAAAAGTCTCCTACGTTTTTTTTATATCTTTAAGATTGCATTAGGAGTTGCAAGCCACCTTTAAGTTGTTGTAGATTAAGGTTTTACGAGAACAAAAATCACAACCAAAAAGGTGACTTGCAATGAACAAATTAAACTACAAAT
>JASMTO010000146.1:0-2781 GCA_041694215.1 bacterium
TTTTGTACATCAATATTAAACTGCTCAGCCTTATTAACAGCCTGTTGATCTTGAGCCATTGCGTTAACTAAATAATCATAATTTTTTTCAGCCCACGCGTTTTGAATATCTGAGTTGTATTTGTTCACCTCATAATCCATTTGAGCTTGTGACTTAGCTAAGTCTGATTGTATATTAGCTACTTGAGCAGCCGTTTGACCCCAACCTTTAGCTAAAGAATCCATAGCATCTCTTTCCACATCCTGTTGATTTTCTAACGTCAAGCCACTCCTAAAAAGACCTGCATTAGCCATAGTCTCTTTAAGACTATCCATAGCTTTTTCTTTGCTTTGGTTAACGTTAGCCTCTATGCCTGAGTAAATATCTTCTCTTAACTGAGAAGGGTCAAAATGCTGGTTTATTGATATATCCTGTATTTGTGATGGGTCTTGGAGTTGATTATTTTTTACAAACTCTGTCATACCTGTTTGTGGGTTATAGGTGGGTACATCACCAAACAAAGCTTGAGTCCCAAAAAGCGAATTAGCTATTCTGCTCTCAGGATTTTCATATATATCCTTAGAGGAATTAAATTGATTGTTTGTATTAGTAATACCATATAAATTTTTATTATAATCATTATCTTCTTCTTCCTGAATAGCTTTTCTCAGTTTAGGACTTACTTGGTATGCCATTATTACCTCCTCACCATATTTTGGTGAATTTGCATTTCTTTTATATATGCCTTAGCACAATGATTTTCTCCAAAGAAAAAATCTATGATATTCATAAAATACTTGTGATACTTACTTCCCTGAGATGCTCTAATCCAAGTCCAGCTAGATATTGTCCAATCAGGTTGCATATACAATATTGAACCGCCGAGTTGGTCTATCCCAATAGCTATAATAAAAAAATATCTTTTCAAATTATGTACAAATAATCCGTAGATAAAAGCTACAGGGGCTATCAGTGCAAAAAGTAATACAGCAACTATTAACAACCCAAATTGTTTTACCATACTATTGCCTCAACTTCTGCTACAGTAGTAGCAGAAGCAACTTCAGATTCTAACCTCTGCCTTTTACCAGTCAACTGCCCTGATGCAAGTGTAAAGTCTGCATCTTTTGTTACTATTCTATTTGCCATTTCAGATACCGACAGGTTCCGCTCAGCAGCGAGAGCTTTAATAAAAGGTACAGATGCGGTATTATCAGCAATATAAGCTTTCGCCTCTTCAAGCTGTTTATAGAAAGTGTCAACTTCACGTTGTGGATATTTTGCTAAAAGAGCTGTGACTTCTTTGTCATACATTTTGTTTATCAATTTAAGTGTTAATTCTTTTTTAAGTTCAATCTCTTTTTCCCCTCTGTTTGGCACTTCAATTAAAAAATACTCATAAAATATATTAGTCGTGCCGTCATCATCCACTTTACTGACTTCTTTTATGCTAACAGGAACAGTTATTCTGCCAGCTTTTCTTTTGATTTTTGGGTATTGCCTACTTTCTGTTTTCTTATATTGCATTGTTAAACCTCCTGACTGGATTATTTATGTTTTCATTTCTGCAATGATACTCACACATTCGATAAATTTTCTTATCAATACTATTCAAAAACAAAGTTAATGAGCTTGAGTGTTTAAACCAGCCGTAATAACTCATAATCTGGTTAACGATAGATATTGAATTAACTGGCTTCTTTAATTTGCCCCAAAATGATTTGACAATATCTTTTCTGACTTTTGTATGTCCTCTGTAAAATACATACCCAAGAAAATCTATGCCACGATTTTCTGTTATTTTAAAAACCTGCCAGTTGTCTTTAACTTGCAAATTTAATCTATTCAGATAATCCTCTATATCTTTCTTTATATTGTGTAATCTTTCTTTGTCAGCATCAATCACTACAATATCATCACAATATCTGAAATAATTTTTGATTCCTAAATTTTCTTTTGCATAGTGGTCTAAGCCAGTAAGATAAAGATTGCCAAAATACTGGCTAAGATAGTTGCCTATGGGAACGCCTTTAGCGCTATCTATAATAGTATCTAATAACCATAAAGTATCTTTACATTTTATCTTTTTTCTAATAATTTGCTTTAATACGGTATTATCTATACTTGGGTAAAATTTCTTTATATCAAGTTTAAGACAATATAGGTTATTTATATGGAACATGTTTTTTAGCGTGTTTTTTATTCGTCTTACAGCGTCGTGTACGCCTCTGCCTTTGATACTCTGATATGTATCCCTGATGAAAGTATTTTTCCATATCGGTTCGCATATATTCATTATCGCATGATGAAGTATCCTATCCGGGAAGTAAGGGAGTTTATATATTTCACGCTCTTTTCGCCCATATTTAATAAATATCTCATATTCAGAGTTTGCAAAAGTCTTGTTTATTAGAATACTTTGTAATTTCTCTAAATAATATTTTGGATTAGCATTCACCATCTGTACTTCTCTATAATGTCTCTTACCTTTTTGAGCATTTTCATGCGCCTGCACAAGGTTGTCCATGCTACAAATTTTATTGAATAGATTGTTATACCGTTTCATGGTTATGTCACCCCCAGAGCTTTCCCAAATGGTACTAACACTTTTATGGAGCTCTTATTTTCAGCAAGTGCTGTGGTGTAGATAACAAAAAGGATATTTTTGACATATTCAGTGAGCTGAGTGCTGATATTAGAATTCAGATTACCTGACGAATTATTAGCATTCAGAGTAGTAACCCCTGCTTGAGTACCATTATTCAAATTGCCACCTGATTTCAGTACCTGCCAACTGTTGAG
>JASMTO010000147.1:0-5361 GCA_041694215.1 bacterium
GCATATGAAAGTGGTATCAGGAACTTGGAAGGTGAGATTTTGCTTTTAAGCGCCCAGTCCCTGACAGTAGGGATAAACATTGCCACTACGGGAGTGTTGTTTAAAAAAGAAGAAAGACCGAAGACGGGAAGCATAATTTTAAGAAGGGATTTGCGACCGTCTTTGGCTTTACCTATAAAACGATCGGCCATAGCTGATAAGAATCCCGATTTTTGCACGGCGAAAGCGATTGGAAACAATACTGCGACAGTCATCATCCCTTTATTTGAAAAACCACTGAGAGCATCAGCAGGATCCAGTATCCCTGTTATAAGAAAAATTCCCAGTGCGCTAAACATTATCACGTCAGGGGCAAACCACTCGAAAACCATTCCCAGAATCATCAGTAATAAAATGATCAGTGTAAAAGCGATTTCAGGAGTCATTTCTTTACTTCTCTAAATTTATTGGGATCGATATTCAGTTTTTTCATCTTGCCCCGCAGTGTATTGGGATTAATTCGTAAATAGTGAGCTGCGCCATCTTTTCCTTCTATTTTACCGTTGCAATGTTTTAGGGCTTTCTCTATATGATTTTTAATAACTGTATCCAAAGGCTGTATCTCAGAAATATCATGGGGGTCGCCACCTAACGCCTCTTTTATTTTAAGGGTCTTCCCCTCTCCAAGTATAACCGCCCTCTCCATTACTGATGCAAGTTCCCTTACATTTCCCGGCCAGCTGTATGATTTTAAAATTTTAATGTCATATTCTGAAAGGGAGCGCGGATAAAACCCCAGCCTCTCTGCAGACCTTTTTGCAAAATAATTGGCTAAATCGGCTATATCATTCAGACGTTTTCTCAAAGGGGGGATTTCAATGGTAAAAACGGATAAACGTTGCCATAATTCCGGTAGAAAAAGATTTGTGTTAATCATCTCCTCAATATTATTGCTGAGGGAAACGACGAGCCTCACATCAATACTTACCGGTTTGCCTGATTTGTTTGTAATAGTGCCGTTTGATATAATTTCCAGCAGTGTAAATTGAGAATCTTTTGAAAGGGAGCCTATTTCATCAAGGAGAAGAGTACCCCTGTGGGCTTTACCGAACCATCCCATATCTTCCCTGCTTTGGGCATTAACATCACCGAACAGATATCCCCACTGTAAATTTTTAGGGACAGAAGCACAGTTTATCCTGAGAAATGTTGCTGAGGATCTCTTGGAAGCTTTATGTATAGCCCTTGCTATAGCTTCCTTGCCGGCTCCGTTCTCTGCTATAAGCGTAATGGGCTGGTCAAGATGTGCGTATTCATGAATTTTATCCAAGACATTCTTCAAGCCGGAATTAGCACCGATAATACTATTCACTGTGTTCACATTAGCACCCAAAGCAGCCACCAAATATAACGGATTTTATTAAAAACTTTACCAATTCTACCAAAAAAGAAGGCAATGTCAATAAAAAAATAAAAATCTACATTTATGGCCATAGTGCTTGGAATACTGGCACCTGAAGCATATTCACCAACAATAAAAAAAGAGAACCACTTCCTTCCTAAGGTAGAAGGGTGATAGGGGTGGCATGAAAAAACCCGATCCTTGATTTTTCATAATCATCTTATATTATAATATAGAATAGAAGGAGGTGCAAAGTGAGCTCCAATAAAACTGTTCTGCTTACAGGGGCAACAGATGGTATAGGATTGGAAACTGCCAAAAAACTATCAAAAGAGCGCTATGACCTCATAATACATGGAAGAAATCCTGAAAAAGTGCATGCTCTTGTACAGGAATTAAAAAAGAAGACCGATGGAAATCATATATACGGAGTAATTGCTGATTTTTCAAATTTAACAGAAGTTAGCGACATGGCGAAAGACATTGCCAAGCAACACAAAAAGATTGACATTCTGATAAATAATGCAGGAATATACTCATCAGATTACAACGTTACTACAGACGGTTTTGAAATCACCTATCAGGTTAATCATCTGGCACCAGTTTTACTTACACTAAAACTTTTGGATAGAATCAAACGATCAGAGGTTAAACGTATTGTCAATGTAGTGTCTATGGCTCATGCTTCAAACATTGACCTGGAAGAAATTAGGAATGGTATAACGCACTCAGGTTATGAAGCGTATTCAATTTCTAAATTATGCAATATCTTGTTTACGAAGAAGCTTGCTGCTATTACACGCTCTGATGGAATTATCGTTAACTGCCTCCATCCGGGAGTAATAAACACGAAACTACTTAAAGAAGGGTGGGGCGCATTTGGGGCTGACGTTAAAAAAGGAGCCGGTAACATACTTTATGTTGCAGAATCAGATGACATTAAAAATACATCAGGTGCTTATTTTATGGATAAAAAACCCACAGCTCCTGCACAGATCGCTTTTGATGAAAAGATCCAGGATGAACTTTGGAAAATAAACCTGGATCAGCTAAAAAATTTTTTATAAAAGGGTGAAAGTATGATTACAAAAGAAACAACAATTGAAGAATTGGTGGAAACAAAAGATGAAGCAGTCCAGTACCTAAAGGATAAAGGGATAAGATGTATTTTATGCGGAGAACCTATTTGGGGTACGGTAGAAGAGGCTGCTAAAGAAAAGGGATTTTCCGATGAGGAAATATCGCAAATCGTTAACGAACTGAATGAACTAAAATAATTTATTTCAAAGTGTCTATGGCTGTTTTATAGTTGTCTGAACCAAAAATATAACTTCCGGCTACCACAATATCGCAACCTGCATCTTTCAACAGTGCAATATTATTGTCGTTGACACCTCCGTCCACCTGAATCTTCAGGTCAGGATTACAATCTAATGCCAAACCTCTTACTTTTTTCACCTTTTGTACAGATGATTCTATAAATTTCTGACCACCAAAGCCGGGGTTTACACTCATTATTAGTACCATATCGATGTACGGCAAAATTTCTTCCAGTATGCTCACAGGAGTACCCGGGTTAATGGATACACCGGCTTTGCACCCCAAGCTTTTAATCAATGTAATAAGCCTGTGGATATGTACTGCTGCTTCCTGGTGCACTGTAATAACATTTGCTCCGGCATTGGCAAATTCCTCTACATATTTTTCAGGGGACTCTATCATTAAGTGCACATCGAAGATTTTATCCGAATATTTTCTTAGCGATTTTACAACCATAGGACCGATAGTAATATTAGGGACAAAGTGACCGTCCATCACATCAAAATGAATCCAATCTGCACCTGCACTATCAATTGCCTCAACCTCTTTTTGAAGATTGGCAAAATCTGCACTTAAAAGGGAAGGAGCAACCAGCATAGAAAATCCTCCAATGTTTTGAGTATTTATACAGAATCTGGAAATTTGTCAATAAAACAAATTCTTCTTTGTCTTGATGAAATTTCAATTATATGTATATTCATATTGCAACAAGGGAGTGGTTGGGTTGCTGGTGCACCCCGCGGCCTTCAAAGCCGACTGTCCCGCCTATTGGGCGGGAGGTAGGTTCGATTCCTACACACTCCCGCCATTTTTTCTCTGCTTAAAAGATGGATGAACAATTAAAAAATACTGTTATTCATCCAATAGATTATTTAAAAAGGTCTGTACTCAGATATCTCTCTCCTGTATCACAGACCACAAATACAATATTTTTATCCTCGAATTCATCACGTTGGGCAAGTCTATAAGCGGCTGCAAAATTAGCACCACTGGAAATACCGGAAATAATCCCTTCTCTTTTAAACATTTCCTTTGAGAAATCGATAGCCTCCTCATTTTCAATTGTTTCCACTCTGTCAACTACCGATAAATCAAGGTTTTTAGGGATAAATCCGGCTCCGATTCCCTGAATTTTATGGGGTGCAGGCGTGAAACTTTCATTATTGAGATGCTTTGTAATAGCAGGACTTTCAGACGGTTCAACAGCCACAGCGATAAGGGGATGGGACAATACTCTTTTTAAAAACCTGGACACCCCAGTAATAGTACCCCCTGTGCCAACACCAGCAACAAAAACATCAACATCACCATTTAAATCACGGTAAATTTCTGGTCCTGTTGTTCCCTCATGAATTTTAGGGTTGGCAGGGTTATCAAACTGACCCGGGATAAAAAATTTATCCGGATTCTCGTTTGCCATCTCGATCACCTTGTCAATTGCTCCTTTCATACCCTTTTCTGCAGGGGTAAGCACAAGCTCTGCACCTAGCATCTGCATCATCGACCTTCTCTCAATACTCATAGATTCCGGCATCGCAAGGGAAACGTTAAATCCCATAGAAGCTCCCACCATCGCCAGTGCAATCCCCGTATTGCCGCTTGTGGGCTCGATAATAGTCATTCCTTCTTTTAATACGCCCCGCTCCACGGCATCTTTAATCATGGAATAAGCTATTCTGTCTTTAATGGAGAATGCTGGATTTCTGCTCTCCATTTTTGCAAATAATCGCCCTTTAAGCCCTTTGTTAAAGTGGGAAAGTTCAACTATAGGGGTTGCGCCTATACTGTTGTAATAATTCTTAAAAAAGTTTCTCATAATACGCCTCCCGGCTGTCAGATATTATTCAAAGCCTGATCAAGATCCTGCATTATATCATCAACATGCTCTATGCCGACAGAAAGTCTTATAAAATCATCACTTACTCCCGATTTTTCCCGCTCTTCGGAGCTGAGCTGCTGATGAGTGGTACTTGCAGGATGAATCACAAGTGTCCTCGCATCACCTATATTTGC
The DNA here is from genome assembly GCA_041694215.1 of bacterium. Classification (GTDB taxonomy): domain Bacteria; phylum Chrysiogenota; class Deferribacteres; order Deferribacterales; family Flexistipitaceae; genus Flexistipes. Next base: position 4,715 of record JASMTO010000147.1, read on the forward strand.
CAGATGGGATATCATCTTAACCGATTCTATAAACTTAGCACCTGCTTCAAAGCCGCCCTTGACTCCGAAACCGATTATCCCGCCGTAATTACCCTTCAGTAATTTTTTAGCCGTTTCATGGCTCCTGTGGGACTCAAGACCGGGATAGTTCACCCAGCTAACCTTCGGATGTTTCTCAAGAAATTTTGCAATTTTCAAAGCATTTTCACAGTGCTGCTTCATTCTGAGAGGAAGTGTTTCCAGCCCCTCAATAATCATAAACGCATTAAAAGGAGAAATGCATGCCCCCATATCCCTGAGAAGCTGTAGTCTCATTTTGATAATATATGCAATTCCTCTAACCACAGCATTTTCATGGTTTCCAAAGGTTTCCCAGTATTTAACACCATGATAAGAAGGATCGGGCTCTGTAAGACCTGGAAACTTGCCGTTGTCCCAGTTAAAATCACCTTTTTCCACAACAGCACCCCCCACACTCGTGCCGTTGCCGGATGCGTACTTGGTAAGGGAATAAACAACAATATCCGCTCCATAATCAAACGGATTAAAAATATACGGGGTTACAGTGTTGTCAATAATCAGCGGTACACCAAGATTATGGGCATGTTCGGCAATTTTGGGTATATCGTCAACATTGTTTCCGGGAT
>JASMTO010000148.1:0-3397 GCA_041694215.1 bacterium
TACAATATTAAAATAATATGGTTGATAATCAAGAAGCAATGACTGACTTTTATAAACAGATGAAACAGCAATGATATTCAATAAAGAAGACAGGTTGACAAGAGCTGCTGATAGGTTTCCAGCTTTCGGATAAATATTTGAACCCAACCCTAAAAAAACGGTATTCACTTCTACCTCTACCTTATCCCTTCGCTCCCTCTTTCGCTTTCACTTTATTACCCAGCTCATTTAATACTTCCGCAAAAGTAGGATGATTAAAAATATATTCTGAAATATTGTCTATTTTGATCCCTGACTGTATTAAAAGTGTAAAGGCAGTAATAAGCTCCGAAGCCCCTTTGCCAAAAATATGTGCTCCAAGGATTTTTTTGGTTTCTTTATCATAAACAACTTTTACAAGCCCCTTATTAAAACCGATAATCAGAGATTTTTCCAAATTGGTATAAGTGTACTTCACCGTCAAAGGGAAATATCCCAACTCCCTGGCCTGATTTTCAGTGTATCCAACACTTGATATTTCCGGGTCAATATGTAAAACCTTTGGCAACGATTCATCCTTAAACTTCCTTTGGCTGCCAACAATATGATTTGCAACAAAAGTAGATGATTTGTATGCCCAATTTACAAGCATATTTTTACCAGTGGCATCACCAACAATATAGATATTTTTATTGGTTGTTCTAAAGCAATTATCAATAGAGGCTCCATTCTGGGTAATTTCAACACCAGCTTTTTCCAAACGGAGATTCTCTATAGCAGGTTTGCGACCTATTGAAACAAAAACCTCTTCAGCTTTCATTTTCTCGTCAGCATCCATAAAAAGAATACTTTTATTGCCTACTTTTTCGACATTTACTATGTTGGCATTTTTCCTTACACAGATACCATTTTTTTTGAATGTATCTTCAAGACGCTTTGTTATCTGATAATCAAAGGAGGAAAGTAATCTGTCTGACTTTTCTATAATACATACTTCGCATCCAAGTCTTTTAAAAAAAGTGGCATATTCACATCCAACAAATCCACCACCTATAATGGCTACAGATGCCGGTACACTCTGAAGATTAAATATGTTATTTGTATACAGAAATTTCTTTGTAGAAGGAATCTCCAGTGGTGGGTTGTAAGAGCCAGTGGCAACTATACACTTTGAAAATTTCACTTTCTCGTTTTTCTCGTTTTCCCCTCTAAAAATCTCCACTTCATCCTTGTTGCTAAAAAAAGCCTTACCTTTAACAAATTCAGCACCAGCTTCATAAAGCTGATCTGTAAAAGCCTTTACTATTTTGGAAGAAATGTTTTCAACATATTTTCTGGATTTTTTGAAGTCAAAAGGAGCATTCAATGTTTTATCGCTGACATCAATAAAATTGACAGTCTTAGTTTTAAATTTGTTAAATAGATAACTAATATACAAAGCAGTATTGGAAACTATACTCCCACTATAACAATACCCTCCACCTATATATTCAGAAATCACTAAAACAGACATTCCCGAACCAGCTAACTGTGTGGCCGCATTCACACCAGCAGGTCCTGCACCTATTACAACCACATCATATTTACTATTAATCACAAATCACCTGAAAAATTAAGAGCCCAATTTCCCGGCAAGATTTTTTATTTCGGAAGCCCTGTCAGTATTTTCCCACGAAAATCCATCTCTGCCAAAATGACCATATGCAGCTGTTTTCTGATATATTGGTTTTCTAAGATCAAGTGCATCCATCACCCCTTTAGGTGTTAAATCGAACGTTTTCCTTATAATTTTTTCAATTTCCGCATCAGGAATAAGACCTGTATTATAGGTATTTACCGATATTGAGACAGGCTCAATAACACCGATGGCATACGCCAGCTGCAATTCACACCTTTTAGCAATTCCAGATGCTACAACATTTTTAGCCACCCATCTAGCTGCATATGCTGCACTCCTGTCAACCTTTGAGGGGTCTTTGCCTGAAAAACATCCTCCGCCATGCCTTCCAGAACCGCCATAGGTATCAACAATAATTTTTCTGCCGGTAAGACCGCAATCCCCCATTGGTCCTCCAACAACAAATCTTCCAGTAGGATTAATATGATAAGTAATCTTTTCATCATTTATCAAGTGCTTTGGAATAACCGGCTTTATGACTTTTTCCACAATATCTTCTTTAAGATCAGAGAGTTTAATATCATCGGCATGTTGAGTAGAAACCACAACCGTATCCACTCTAACAGGCTTATAACCTTCATACTCTATTGTAACTTGAGATTTGCCGTCAGGGCGCAGATACGGCAAAATTTCTGATTTACGGACTTCAGACAGCTGCATGCATATTTTATGCGCCAACATAATAGGCAGAGGCATAAGCTCTTCTGTCTCATCACAGGCAAAACCGAACATAAGCCCCTGATCACCGGCACCACCTGTGTCAACACCCTGAGCAATATCAGGAGATTGTTTATCAATACTGGTAATTACACCGCAAGTCTCATAATCAAAACCGTATTTAGCTCTCGTATATCCTATATTTTTTACTGTATTTCTGACAATACCGGGAATATCCACATAAGTACGCGTAGTAATTTCTCCTGAAACAATAGCCAACCCCGTTGTAACCATAGTTTCACAAGCCACTCTGCTAAAGGGATCATCTTTCAGCATAGAATCTAGTATTGCATCAGAAATCTGATCAGCAATTTTATCAGGATGACCTTCAGTAACTGATTCAGAGGTAAAAACATAGTTGCGTTTATCCATTATACACCTCGTAATTTTTATCCGGAAGCGACAGTATTACCATTTATATAAAAAATCAAAGGGATTTTTTATATTCAGCAAAAATTTGTTCCATCCTGTCTTTACCTTTCAATTTCATTTTTTTTATTTCTTTTATCCTATGTTCTACCTCAGGAGGAAAATATTTCAAACTGTAAAGGGCTTCCAAATCCTGTTCAAGTTTCACATGTTCTTCAAAAAGCTTTTTAAATTCTTCGTTAGTCTCAAGTAATTCCTGCACAATATCCTGATTCATTTTTAACATCTTTCACCCCTTCTACATATAATCTCATAACATAAGCGTCTACACCTGATGTGTAATAATCTTTCCTAACAGATATAACATTAAAACCAAACTTCCTGTACAAATTGATAGCAGAAATGTTGTCATCTCTGACTTCCAAAAATATAGATTTACCACTCGAATTGCTAAGTAAAAACCTCAACATATCAGATGCCAGCCCCATTCTTCTGTATTCCTTACGAACAGAAATATTGTAAACCTCCAATTCGTCGTCAGCAGTCTCTACAAAAACCATATAAGCAGCAATAATATTGTCTTTCCAAAATACAAAAATATGTGAAAAATCCCTATTGTACTCCTCTAAAAACATACCATAATTCCATGGAGAT
>JASMTO010000149.1:0-15425 GCA_041694215.1 bacterium
ACTTCATTTTTGAATTGGGAAGGTCTCAAGGTAATATATTTAATTTGAGCCTGTTTATTTCTGTATAGATATTCATTATTTATTTCCTGATTTGTGGCGTATGTACTGCCTTTGATTAAACTTCTCAATTTTGAGATTTTTATATCTTCTTTAAGACTGCTTTCAAATGCTGCAGGAGTAATGCCATTGGCTCGCAAAATATTTGTGTATCTCTGAGGGCTGAACTTACCATTTTCTGTGAAAGATGATATTTTGGAGAGTTCTGCCATTATTTCAATATCTGATACGGGGATATTCAGTCTGTTTGCTTCACCCAAAAGTAAGTATTTATTTATAAGCTCAGTAATAACCTGTTTTTGAATATTATCAATTTCTGGGATTTGGTCTACTTGATCACCAAAAAGTTCTCTCAATGTGGTTAACGTATTTTCATAGGCATTTTGGTACTCATCAAAGGATACATTGTAGTCATTTACTTTTATTGCATAATTGCCTCTGCCGGATGTTCGGTTACCCACGCCCCATACTAAAAATATAGTACCGATAAAAGCGGCAATGACTAACCATAAGAATATACTTAGCAATCGTTTTTGTTTTCTAAACTTTGAAATCATATTTTTCCCCATTTACAGGTTTATTGATGATATAGTGGCCCGACAGGGTATCTCCGGCACATGGAAAACAGCGCTACCGTTGCTCCCTTCCGGGCCTGGCGGGGTTCACGCTGCATCCATTGCAGAGGCCCCATCGGGCCACTATATTGCCAATCAGTCAATATAAGCCTGAATGGCATGTATAATTGTAAATTTTCATGAAATCAAGAGTTTTTTTCTTGCTGTTGTCTAATAAAGTATAGAGGTAAAGGCAGTTAAAGGTATTTGAGGTAATTAATGTAGTTGAGGTAGTATAGGTTATGGGTGTTAGTAGATGATATTAGTGCTAAGAGCTAAGTGTTAAGTGCTAAGTGCTAAGTAGATGTTGTTAGATGTTAATAAAAGTTAGAACGTTGAACATTGAACGTTGAACTTTTTTTCATGAAGCTATATCATTTCACTATGTCTAGATATTTGAGAGAACCCATGAATGGGTTTACACACTTTATTCCGGCAGTTTTTTCCATTTTAGGGTTAGTTTTACTTCTGGATAAAGCTTTATACCATATGGATCCTTACAGGATTGTCTCTTATACTGTATTTGGATTGGGGTTATTTTTATTGTACCTGATGAGTACATTGTATCATTGGCTTCCATTAAATGAGAAAAAGGTAAAGTTGTTAAGGCGACTTGATCATATCATGATTTTTGTTTTAATTGCAGCTACGTATACCCCTCTTTGTCTTATATCGTTACGCGGTGTTTGGGGCTGGAGTTTGTTCGGAGTGGTGTGGGCGTTTGCTATTGTGGGCATTTTCATCAAGATTTTCTGGATGAATGTTTCCAGATGGGTTTCCACATCGCTATACTTGATAATGGGATGGATAGCTGTAGTTGCTATATGGCCGCTGCTTAATGTTTTACAAAGCTCTGAGTTAATGCTTTTGGTGGCGGGAGGCATGTTTTATACTGTGGGAGCAGTAATATATGCATTAAAAAAGCCGGTTATTCTTTCCGGTTTTCTGGGTTTCCATGAAATATTTCATATTTTTGTAGCTTTGGGAAGTTTTGCCCATTTTTTACTTATATACAGCATTTAATTGAAGCCTTTAATTAAACGTTCTGCTTCTTTTATTATATTTTCAATTAGTTCTGCTGTGTCAGGTATATCGTGTATTAGTCCCACCGATTGACCACAGGCAATCAGTGCATTCTCCCAATCACCAGTTTCAATAGCTTTTTTACCATTTTTGCCACTAAGCAGTGGTGCAAGCTCTTCTAATGATGCATTTCTTTTTTCCATTTCAAGAACTTTTTCTGCATGCCTGTTTTTTATAACTCTAACCGTGTTTCTTAATGACCGCTCCACAAGTACAGTATCTGTTTCATCAAGAGAGAGAAGATGTTTTTTCAAGTTTATGTGCACCGGGGACTCTTTAGTTAATAAAAATCTTGTGCCCATATTGACCCCTTCTGCTCCAAGGGCAAGTGCTGCGACAAATCCTCTGGCGTCTGCAAATCCACCAGAAGCTACCACAGGAATATCTAAACTATCCACAGCTCTTGGAATGAGTATAAGTGATGTTACATCATCCTCCCCAGGGTGACCTGCACATTCAAAACCGTCAATACTTACAAAATCGCAGCCTATTGTTTGTGCTTTTCTGGCATGTCTAACAGATGTGCATTTATGTATTATTTTGGCATTGTTACTTTTAAGCTTGTCAATGTATTTTTCGGGGTTTCTTCCAGCTGTCTCGATAACGGGGATATTTTTTTCAAGTATGACATCGATATATTCTTCATAACTTACCGGTTTGAGTGTGGGAAGAAATGTAAGGTTCACACCTATAGGTTTATCGGTAAGCGTTCTTGCCTTATCAATTTCAGCACCTAATTTCTCAGGGGTTTCAAAGGAAAGGGCTGTTATTATGCCTAATCCCCCGGCGTTGGAAACGCTGGAAGCGAGATTTGCATCAGAGATCCACATCATACCACCTTGAATTATGGGGTATTTAATATTTAATTCTTCTGTAAGTCTTGTTTTGAACATGTCTACCTCAATGAATTGCTATTTTTTATTTGTGTAACAATGTTATATTTTATCTCTTTGTTTGTCAAATGTTTTCTGATATTGCCTATAATTTCTTCACAGAAAAAGTGGAACTAAAAAGGGGACTAACAAACTGAGTACAAATCCATGAATAAATGCTACAAATGCAGCGGAGCTACCGGCATATTTTTCAATCAGAGGTAGTGTGGTATCCATTGTGGTGGCTCCTCCGGCTGGAATGCTTGCATACGGACCCAGATACTTTACAAGTATTGGTATCATAATGATGCTTATGATTTCCCTGAATACATTGGCGAGAAATGCCACGGAACCAAGATCCCCACCTCGAACATCAGCAATTATTATCGCAGAAAGGGAGTACCAACCAAAACCGGCTGAAATTGCCAGAGAGTCAGAAATGCTTAACCCTATTACAAAAGCAGCTAATAAGCCGCCTATTAATGTGCCGATTACCGTTCCAAGTGGGATAAAAAATAATTTTTTATCTGAGGAAAAGAGTTTTGATAGTGTATTTTTATCCCTACCAATATCGTATCCGATTAAAAGTAAAAGCAGGTAAAGCATATATGTGGTCAAACTATCTGAATACTGCGTTAATATAACCGGCAGCAGTGAATACTGGGAAAGGACTATGCCGCCGATTACTGCTGCAATCATCATTAGCATCATTTTTTGCTACCGGTTATATTTATTATTAATAAAACTGCTAATATACTAAAAAAAATGGAAAATCCCGATATAGCCAATGCTTGTATTCCGAAGCTAGAAAGCTTCGTGGTGAGCAGCGGATCTTTGCCTATGCTTACACCCATGAAGAAAAGTAAAAGTAATATACTGATATTTAACGAAATTTTTTGCAGTTTGTCAGTGTATTTACCATTGAATATATAACCGGCGCATATGCCGATTATTAAAAATAGCAAATACTTAATCATTTTTATTCATCAACCAGCATATATTTTATGAGGGTTGGATGACCCATAGGGAATTTCATTGCCCTATCAGCTGCAAAATTTTTTAAGGAGGTGATTACGTTTTCGTTTACTTCTGTCAGTCTTGATAGATATAAAATACTTTTGTAAATTTTTCCTAAGGCTGACGGGATAGCCTCATCAAAAGTATCTGTTACCGAATGGGATATATCAAAGTAAAAGATATTATTTGCAAAGAAGAGCTCAATCATTTTATGGTATTGGTTTATAGCTAACGTCAACGTCTGCTTGTCTTTTGTCATTTCAAATACTTTTAGTATTGTATCAATGCTATATGCATAATCTTCCAGTGTCCTGTGATTAAATGCCATATCCTGTGTGTATTTTATTCTGTATACAACCCCATCTTCTTCTGTGAGAAAATTTTTAACTTTGTTAAAAATATTAAGCGCCATGCTCATATAGTATTCTTCATTGGTTATTTCAGCGAAAACCAGCAATGTCTTTATAAACAGCATATTCCAGGAGAGGATAACTTTTGTATCTATTAACGGTTTTTCTTTTTTGTTGTTTGATTTGATTTTTTCAAAAATTTTTTCCAGCTTGATGTAATTCTCATAATTTATTTGACGCAGCCTTAATATGTCATTGTTCAATATAGCGTATTCTGTTATCAGTTTCTTTTCTGCATCTATTATATCGGCAGGAAAATCGTTATGGGTTATTTTATAATAATACCCTTCTGTAAAATTGTGATTTTCATCCAACGTATCCGCATTCATGGAGGAGGACAGGCCAAATTCCGTAGAAAAGTTTTCCAGTACAAAGTCTATAGCTTTTCTGGAGATGTGATAGTAAAGTTTATTCCCTGTTTTTTCATACATATTAATTAAGAAATCTGCATTAAGGGCGTTATCGTATAACATTTTTTCAAAGTGGGGTATATTCCATTTTTCATCAACGCAGTATCTAAAGAAACCTCCGTTTATATGATCAAAAATACCTGAAGTGCAGAGCTGATCAGCAGTTTTCACAAGAAAATTCATTATACTTTCATCTTCTGCGCAAGAAAACAGATAATCGAGTACAGGGATATTGGGGAATTTACTTTTGCCCTCCAGTCCTCCATTTTCCATATCAAATTTTTCGCTAAAACTTTTTATTATTTCATTGTTGCTAATTGTTTCCTGAAACTGTGTGAAATCGGAATCCACCTGTTCAAATCTTTTAATAAACTTGGTGTAACTGTTTCTTATGTGCTCCAGTCTCTCATCTTTACTGCGATATAGTTGAGATACAGTCTTCAGAACGTTTATAAATGCAGGAATGCCTTGAATCTCCTGCTTTGGAAAATATGTGCCGCCGTAAAAGGGGGTTAAATCCGGATCGGTGAAGACGGTTAACGGCCAACCGCCCTTTTGCCTGGTTATTTGCAGAAACATTTGATATTTTTTATCTATATCAGGGAATTCTTCCCTGTCAACTTTCACAGGGATAAAATGCTCATTTATATATTCAGCTGTTTCTTCATCCTGGAAAGATTCTTTGGCCATTACATGGCACCAATGGCATGATGAATAGCCAATACTTATGAGCACAGGTTTATTCTCAGTTTGCGCTAGCTCAATAATTTCTTTGCTATAAGGCTGCCATGCCACAGGATTGTTTTTATGCTCCTGTAAATACAGGCTGTATTCTTCGCTGAGTTTGTTTGTAAGCATCTGAACCTCCTAAACTTACAGATATGATAGGTAAATATGTTTAATTGTCAAACAATATGAAGAATTCTCACAAAATTTGCTGCCCAACGTAAAACGTAAAATGTTCAACGTTCAACGTGTGACGAAATATTATCCAACTATAACCCAAAACTCATCACCTATAGCGACCATGTAAATAATTTTCTGTAAGCGCCATTTTATACACTCAATTACCTCAACAACCTCTAAAAACCTCTAACAACCTCCAACAACTTCCAACAACCTCTAACTACCAAGCACACAAAGTTTTAATGCCTATTGTTATTAGCATCGTTAATCTCGAATACTTTGCTTCAGATAACCATTGCACATTTTTGTGTGCTCGGCTGGCGCCTCTAACTACCTCAACTACCTTAATTACCTCAACAACCTCTAACAACCTCTAACAACCCCTAACTACCTCTAATTACCTCCAACTACCTCCACACATTTTTTACAGTTGACAAAAGCATGTATTAATAATTATACTTAAGAGAACAAATGTTACCATTTACTTTGCGGAGCTGTTTATGGGATTAACCGGCAGGCAGAAGGAATTTGTTCTGTTTATAAAGAATTTCCTGGACGAGTACGGATATCCTCCTTCAGTGAGGGATATTGCCAAAGGTATGGGGATTACTTCCATATCCAGTGTAAAGAAGATGCTGGACAGGCTGGCTGAAGCCGGTGTTATAAAGAAAGATTCATCCAAAGCCAGAGGGATTGAGCTTATTTATCATGGTGGGATTCCTTTGTTGGGGAGGATTAAAGCCGGCATCCCTGTTTTTTCTGAAGAGAATATCGAAGGTTATATTGATCTTGTCGGGAAATTTAATAATACCAAGGATCTGTTTTGCCTTAAAGTTGAGGGGGACAGTATGATAGATAAAGGGATATTTGAAGGTGATATTGCTGTGATAAAGAAGCAGCCGGATATAAATGAAGGGGAAATAGGGGCTTTTCGGATAAATAATGAGGTTACTTTGAAAAAATTTGCCAGAAAAGAAGACTGCATTCTACTTATCCCGGCCAACAAAAGATACCAAAGCATTACGGTTACTGTCGAAGATTCTTTTGAAGTTATAGGGAAACTTCAATTTGTTATAAAAGATTTTAACTAAACTTGCATGCTTTGTACGCAACGTTGAGCCCTGTTGAATACTGTAAGCAAACGGCAGAGCCATTTACTCAACAGGATGAGGATCTGCCACTGGGCGGAAGCGAAGCAATCTTGTATATGGGGTATAAGATTGCCACGGGCTATCGCTCTTGCGATGGCACATTGGGTAGCTGTCATCCCGACCGAAGCGGAGGGATCTAAACGTTGAACATTGAACGTTCAATATTGAACCTTAGAAAGGAGTTGTTTTATTATGATTTTTACATCTGATGTGGAAATCAGTAGAGCAGGGGTGATTTTCAAGTATGGAAATCTGCAGCCTGTATGGATTGAAAGTAACGGAGAGAAGATCTCTGTAAAAGAAATCTTTTACAGCTGGACGGAAAGAAAAGGGCATTACCTCATTTATAAGTATACCTTTACAGATGGTTTTGATGCCTATGAGATAGCCTTGAATTCTCTTTCCATGAAATGGTTTTTGATAGCCAAGGAGGAGCTATGATTCTTTGTATGGATATGGATGCTTTTTTTGCATCCGTAGAGAAAGCGAGTAATCCCTATTTGAAAGATAAGCCTGTTGCAGTAATAGGAGCAAAGGAGCGGACAGTTGTAACAACGGCCTGCTATATTGCAAGAAAATATGGCGTGAAGACAGGGATGAGTAAATATGAATCAAAACGAATGTGCCCTTTTATCACAATTGTGGAGGGCAATAACAGAAAATACACATATATTTCCTCCCAAATCATGGATTTTCTCAAAACACTCTCCGATAAAGTGGAAGTATATTCTGTGGATGAAGCTTTTTTGCAGATTCCGGATGAAAAAGTTGCGGATGTTATTATAGATATTAAAAATTATGTGAAAAAACATTTCGGCATCACTTGCTCCGTAGGTGCAGGCAAAAGTAAACTTGTGGCGAAAATGGCAAGTGGTGTGAACAAGCCCGACGGATATCTTGTGATAAATAATAATGAGACCATTGATTTTCTGGATTCTTTCAAGCTTGAAGAGATATGGGGGATAGGCAAAAAACTTTCAGAGCGTTTTTACAATATGGGCGTTTTTAATACTGCTGACCTCAGGAAACTTGGCAGGGACAAACTCTATGACATATTCGGCAAAAACGGTTATTATTACTACATGATGGCATGTGGCAATGATAGGGAGGGCATCCGTATAGAAGAGGAGGCTGTGAAATCAATTGGGCACAGTATGACTTTTCCTGAGGATGTAAAGGATCAGCGAATGTTTAATGCATACCTTTTGCAACTTTGCGAAATGGTTTCTGGAAGGGCCAGACGCCATAACGTTTCTGGGAGAACAATCACTGTCAGTATAAGGTTTCCCGATATGAATACCATTAGCAAACAGCATACTGTTAATTATCTCACCTGCGCCACCCATCATATTTATGACATAAGCAGATATATAGTAACAATGTTTCCGGGCAATTTTTTGGAAAGTGGGATCAGGCTTATAGGTGTCACCCTGTCAGGCCTGGTACATGGGACTAAGGAGCTGGGGTCAGTTTTCGATGGAAGGGATATGGAAAATGTGTATAAGGCAATGGATGCTATAAATGAAAAATACGGTGGTTTTACTGTATCTTTTGCTTCTATCCTCAATTGCAGCCGAAAAGGTGCGAGGACGATATCCCCGGCATGGAAGCCGAAAGGCTTAAGAAAGGTTGATGTTTTATAAAACATTGTTTGCTTATAAACATAGATTGAGTTGTTATTATAGGTTACTATAGGTTATTATTTTCTCAACTATCTGATAAATTGTCATTTTTTAAGCCTATGAATATATGGTAGATATTATATTTCGTTTGACAAAAATAAAAAAATTTTATAATAAATAAAAAGGTTTTTGAGTACAAAAAGATAACAATAAAGTCGGGATAGTGGGTGATTATTAAAAGGAGAGGGGATGTTTTCGAAGAAGCTATTTAAAAATTTTGATTATATTTATTTTCCTGTTGAGAGAAAAGCGGAAATACTTGATGTCCCACCCAAAATTGTTGTTATAGCCAAAAATGAAGAGGTATTGAAAGAATTTACAAATATTTACAGCGGTATCCTTGATATAACCCCCATCGTAACTGGAATTACAAAAACTAACAGAGCATTTTACTCAGCTGTAAATTATGAAATTTCAGGTTCATTCCCTAATATTGAAGTGAAATGCGAATGCAGATATCCAGTGGATGAAGATGCATGCACACAATGCGGCGAATGTGTCATTGCCTGTCCGCTTGATGCAATAGACGAAGAGATCAGTATTGATTTTGCCAAATGCGATTATTGTGGCAAATGTGTTGATGTCTGCCCCGAAAATGCCATCAATCTCTATCGTTATGAAAATTATACATTTTCTGCCCCCCACGTACTTTTTCTGGATAATATTGAAAATGAATATTCTGGGATTAAAGGTGTTTATCATATAGGTGAGAAGGAAGAATTACTTGCCAACATAGGCACATTTCAAATTGAGCAATCTGTGAACCATAACAGTGAAATATGTCAGTACAATGGGAGACTTGATTTGGGCTGCCAGCGCTGTATTGAAGCCTGCGAATATGAAGCTGTGCATAAGGGGCCGAATGGAATAGATGTGGATCATTTTGCATGTGAAGATTGTGGTCAATGTATCTCGGCATGCCCTACAGGAGCTATGCAGTCAGCGGATATCAGCGATGAATATTTTGCGAGCTTGATTTACGAAAAACTCTCAAATCAAAACACTGAGCACAAACATGTCATTTTTGTGCAAGAAAGCGATGCCATCGCTTTTTATAAAAAATATAATAGTAACATTAATAAAGATATTCTGCTAATTATACTTCCCAATGTCTACATTTTAAATATTTTTCATTTTCTTTTACTATTAAGATTGGGCGTTACCAATATTCACGTTTATAAGGAAATTTTCAGAGAGTCGAGTTTGTATAAGCATATACAGTTTGTAAATGCGTTAACAGCTTATACTTTCTCCGGTAAAAAGCTTGTATCAAAAGGGGATAAGGTCGAATTTGGCAACGAAGAGGATTCAATATTTGCTTCTGGATTTACGTTGCCGGGATATAAAAACAGGCGTAAATTTCTCACTCCTATATTAAGGGATATTTATGAAAAATCTGAAAATAAAAGAGTGCTTTTGCAGGAAAATATATTAAATACGTTTGGCAGTGTGGTTTGTGATGAGAATAAATGCAGTCTTTGCCTGGCCTGCCTCAATCATTGTAAGATAGGCTCTCTTTTGGCCGATTCCTCCAATTATACACTTTCTCATATTGCAGCTAACTGTATTCAGTGTGGGATATGCTTGAGCGTCTGTCCGGAGGATGCTTTAGAGCTTGTGCCTGGACTGCTTCTGGATGAAGAATTTTTTCAGCCACGGATACTTGCCAAAGATGAGCCGGCTGTCTGTGCTGAGTGTGGCGAAGTTTTCGGGAATAAAAAAAGCCTTGAGCAGGTTAGGAATAAATTAAAAGCTGCAGGCAGATATGATGATGAACTGGAACTACTGAATTATTGTGATAAATGCCGGGTTAAAAAACAATTAGAGGTACGTTGATGGATGTAGAGTCTTTGAACAGTATGAGAAAGGGTGTTTACAATCTGATAAAAAGTTTCTTCTGGGAGAGCCCGAAGAAAGAAAATATAGAAGCTTGGCGTGCTTTTGTTGCAAATCTTTATAATGATAGTATTAACAGAGAATTTGACAAAACCATTGCTTTTATGAAGGAAGCTTTGGATAACTCTGATGTTGAAAGTATCAGGAATGAATACTATGAGCTTTTTGAAAATCCTTTCGGGGAAGGTCTGTCAAATCTTAATGCGTCTTTTCTTCTCGAGGGTAAAAACTTTGGGGAGTCTTTGGTTGAGATAAGGGATTTCCTTGAAGATTTGAAAGTAGTCAAGGATACAGATTATAAGGATACAGAGGATTCGATACTCTTTATGATCGATCTTATGCTATACTTAATAGATAGTGGTAATTGTGCAGATATACAGCAGAATTTTATGAAGAGGTTTTTAATTCCATCTTTTGAAAGGCTTGCTGAAATATTGCAAACAAATGAAAAAGCTTACTTTTATGCTGCTGTAGGCCTGTTTTCCAGGGATTACCTGTATATGGATATGAAATTTTTGAAAGGTATTGAGTCCTTAATTTGAATTATATAACAGCAGGAGGTTTTTGATGAAAAACAAGCTTTTTGACAGAAGGAAATTTTTGAAGGGGATGGCTGTAACAGGGGCTACCCTCGGGATGGCTGCCATTGCAAAACCGGTGATGGCAAAAAATGGTGAAATTATAAATGAGAGTCTTTACAGAGAGACGGAGCACTTCAAGAAGTATTATGCATCTTTAAGGGATTAAGGAGGTCTTTATGCCAAGCAAAAAATTACTCAGAAAAGGGGATTTCAGCGGAAGTTCTACTAAAACAATAAATTATAATTTTGACAGGAGAACATTTCTAAAATTTTCAACGGCAACGGCAGCTTTGGTGGGTTTGTCAACAATGCCCAGTGTTGTAAAAAAATCCAACGCTGCAGATGCAAAATCACCTTATCCAAAATCTGAAATTGTAAGAACAATATGTACCCACTGTGCTGTGGCTTGCGGTGTGTACGCCGAGGTACAAAACGGTGTATGGGTAAGGCAGGAGATAGCCGAGGATCACCCTATATCAAGAGGTGGACATTGCTGCAAAGGTGCAAGCGCCATTGATATGGTAAAAAGTGAAAAACGTCTTAAATACCCCATGAAAAAGGTCAACGGCAAATGGCAGAAAATCTCCTGGGATGAAATTCTAAATGAAGTTGCTGAAAAATTGATGAAATTCAGGGAAGAAAATGGTCCAGATTCTGTTATGTGGATAGGAAGTGCAAAGGTTTCAAATGAAATGGCATATCTCCAGAGAAAACTGGCTGCATTCTGGGGAACTAACAATATTGATCATCAGGCCAGGATTTGTCATTCTACGACTGTTGAAGGTGTTGCAAATACATGGGGTTATGGTGCAATGACAAACAGTATGAATGATATACGCAATTCCAAATGCATCTTTATGATAGGCTCCAATGCAGCTGAAGCTCACCCTATTTCTATGCAGCACATTTTATATGCAAAAGAGGTAAATAATGCCCCGGTAATTGTGGTTGACCCCCGATTTACAAAAACTGCTGCCAAAGCCACTGATTTTGTTCAGATAAGATCAGGGACAGACACAGCTTATATTATGGGGTTGATAAATGTTATCCTTGAGAATGGATGGGAGGATAAGGATTTTATCAGAAGAAGAGTTTCTGGATTTGAGCAGCTTAAAAAAGAAGTGAAAAACTATCCACCGGAAGTTGTATCCGAAGTCACAGGTGTACCGGCAGAAGACATTAAAAGGGTTGCCAAAATCCTGGCACAAAACAGGCCAGGAACTATCATCTGGTGTATGGGTGGCACCCAGCACTCAATAGGAAGCAGCAATACAAGAGCGTATTGTATACTGCAGCTTGTTCTCGGGAACATGGGGGTTGCTGGCGGCGGTACCAATATCTTTCGTGGTCACGACAATGTTCAGGGTGCTACGGATATGTGTGTACTTTCACATTCTTTACCTGCTTACTACGGTCTTTCAGATGGTGCATGGAAACACTGGAGCAGGGTATGGGATGTGGATTATGAATGGATAAAATCCCGTTTTTATAATGCTGAATATATGGGCAAACCGGGATTTACGCTTTCCAGGTGGTATGAAGGAGCAATACAGGATGATGAAATTACCCAGTATACGCCTCTGAAAGCGGTTGTTTTCTGGGGATGCTCATCAAACTCCCAATCCCAATACCATAAACTTAAGCAAGCGTTAGATAAACTTGATATGGTTGTCATTATTGATCCTTTTCCCACAATGACAGCCGTTGCATCAGATAAGGATAATGTTTATCTGCTTCCCACAACAAGCCAGTATGAAACCAGTGGAAGTGTTACAAACAGTCAGAGGGGCATTCAATGGCGCTATAAAGTGGTCGATCCTGTATATGACTCAAAGGATGACTATACCATTTTATCTGAGCTGGTGAATAGATTCGGCTTTGCTGATATGTTTTACAAAAATATTAAAGTAATTCCTGAGGATGTTACAAGGGAGATTAATAAAGGTTCTCTAACAATAGGTTATAACGGTCAGACCCCCGAAAGAATAAAGAAACATACGGATAACTGGCATACCTTTGATATTACAACTCTTGAAGCAAAAGGTGGACCATGCGACGGTGAGTATTATGGATTGCCATGGCCATGCTGGAGTGAGGATCATCCGGGTACTCCTATCCTTTACGATATGTCAAAGCCTGTTAAGAAAGGTGGCCTTCCGTTTAGAGCAAGGTTCGGAACGGAATATACATATCCAGACGGTAAAAAAGAGAATCTGCTTGCTGCTGAAGGTGTTACGATGCCTGGAAGTGAAGCTAATGGAGGTTATCCTGAATTTTCAGGTGTAGTAGAAGGTACCAACTGGAAAACAGATTTAAGTCAGAAAACAATTAAGTATGCTCTTGATAAAGGTATGGCACCTTTTGGCAATGCAAGGGCACGGTGTTATGCATGGAATTTCCCGGATCCTGTGCCGATTCATAGAGAGCCGCTGCACTCGCCGAGTCCTGAAATGATTAAAAAATATCCCACATACGATGATAAACCAGATCATTACCGGGTATTTACAAAGTTTAAGAGTGAGCAGAAACTTGACTGGCATCAGGAGTTCCCACTTATTCTTACCACAGGTCGTATGGTTGAATATATGGGCGGTGGTGCTGAAACACGCAGTAATAAGTATCTGGCTGAGCTTCAACCTGAAATGTATGCTGAAGTTAACATAAGGACAGCGAATGATTACGGCTTGCGGGATGGTGATATGATATGGATAGAGTCCCCCAATGGTGGTAAGATCAAAGTCAAAACAAAAATATCTGACAGGGTTGATCCCACCACAATCTTTCTGCCTTTTCATTTTGGAGGCTTTTTTATGGGGGATTCCTGGGCTGGGAAATACCCCGAAGGGACTACACCATATGCTCTTGGTGAAGCGGCAAATGTGGTGACTAATTACGGTTATGATATTATGACCCAGATGCAGGAGACCAAAACAGGCCTCTGCAAAATCAGTAAAGCGTAACTCTAGGAGGAAACTATGGCACGTATGAGATTTTTATGTGATGTGGAAAGATGCATAGATTGCGGCGGGTGCGTTTTGGCTTGCAAAGAAGGACATAATATACCTGTTGGGATTAATAGACGCAGGGTAATTACTATAAATGAAGGTAAACCGGGAGAAAAAAGTATTTCTGTTGCCTGCATGCACTGTTCGGATGCACCGTGCATAGCAGTTTGCCCTGTGGATGCACTTTACCAGCGGGATGATGGTATTGTCCTTGTAAATAAAGATATTTGTATTGGGTGCGGATACTGCTTTTTTGCCTGCCCCTTCGGTGCGCCACAGTTTCCGGAAGGCAACAGTTTTGGAGCGAGAGGTGTTATGGATAAATGTACATTCTGTGCCGGAGGTCCTGATGAAAATTTTAGTGATAGAGAAATGAAACTTTACGGTCAGAATAGAATAGCCGAAGGTAAAGTTCCGCTATGTGCAGGGATGTGCTCCACAAAGGCTCTTTTGGCTGGGGATGGCGATAAAGTGGCAGATATTTACAGGGAAAGAGTATTTAAACGTGGTTCAGAGGCGAATGCCTGGGGTTGGTCAAAAGCTTACTCCCAAGATAAGTAAGAAGGCAGGGCGGGCAGCAAGTGATCTTTTCTGTCCGCTCTGTAATTTTGTGCTCTGAAATATGTTAAAAGGAGCGTAAGGGTATGAAAAAATTATTTATTACTTTTCTTTTGCTTTCATTTGTGATTACTATTGCAGCGGTAGCTGCTGAGATAAATGAACCTCAGATTACCCGTTCTTATGGAGCGGTTTCATCAACTGCATATTTTAAAGATTTTAACGAAGTTTTTACCGGAGACTGGCAGAAATATGGGCAGACATTTACCCATTGGCAAAGTAAATACTTCACTAATATCTATATTGGACTTCTTATTGTGGTTCCACTGATTTTTTTGCTGCATTATATTATTATAGGCCCCATGAAGTTTAGCCATGAAGGTGAGCAAATCCCATGGTTTAGCATTTTTAGCAGAATAATACATTGGATTGCAGCTGTGACTTTTACCTGCATGGTACTTACCGGACTATCAATAATCTTCGGTAAGATTTTTGGTGGGGGAGTTTTTGTAAGGGGTTTGCGGTATATTCACGGTGTTCTGGCTGTGATATTTATGGCTGATGCTGTAGTGATGTTTTTAATGTGGGTGAAAGACGCTTTTCCTGTTCCAAAGGATTTAAAATGGTTCCTAATTATGGGTGGATATTTAAGCAAAGTAAAAAAACCAATAAATGCTGGAAAATTCAATGCCGGACAGAAGGTATGGTTTTGGCTGGGTACAGTCGGTGGTCTTGTTATGGGAGTGACGGGCTATATCATTTTCTTTTTTGCGGGAGAGCCAGATACACTCAGAATATCCGTAATGATTCATATTATTTTGGGGATGTTTCTTGTTGCAATGTTTTTTGTGCACTTATATATGTCTATCTTTGCTACTAAAGGCGCATTAAAAAGTATGATTAACGGACATAAACCCATAGAAGAGGCTAAAATTTTACACAACAGTTACTATGAAAAGCTTAAAAATGAAGGGTATATCTCCGAATAAAGTTGCACTCAGAATTAAGGTGTAGGCAGATAAAGCCAAGCACTAATACAAAGTTGCGGTCAAGAAAGTAACAAAACTAAAAAAGCATATTTTTCTTTTAGACTGGTAATGGTAATATGTATAACATCCTATTAATTTCTACAAGACGGATGACCCTCGCCCTGTTAAACCCGTCTTGCTGACGGACTACCTTT
>JASMTO010000150.1:0-6960 GCA_041694215.1 bacterium
TATTATTCCTTTTTTTGAGTGTACTTAGAATAACTTTTATCAGAATAAAGGTATTTCTGTAAATTTGCAACAAGAGGAGCTGCCATACTGCCCCCGGTACCTTTTTCGCCCATACTTCTCATATCGTCATAGCCAACCCATGCAATAACAACATACGGTTCCATAATTTCTGCAAACCATGCATCTCTGTAATTGTTGGTAGTTCCGGTTTTACCTGCGGTGTCTTTCATGAGACCGCTTTTATTTGCAGTACCAAAACGCACAACATCTTTCATACAATCAAGAATTATACCGGCACTTCTTTCTGAAACAATTTTTTTTTCTTTTTTTTGAATTTCTATTTGTTTCCCATTTTCAAAAATTTTACCAATAAAAGCAATTTCTCTTTTCACACCGTTATTGGCAAATACAGAGTAAGCCTTTGCCATTTCCAGCACACTAAAAGGAATAGCCCCAAGGGGCATGGAAAAATAAGGCTTGACAGATTCTAACCCAAAAGCCTTTGCAGTCAAAGCAATATTTTTCAATCCTGTTTTTACGGCAAGCTTCACAGTTGCGTTGTTAAGGGAATAGATAAGCCCGTTACGAACATATGTTTTACCCATGTAAAAGTCGTCATAATTTTTGGGTGAATAAATACCGGAAACAATCGAATAGTGTTCTTTTCTGTCAGCAATAAGATCATATGGTTTTACGCCATTCTCAAAAGCCGTAACATATACAAACGGTTTAAATATGGAACCTGTTTGGCGTTTCATGTATAACGGCCTTGAAAAAATATCCCGGTAATTGCCACTTTTTGTACCATAAATGCCTCTGACAACACCCTCTTTATAATCAATAACAACATATGCCGCATTCAGGTCTTTTTTTCTGGTCAGGATATACTCGTTAACTTTGCGTTGAAGCAATTTATTCAGCCGCTCATCATAACCTAAATACACTTCATAGTTATTTTCACGAACATTTATTAAATTATT
Source organism: bacterium (assembly GCA_041694215.1). Classification (GTDB taxonomy): domain Bacteria; phylum Chrysiogenota; class Deferribacteres; order Deferribacterales; family Flexistipitaceae; genus Flexistipes. The sequence goes on from JASMTO010000150.1 coordinate 981, forward strand.
TCTTAACTCATCTTTAACAGCTTCAACAAGTTTTTGATATTTTTTACTGCTGACAGTTTTATACTTTTTGAAATGCACGCCAGAATTTGCTGCATCTCTGTAAAATTCATCATTTATGATACCTTTCCTGTAAAGCTCCCATAAAATACTGTCTATTTCCGCCATTATTTCGGGAAACCCTTTTTCTTTTTCCTCCAGAATATTCAACATGGTAAAAATAAGAAACATTTGAGTTTTAAAATGCAGCTGGCTGAATTTTTTGCCGGTAAGATATTTAGCAAGACCACCTGCACCTGTCACATCAGCAGAATATTTAACACTATTAATAAGATAAAGGTACAGCTCTGCCACCGAATATTCTTCTGAGAGATATTTTTTAATTGCAACATTTAAGAAATATCTCTCAAGAGTGTTTAAATAAGCTAACAAAGCAGTTTCACACTGCGTTAACGATGATAATTTCGGGAAATAGTTTTTACGGTAATAATCCAAAATATCAAATTCTGAAAACTCCAATGCCTTGATATGCCTGTCGGTAATATCATCCCTGCTTAGTTCATCGATAAAACCGTATTTCTCCATGAAAATAAGTTTCCCATCATGAGTTAATATTTTCAGACTGCCTGTTTTCGAATTTTCATCATATTCAATTTGTTTAAGAGGTTTTGCTAAAGCGACATAATACAGACGTAAACTTTCATAGAGTAAAAGTGAACCGAGAGATAAAATACAAGAAATTGTTAAAAAAAATAAAAATTTAAGTTTCACATTTATCTTCTTCCATAAAACGTTTTAGTTTTCTTAAAGCGGAAGCTCTGTGACTTATTGAGTTTTTTTCATCAGAAGTGAGTTCCGCCATAGTTTTACCGTTTTCCAGAAGGAATAAAGGATCATAACCAAAACCGTTACTACCTCTGGGCTCGATATTGATAAATCCTTTGCATTCACCATGAAAAGTGCCAAGTATTTTTCCTTTGTTTGCCAAAGCGATAACACAGACAAATTTCGCTGTTCGGCGGGAAATTGACACACCCTCAAGTTCTCTAAGAAGTTTAATGTTATTATCTTCATCAGTAGCTCCGGTACCGGCATATCGTGCAGAATAAACACCCGGTTTTCCGCCAAGGTAGTCAACACATAAGCCGGAATCATCGGCAAGTACATAGCCTTCAACTTTATCAGAAAATGCCAGTGCTTTAATAACAGCATTTTCTTTGAAGGTCATCCCCGTTTCCTCAATATCATTTGCTGTATTTATCTCTTCATATACAGAACGAACTTCCACCGGAACCTCTTTAAGAATCCGGCTGATTTCCCTAATTTTATTTTTATTCTTTGACGCAACAAAAATATCAAACATCTTCTATAACCTCAATATTTTATCCTGTGCTGCGAAAATAACCTCCAGCCCTTTAAAGCCCAAATCTATCATTTCCGAAACCTTTTCCTTTTCAAAAGGCAATCCTTCCGCTGTGCCCTGAATCTCAATCAGCTTGCCACCTTTGGTACCCACAAGATTCAAATCCACCTGTGCGTTCGAGTCTTCTTCATAATTAAGATCCAGATATAATTCATTGTCCACTATTCCAAGGCTGACTGCAGCAACTGAGTCATTTATCGGATTTTCATCAATTTCTCCCTGTTCAATCATCCTTTTTACAGCCTTATTTAAAGCGATAAATGCTCCTGAAATAGCAGCAGTCCTTGTACCGCCATCGGCCTGAATAACATCACAATCCAATATTATGCTTTTTTCTCCCAACAGCTCAAGATTTATAACTGAACGAAGACTTCTGCCTATAAGTCTGGAAATTTCATGTGTCCTGCCGCTCAGCTTTCCTTTACTGGCTTCTCTTATATTTCTGGAATGGGTTGCACGGGGCAGCATCGAGTATTCAGCGGTGACCCATCCGGTACCTGATCCTTTAAGAAAAGGGGGAACGTTCTCGCTTACTGTAGCATTGCAGATTACTTTCGTCTCCCCAAACTCAATCAAAACAGAGCCTTCCGGATATTTCACAAAATCATCCGTGATTTTTATCAGCCTCATTTCATCGTTCGCTCTTTTATCTGTCCTCATAAATCCTCCTTTACAACACCGTAAAGTGTATATTCATCTTGTGCAACCAAGCACTTAACGCCTTAAATGCCCGGCTGAAATCGCAAAAAAGACAAAGACTTTGAAAAACTTTAATCATTTCAACAGCCTTCTTTCAAGCATCGATTGTAAACTGCGCCTGCCGTCAACAATCAGCATTATATAAAAATTATCTTTATACGTTTTATAAATTATTCTGTATGGCTTAAAAAATAACTCCCTAAAATCATTAACACCAATTTCTGATAATTCATTGGGGACTGTCCCCCTTTCAGGGAATTCTTCCAAACTTCTAATTATTTTTTCTATTTCTTTAATAACATACAAAGCATTTTCAGATGAATCATTATGTAAAATATATCTGTAAATCTCGTTTAAATCTTCCTCAGCATCATCAGTAAAATATACATTAAAATCCATTAAGCATTCTCATTGCTCTTATAAATTTTATCAAAAACGTCAGTAGATGGTTTAATTTTGTCTTCTTCAATTTGTTTATTCCCCAAAGCTAAAATTTTTAAAAGATTTAGAGTTTCCTGTGTCTGCTCATAGCTGTCTATATCCTGTAGCACAACTTTAGCTTCACCGTTTTGAGTAATTATTAATGGTTCTTTTTCTTTATTAATGTTTCTGATTATTTCCGATGCATGTGCTTTTAAATAACTCAAAGGTTTTATTTTCGATGATAATTTCATAGACACCTCACTTGACTTAAATATAGACTATATTTAAGTCTATTTCAACAATTTTATTGTAACCATTATTTCACCACTATTGGCATGAGGAGATTGCTTATTGGCGTCATTACGAGAAACTAAGTCCCGAAGTAATCTCATGTTCCGTAAGGAAGATTGCTTCACTCCGTTCGCAAGAATGCCTACGGATAGCACCAGTCCTTTAGACTGGTAAATATGTGTAACATTCTATTTATTCACCTAAAGGTGAATTCCAGACAGAAAAAAGAGGTCATTACGAGGAGCCGGAGGCGACATGGTAATCTCAAGTACGAGATTGCTTCCCAAGCACTTAAGGCGTTAAGTGCTCGGTCGCAATGACGGCTCAACCACATCATCTTTTTCAACATTGTCAACCTGTACCCCTGTTAAATCCGGCTTTAATGTATTTCAATAGCATCGGCCAAAGGCCGATAAATTTGCGGTACGCAATCTATTTACCAGCCTTCAGCTGGTGCTATCCGGGCTGCTGTGCAGCATTTAACGGGGTGAACCTCTACCTTTACCTGAACTTCCCTACCTCACCATTTCTCCATTTCACATTTCACGCTTCACTTATTACGCATCACGACCTTACCCCTTGCCTCTTTTAAGTTTATTCTTATTCTGTATCTAATTTTTCAGAATATTTATCAGCTTCTTCAGCCAACTCTTCAATAGTCATATCCTCAAAAAGGTTTTTTCGCCACTTCGTATAATCAAACTGTTCTCTTTTCATAAGAGTCAAAAATTTTTCTATCTCAAGGGAGTCTAACTTTTGTTTTAATGCTTCTATTCCTTCCTTTTTTATGGTTGCATCACTTTTCATTTTCATCCTCCAAAAAACTTATAAACTCTATAGGGTTCATAATATTTAATCCCGATATTAAATTTCGACTTTTTAATATGCCTTTGTCCACTGTTATAAAATATGCTGTTTTTGCCTCAATTGCACATGCTAAATGCAGTGAGTCTTTTTTACTAAAGTTTAGTTTGTTTATTTCAATTGCTTTATTAACTATTTTGGGGTTGCAGCTTACTATAAGCTCGGCTGATTTTCTCCATTCGAATATCTCTGTTTTTACTATATCATCTGGATTGGCGCTGTTCTCATAGTCCAGTATAAAAGACCATACAAGTAAAAATGCATTTTCTTTTATTAAGTATTGAATATGTAATTTAGCTTCAGTTTCCAGGTATATTCTCAACTGTGTTTGGTCGTCAAAAGGTCTGTTAAAACAGCAATTATCCAAATATATCAAAAAACTACTATTCATAATAATATTTTACTGTCTCACTGGTATTTTTTCAAGAAAGTTTTCTTTATGGATATAGAAAAAGAGAATGTATTCTTAAAAAATTATCTGTACCAATGAACTTCACTCCAGTGTTTACAGGGATTTTTCCAATGTTGTCAAACCAGCATATTTGCAATGACTTTTTGTGGTGCGTCATTACGAAGGACGAAGTCCTGAAGTAATCTCGAGTGCCGTATGGAAGATTGCTTCCCAAGCACTTAGGGCGTTAAGTGCTTAGTCGAAACAACAGTTTTTGTCACCTCGAGCGGAGTCGAGAGGTCTCTTTTCCAAACAGTATTTGAGATTTCTCCGCTCCGGTCGAAAGAATGTCTACGGATAGCACCAGTCCTTTAGACTGGTAAATACGTTTATCATTCTATATATTCGCCAGAGGCGAATATATATGCCATAGGCATCCTTGCGAAACCCTGTAGGGTTGTGTCAATCTCAAAATAATATAAAAAGAGAGATTGCTTCGTCGTTATCACTCCTCGCAATGACTTGTAATAGGTGCAAGTGCGAAACTTGAATTAAATACTTAATTTTTTGGAAAAAAGCATGCTATCCCGATGTCTTTTTCTCAGGCCACTATTTTCAGAATTTCACTGAAATTACCGGCTTGATAATGAGGTTTGGCCTCCTCATGAAACTTCCCGTAACCCCAGTTTGCAAAGACTGACTTTATGCCTGCATTTTTACCGGCGGTAATGTCTGTATAATTATCACCGATTATAAATGTGGTCTCACAATTCAAATTCCCGCCGTTATAAAGCTTTTCTATAAAATGAATCATCTCCGAATCAGGTTTTGGGTTGCTTACTTTACATGCACCTATGATAAAATCAAAAAAATATTCTATCCCCGCAGCCTTAAGAATCCTTTCGCCAAACTCGGTAGGGGCGTTGGTGGCCACGGACATTTTCACACCCGTTTTTTTCAGAACCGCCAAGGTTTCAATCACTCCCTCAAACGGGACAACATTTTTAGTGCACTGCTGCCGGTAATGTTCTTCAAAAACTGCTCTGTCTTCAGGCAGATAGGAATCGGTATCATACAGCCTTTTAGCGAGCTCTTCCCTTTTATGATTTATTATCTCAAGAATTTCACTTTGTGTAAGAAGGGGCATACTTTTCAAACTTCTTACATAGTTTATGGAAGTCGTTATATCGTGCCTGGTATCAACCAGGGTTCCGTCCATATCAAAAATTAACAGTTTCTCAGCCATTTATACCCACTTTCACCGTTTCAGCATTTAAAATTTCTTTAACATCCGAAGAAGCGATTTTAACTAACAATCCTCTTTTGCCGCCGTTGATAAATATTTCATCGAGATTTAATATGGTTTCTTCCATAAAAACATTCAATCTCTTTTTTGTCCCGAAAGGTGAAGTCCCGCCAGTTAAATATCCGGTGTGTTTGGTTACCGTATCAGGAGAGCAGAGTTGAACAGATTTTACCTTTAAAATCCTCGCCATATTTTTCAGGGAAACCTCTTTGTCTCCATGCATTAATACAATAAAGGGATTGTTGTTTTCATCTTCCATAACCAGCGTTTTTATTACGACATGTTCACTCACACCCAATTCTCTGGCCGAAACCCTTGTCCCGCCTTTCTCCTCGTACTTGTAAAATCTTGGTTCAAAAGCAATACCGGAATTTTGCAGATATCTGACTGCAGGTGTTTTGGGGAGTTTTTGTTTTGCCATAAGATGAAAATTATTACAAATAATCATTCAAGTCAAAGCTTTTCAAAAATGGACTTTAGTAATTTGTTTAGTAGTATATTTGTTATTGGTTAATTGGTGCATTGGCTGAGTGGTAGCGGGTGTTACTTAGCACTTAGCTCTTAAAACTTAGCTCTGAGGAATACT
>JASMTO010000151.1:0-15588 GCA_041694215.1 bacterium
AATACGTGATACCTGCAATATATAAAAACAGAAAAACAGAAATTTTTTTCATTTCAGCATTATTGTTGAGTTTAATCAGCCCGGGCACATTTGTTTATACGTTATCCGGATGTATCCTGCTTTTTTTGTTAATGAAATCCAGAATCAAATATTTACTTATGGCAGTGGTGATAATACTAAATTTTCTTTCAAACAAAGGCCTTTTTATTATAGAGCATATGTTTGATAAGTCTTCCCAGCATGCCTACAGGACAACGGCAGGTACATATTTTAGCGATAAAAAGCTTGCACCAGGAGATTTTGTTTTTGGTGAATTTGACAGGACTATGACAAAATACGGTCCTAATCTTTATGCAAGAAATAATTATGCAATACTAAAAATCCCTGTCGTTTCAAAAATATTAAATACAAGAAAACATATCTCAGAGCATCTTTATTTTGCTTCAGGATTAAATGTAAGTCTTACCAATGCCCTGCTTATGGGTGATAAAAGCTATCTGAGTGATGCTATAACAGATAAATTTACCGTCACAGGGTTAAATCATTTGCTGGCCATTTCCGGCCTACATGTTGGGATCATTGTGGGGATTATTTTATGGCTGACTGCTTTTTTGCATATGAAGCTCAGATTCCTGATTGCCATGCCTATTCTTGCATTTCTAATAATTTTTACAGGTTTTAAGATAACAGTGATAAGAGCTGTAATGTTTGCTTTTATACTAATGACAGCATATATCCTGGATGTAAAGTCACGTTTAAACAAAGTGATACTTTTTGTGGCTGCGCTTTTTATGCTAATAGATAAAAGTCTCGTCAAAGATATCTCCTTTCTTCTATCCTTTTCAGCAGTTTATGGCATAATATACTTTCTTGGGCACAAAGAAACAATGTCTGAAAAAACAGTTTACGAAAAAATAGCTGAGCCAATAAAGGTTGGTATTGCAGCAACAGTATTTACTGCGCCATTTATTTTATACTATTTTGGGAATTTTAACTATCTAAGTGTCTTAAATACCGTAATAATGCTCCCGTTTATTTCTGTGTTGATAATTATGGGGATATTGTATCTGATTTTCCCGGAAATACTTATTATTCCAATAAGCGTTTTTGAAAAAATAACTGTTGTAGTACTTGATTATCTTTATCAATGGACATTCCCGGCCTTTATTTTAAATAAAATCTCTCTATCCCTTTTTATTTTGACCATTATTTTTATGTTAACAGTTATTTTTTCCAGAAAAAGACTTTTGCTGTTACTGGTCTTTGCTGTACCGCTTTTAAGCGGTAACAATGCTGATGGAGTCTACATCCCGCAAATGATTCGCTCCAAAAGCTTTATCAATATTACCGGGGATACCAAGGAAATTTTTTTTAAAGGGTGGTATTCAGACTTTAAATACAAGCTTGTGCCTTTTGCTGCAAAGCTTTCATTACAGGAATTTGACAAAGGGTATATCAATATTTATGATGGTGAAAATAAATTTATTGAAATAAAAACAATCACACAGGATTACAACAATATATGTGTTAACGAGGAAAAAAGTGATTGCTTCTATGTATTTAAAACCCGCTCAAATAGTATACACAGAAACACCTATTCCCCAAATCATTTTTATTTGATATACAAAAACAGCTTTAGTGCCGAAAATATTGTTGAACTGTCCGGGTACAAAAACGATGTTTACATAAATGGCAAAAACGTTCAAATAATAAAGTAAAGAATAACGGGGAAGTTAATGGAAATATTTGTTAATGAAAGAAAAATGGTGGTGGATAATAGCACCACACTTTTTGAATTGAAAAGTAAAATCAAGCCTGATGCAGATGTTATAATAATCAATGGTTTCCAGACCGATGCAGATATAAACCTGCAGGACGGTGACAGGGTTTCATTGATTAAAAAAGGTGAAATCCCGGATGAATCAGAACTGAGATATTTGATGATGGCACGACATACACCGGGGGTTTATGAAAAACTCCAAAAGGCATCCGTAGCCATTGCAGGCCTTGGTGGACTGGGATCCAATATCGCCATAAACCTGGCACGTATGGGGGTGGGTACAATAAAGCTTATCGACTTTGATGTTGTGGAACCCTCTAATCTCAACAGGCAACAGTATTTTATATACCAAATTGGCGAGCATAAAACAAATGCGTTAAAAGATACCTTGCTAAACATTAACCCGTATAATACCTACATTACAGAAAACCTGTACATTACTGCTGAAAATGCAAAAGAGATACTGCAAGGATATGATGTAATCATAGAAGCTTTTGACAAGGCGGAAAATAAGGCTATGCTAATAAATGAATGTGTGAAGCATTTCCCGGATAAGTGTATAATTGGAGCATCAGGGGTGGCCGGCGTATTTGATACGGAAAGTTTGAAAATACACAAAATCGGCAAAAACATTTACATCGTGGGGGATATGGTTAACGAAGCCCGTCCCGGCTGTGGACTTATGGCAACAAGGGTGGCTGTTGCTGCAAACATACAGGCAAATTTAGCTGTAAGATATTTATTGGGGGAGATATGAACGTAGTTGTTAATGGAGAAAAATACACTTTTGATAAAACGTTGAGTCTTAAAGAACTTATTGAAGCGTTAGGTGTAAATCCTAAATCTGTAGTAGTGGAGCTAAACAGAAACGTTGTTGCCAAAGAGGATTTTGATTCAACTTATTTAAAGGACGAGGACAAATTGGAAATTGTGCATTTTGTGGGTGGTGGTTAAAAAGAACATTAATGGTAAAGAGGTTGAGTGGTATATCCCCACCCAACCTCTATCTCTAACTACTTTACCCTGTTAAACACTCCAGTAAACAGTCCGTCCGAAGGACGAATTTAACAGGGCTCCACCACCCCAGTGAAATAGGCTTGCGCATTTCACGGGGCAAGCCTTAAATACCCCAACAACCTCCAACTACCTCCAACTACTTCTATTTTCACTTCCCTGCCATCATTTCCCTGATATCTGTTTCAGGATCCTGAATAGGCTTTATATCAAAGTTATCCACCAGCACTTTAACCACATTAGGAGACAGGAATGCAGGAAGTGTGGGCCCTAATCTAATACCTTTTACGCCAAGGGAAAGCAGCGCCAGAAGGACACAGACAGCTTTTTGCTCATACCATGCAATATCATATGAAATCGGCAGATCATTAATATCCTCAAGGCCAAAAGCCTCTTTTAATTGAAGAGCAATATATGCAAGCGAATAGGAATCGTTACATTGACCGGCATCTAATACCCTCGGTATCCCGCCGATATCCCCTAAATCAAGCATATTATAGCGATATTTTGCGCAGCCTGCTGTGAGAATAATAGTATCTTCAGGCAGATTTTTTGCAACCTCAGTATAGTATTCTCTGCTTTTATGTCTGCCGTCACATCCAGCCATAACCACAAATCTTTTGATTGCCCCACTTTTTACAGCATCAACAACCTTATCCGCCAGAGCCATAACCTGGTCTTTGGCAAAACCGATTGTCAGTTCCTTATTTTCCTGAGGCTGTAGCCCACCCAGTTTTTTGGCATGCTCGATAACAGCAGAAAAATCTTTCTGCTTTCCAGAGGGTGCGTTAGGAATATGCTTAATACCAGGCCATCCCACCAATCCGGTGGTGTAGACTCTATCTTTGTAAGAATCTTTTGGAGGTACAATACAGTTTGTGGTAAAAAGTATAGGCCCGTTAAACTGCTCAAATTCAGTCCTCTGATTATACCAGGCTGTGCCGAAGTTACCTGCTAAATGGGAATATTTTTTCAGATTAGGGTAGGCATTGGCCGGAAGCATCTCACCGTGGGTATACACGTTGATACCTGTACCTTCTGTTTGCTGAAGTAGTTGTTCTAAATCCAGCAAATCGTGGCCGGAAACAAGTATCCCGGGACCTTCCTTCAGGCTCGTATTTACCTTTGTTATTTCCTGGTTACCGTATGTGCCGGTATTGGCTTTATCAAGAATTTCCATAGCTTTAACAGCCATCTCCCCCGCATTCAGAACGAGAGAAATAAGTTCGTCAACGGATATATCATTCCTCGTTGTTTCTGCAAGGGCATGCTCTGCAAAGGAAAAAATATCATCGCTTTTTTCATTAAGCACGTATGCATGATCAGCGTAAGCAGCTATCCCTTTAAGTCCGTAAATCAATAGCTCCTTTAAAGATCGTATATCCTCATTTTTTTCAGCTAAAATGCCGTCCTGCTCAGCCTGCTTTAGATACTCTTCTTTTGACCCTATGGGCTGCCAGCTGGCCTGCTCAGGGACATCTTCTGTAAATTCTTTGCCGGTCTCCTTTTTATATGCACTCAAAAAGCTGTTTCTAATTCGTTCTTTCAGTTCAGCGGCCCTGTTACAATATTCAACAAAGCGCTCAGGATCAAAATTAACATTGGTTATTGTTGCAAAAAGTCCTTCGAGGATAAAAAGATCCACTTCATCATCCACCACCCCATACTTCCTTGCTTTTTCCGCCCAATAACCTGTTCCTTTTAAAAGGTAAATCAGTGCATCCTGAAGTTTAGCCACCTCTTCATCTTTTCCACATACTCCTTTTACAGTGCAACCTTCATTCTTTGCCGTTTCCTGGCATTGAAAGCAAAACATACTCATGTGAACCTCCTTTTGTTATTATAATCTAATGTATAATATCTTGTGGAAATAAAAGAATTGATGTATGTCAAAAAATAGATTTTTTTTGGAGATTAAATATTGAATAAACAACAAGCGGTTGACTTTTTCCTAAAAACATTTGCAGGATCTCCGGATAAAGACGTGTATAATACATTGTTACATATAAGTACGGTTATTACAAAAGAAAAGAAAGAAATCTTTTTCTTGGAGGGAGAAGAAGGCAGTAACATATACTTTTTATGCTCCGGTCTTGTAAAATTATCTAAAACCAATGATGAAGGGAAGGAAGCAGTAATTCATTTTGTAAAATCTGGTGAGATATTTGCAGAAATTTTGCTTTATCTGAAAAACACATACCCTGTTACAGCCACTGCTTTGGAGAACTGTGAGGCTTTGGCAATAGATTCTAAAAAACTTTTTGAGGAAATAAGCAAAAATCCAGTATTCTCAATGAAATTAATAGCTGTGTTAGCCGGCAGAATCAAATATTTTGTTAACATGATTGAGAACCTCACCTTGGCAGATACCAGAAAAAGATTTTTGTCATATGTGAAAAACATTGCAGAGAAACAGCAAACAAACAGGGTAAGGCTACCTGTTAACAAAGGTGAGCTGGCGCTTTTGCTGGGAAGTACCCCGGAGACATTTTCTCGCTTGTTGAGAAAACTGACAGAAGAGGGTATCATTGAGGTAAACGGCAAAGAAATTATTCTCTTTGATATGGATGAAATATCATGAAGCAGTTTGTTTTTATCCTGCTGGTATTATTATCACTTTTGACAACTACTTTTGCAGAGGAAAATCCGCTTGACTCATTGTATGAAATTTTCCCAAAAATGACCGATTTGAAAGGGGGGGATTCCAGATGGATTGCAACAGGCATTGTGGACAAATTATACGATGATTATGTTAAACTAAGCAGCATTTATAACCATTTTAGTGAGAAAAGCGAGAAAATATGGAGTATCCGGAGGGATAAAAATTATTCTGTTGATGTCAATCTCTATTTTGCTAAAAATGTTCAGCGGGCTGAAGCACTGTATAAAGAGCTATTATCTCAGGGGAAAGGGACATATCAGCGGGATGTGGAGTTTGGTAATGAAGGGAGAATTTTTGTACGACCTATTTCGGTAAAAAAGCTAGAATCTGAATATCATCTCTATTTTAGAATTCAAAATTTCATAGTTCATCTGCACACCTTTGACGGTTTTGCCCTGATGGATTTTGCTGATTTTTTCCAAAGGAAGATCAATCATTTTGTGATGGAAAATATTGATATGTATCTTTTTAAAAATTTCAGTTTAAAAGTATCAAAACCAGGATATATAGAATCCAGGGATGATCTGATTGTTGGAACGGACAATGTTTCAATGATTAAAATCTTGGGTACTGTTTCTGATGAAAACGGGAATGCCATACCAAACGCCACAGTGGATGTACTTGGTCATGACGCCTTTGTCAAAACAGATGACGATGGTCACTACGTTATAACGTTTAAGATAGGGAAAGGAGAAAGAACCAGTGAATTCATAAAAAATTTCACATTAACTGCCAGAAGTGGTGAGGTGGTCCCGCTGGAGGATGTTCGTATTTACAAAATAGCAATGCAGAGCAGTGACAGGAAAGAGCACTTCTTCCTCAGGTTAAACGTCGATAAAAAAACAGGGGAAATCTTTGTTGCGGAGAAGAAAATCTTTAATCAAATAAATGATATCGAAATTGATGGTAATTATTTTAAATTCATAAGAAATTGTAGCCCGGGAAGTGGATTTTTCAAATGCTTGCAGAAATTTCAAGGGGTATTAAGAAATGGTGAAATAAAAGGCAACTGGATCGGCACAGGTGGCAAAGGGTCTTTTGGCGGAGAAATCCTTAAGAGTGTTGTAGAAGAATACAGTCTTACTGGTGGTGAAGACTGCACGATGCAAACCGTTGAAATATCAGAAAATAATACTATTACAAACAGTTATTCGGAAAGATTCTTTATTGATGACGACCATTCTCTGATTATTAAATGTAGACTTAAAGACGATTTTTTCACTCAATCAGCTGCAATTCATCTCACCATGAAACCAACCGATGTAAACGTGAAACTGTACAAAAAAACAGCCATTATGGACAACAATTCATTGACATTTAAAAGTAAAACATATCTAGGTTTACATGGGATGACTGATGAGCCAGTAGATATCAGTGTTCCAGTATCAGCGAAAGAAATGAAGCGCTTTATAATTTTGTCAGGGGAGAAAATACTGGGGGAGGATAAAGTGCTGGAATTTACAGGAGGGCCTTTGTATGAGGGAAGGCAGCCCGTTATTACAGTTCATAGTTTTGACAATGGTAAAAATGCTAAAAAAACATTAATAGCAAAACTGATATCGTTATCAGGGATAAAAGATATAACTAGCCCTACAGAACAGCTAAGAGGTGACGGCAAAAAGGACATACATCTAAAACTTAGCATATCAGGTATTAACGGAACCCTGAAAAACATAGAAATAAAAAACACCGGTAAACATGCTTACATTTGGAATACCAAACCTTTTGATGTTTATCCTGCTATTGCACTGTTTTACAATGATTCACTAATTAACGAAAAAAATGGCAATATTAATTTTAATATAGACAAAGATATGGAGATAGATATATTTATGCATAAACCTGAGTATTTAAATGACAGTAATATCAATCTAACATTCAGATTGCAGATAGATAACAACTGGTACAAAGGGGATATTGCTAAGTAGGAGGTTTTTTTGGGTGATTATATTGGATTAATAATTTTTGTGCTGGTTATTGTGGGTTTGGCCTTCTTTAAAGGCGGGGGCTGAGCTGCTGATTCATGCAGTATCGAGGATCGATACAAAAAAGACAAAAAAAAGACTAAGAAAAAATAGTGTTAAGTGCTAAGTAAGTACTATTGGTAAGATTTGTAATATTTTAATGGGTTAACAGTTTTGTTGAAAATGTTGTAATTGACAAGCATTGACTCCCAAAAAGAACATTCCGGTTGCCTTTTAGCAAAAATGTTTTTATTATCTGCCACATGGACAAACAAAATATAATATTTGTATTACTTTCAGTGTTTTCAGCTATACTACTTTCGTTTGCTTCGCCTGGCAACATCTCCGGATATATTGCATTTGTAGCCCTTGTACCCCTTTTCCTTTGCATACATAAAGCCGAAAGCAAAGCATTTATCATTAATACACTGATTTTTTGCTTAATTTATTACTTTTATAATCTGCATTGGATCACGGTAACAGTCAGCCACTTTGGTAATGCTCCGCTGTTTGTGGGATATTTGGTACTGTTTGTTTTCTCTGTTTATCTCTCTTTATACTGGATACTGTTTCTTTATTTTTTAAGGAATAACTACAGTGTGTTATTGCTGAGCCTTCTTTTTGTTGTTCTTGAAATTATTAGGGGCAAGCTATTTACCGGATTTCCATGGCTGAATTTGGGCAGTTTTATGTACAATGTTCCTTTTTTTAAACTTAACGCTTCACTTGTTGGTGAGAATGGACTGAGCTTTTTAATAATTATGATAAATTTACTACTTTTCAGATATATTACAAACAAATCATTGAAATACTTGACATACTCGGCGATAATACTTTTTTTCAGCTTTTTTTCTGGATTTATACTGAGCAAGTTACCAACAGGAGCGGGCAACACCGTTTCTTTTACGATAGTCCAGCCCTCTTACAGTCAGGAAATAAAATGGGTTCCAGAATATCGGGATGAAATCGTTAATACTGTTCTTGAGATGACAGAAAAGGCTATGAAAATGCCTGGCGAAATTGTTGTCCTGCCGGAATCTGTATTCCCTGTGTTTACAGAAACAGATCAAGAGCTTTATAATAAGCTGAAAGATTTGTCCCACAAAAAGCCAATTATTTTTGGAAGTATAAGACATGACAACAGCACATCTTCGTTTACATACTACAATAGTGTTTACTACCTGCACAATGCCAAGAAAAAAGTATACGATAAAATGCACCTTGTCCCGTTTGGGGAATATTTCCCTTTCAAAACACTTTTCAAGCCGATAAGTTATTACTTTTTTGGTGACGCGGAGGATTTCTCCAGAGGAAATACAGTGACCGTTTTCGACTATAACGGTTATAAGCTTTCTCCGTTGCTTTGCTACGAAGGGGCATTTACACACCTTGTGAAAAAAGTAAAGGACAATGGGGCAGATGTTGTTATTCTACTTACAAATGACAGCTGGTTTGGTCAATCAATAGGAAGATACCAACATCTTGCTATCGATGAAATAAGAAGCATTGAATACGGAAGCCCCATAGTAAGAGCAGCCCAATCGGGGATATCCGGCTGTATTGATACAAAAGGGAATACGCATTCAGCTACTGAAATAAATGAAAAAACATCATTTTCCTGCGTTGTGGAAATTCCATCTTACGCTACACTTTTTAGCAAATATGGATACGCATGGCTGGTTTTGATGATTTTGTTTTACGCTTTCCAATGGGTAAGCGGGCATTCCCCAAAAAAATAAGTGACTATTCTTCTTTAATATTGATTTTATATCAAGTTAGTTATATTAATGTAGCACTACAATTTATAATAAGATAGGACACAATCACCAGATTTTTGAAATAAAATATGCTAAAAACGGTATTGTGTAAGGATCTTTAAATGGAGGAAACATATGTTTGGTTTAGGAACACAGGAGCTGTTGATTATTTTGGTAATAGTAATGGTTATTTTTGGTGCAGGTAAACTTCCCCAAATCGGTGAAGGTATGGGAAAGGCTATCAGGAATTTCAAAAAAAGTGCCAAAGAAGCTGAGGATGCAATTGATATAACACCTGATGAGGGAGAAAAGAAAACTGAAAAAGATGAAAACGAAGCTGAGAAAAAGGCATAAATGTCCTATTTGGCCTTAGATGTAGGTACAGGGACGCAGGATGCTTTGATTTATTCAGAAGGTGATCACCTGGAAAATTCTATAAAATTGATATATCCTGCGCCCACCAGATTATTTGCAAAATACGTTGAAAATTCCCATCATGATCTTTTTATAGCAGGATCGCCCATGGGCGGCGGTCCTGTCTCAAAAGCCTTAAAGAAGCATTTAAGTAAAGGCTATAATGTCTTTATTACCAAAACAGCCTCATTGACCATCAAAGATGATTTGGATAAGGTTAGATCGTGGGGGTTTGATATTGTAGAGCAAATAGAGAATCCGCATCTTTGCTTAAATGATCTGGACATGGATTTTTTTGATGGACTCAGAAAGTGTGCACTCTATCCAGATTTTGAAAAAATTCTTGTTGCTGTACAGGATCATGGTTTCGTAAAAAATCAGTCGGATAGAATAACGCGTATAAATTTTTTTAAAGACTTTTTAAATGGCGATTTAAAAAATGCCTGTTTTAAAGAAACGAGCATTATTCCTGAAGGTTTTAACAGATTTAAAACTATAAAAGATACGTTGGAACAGTTAGGTTATTCTAAATTTAATATTACCGATACAGGTGTAGCAGCTGCTCTGGGTGCTCTGCACAATGTCTCCGAAAGGCCTGTAATAACAGTAGATGTGGGTAACGGTCACACATTTGCAGCGCTTATTCATGAAGAGTATAAGGTGCATTCTTTTTTTGAGCACCATACAAAAATGCTTACTCCTGAAAAAACCTGGATGTTTATCAGAAAAATGCTGGCATCCACAATAACATTTGAGGATGTTTTCAATGATGGAGGGCATGGGGCACACTGCTTTCAAAAGGGTATTTTTCCTGAACTCCCAGTTTATGTTACAGGTCCCCAAAGGTGTAAGCTTTTTAATGAATCAGCAGAAAATGTGCATTTTGCTTCACCTGCAGGTGATACCATGATAACAGGGCCGGTGGGACTCTTGATGCAGGAACGACTAATCTAATTTTCACCTAATCTTGACATTTAAAGGTAGACCTGTTGGAAAAGTTTTATTTCGGGAAATATAAATATATAGACTCCCCTGTGCATAATTTTCATCCATTGCCAAAGTTTATTATCATTATCACCACAATAATAATCACTGGCTTAAGTATATCTCTTTTGCGCCTTATCTTGCTTTTCACACTGTTTTGCATTTTGATAGCTATGTCCCGGATAAAAATAAAGCAGATCCATTCCATATTGAAACCTTTCAGATTTCTTCTTCTGTTTACGTTTTTTGTGCAGTTATTTTTTAATGACAAGGGATTCAACGTTTCTGATCCCACTTATGGTACTGCAATTACAACCACAGGGCAGTTTTTTCTGATGATAGCTTTCTCTGCAATCTTCACCACAACCACGAGACCGCTGGATATCATTAAAATTCTTAATCTTATTTTAAAACCATTAAAGATTCTAAAAGTGAATACTCAGAATATTACTGCCTCTGGCATTATAGCTTTGCGATTTATTCCTCTACTTTTTGAGGAAGCAGATAAAATAAAAACTGCCCAAATACTTAGAAATGATACCACAAAAAAAGGGATTAAACGTTTACTTGATATAGAGGCATTTATTGTACCACTATTTATCCGCGTAATGTATTTTTCAGAGCAAATAGCCATTACACTGCAATTCAGGGGTAATTGGGAAACAATTTGCAAACTTAGCAAAATAAAATTTAGTGAAATACTAATAGCGCTTTTGTACATTACGGTATTGGTGGGGATTTGCAATGTATAATGTAAAATGTATAGTGGAATATGATGGCACGTTTTTTTACGGTTGGCAGATTCAACCTTCGTGCCGAACTGTCCAACAGGAAATAGAAAAATCCCTTTCTAAAATGTATAAAAAGCAGATAAAGATAACAGGTTCCGGACGCACGGATACACATGTACATGCATGCGGGCAGGTTTTTAATTATAAAACGGATAAATACATTCCTGAAAATGCCATTTTGAGAGGATTAAACAGTCTTCTTCCTGGTGATATCGTTATTAAATCAGTCAGCATGGTGGATTTACATTTTAACGCCATGAGTTCGGCCATAAGCAAAACCTACGAATACGTTCTGTTAAACAGCGCAACCCCTTCAGCACTGTATCGAAACTACTGCTGGCATATCAAATATCCATTGACACTAGAGACGCTGGATTGTTACTTCCAAAAATTTGCAGGAACACATGATTTTACATCCTTTTGCAAGCGCCAAAGTTTGCCTGATAACCCTGTAAGAACGGTAAATTTTGTGAAAGTAAAAAGGGATGACAACTTAATTAAAATAGCTATCAATGCCAACGGATTTTTGCACAATATGGTACGCAACATTATAGGAACTACCATTTTTTTGTATCACAAAAAATATCCACCAGTTGCAGTTGATACGATATTTAATGAAAAAAATAGGGATAAAGCTGGTCCCACTGCACCGGCATATGGGCTTTACCTTAAAGAGGTTATATATTAGCTTTGCTAACCTTCGGGAAGTCTTATACTTCCAATAGTTTCAAGATATATATATTGCTCATACCATTCGGCAAACATTTCATCTAGCTTTTCCTTTTCCTCATCTGTAAGCTGGGGCAACAATGTGTTGTATTCCTGCCTTAACTGCTCTAATTGTTTGTATTCATCATCATATAAGTATTCTTCACGATCACTCAACTTAATTAGTTCCTTTTTCAACTCAAGGACTTTCTCAAGCACAGAGCACCCCCCATATAAGCTGATTCATATAAGTATTTTAATATACAACATATCAAACAATTATGCAACTGTACAGCATCCTGTGTCACCACAATACAGCATCGATTATCCTTTACTTAAAAGGGAACTGTTATATTGTTCAAAATTAAATTAATAATATAAAGTGCTAAACGTGAAATAATACTTTAAAAAAGAATTTATTTGACTAAATTTGTCAATGAATGGTAAAAATATATAATGCAAAGGTGAACAATGCTTAGAATTGTAATATTTGCTTTTTTCTTTTTGAGTTTTGCTAAGGCAGGTTTTTGTTGGGGTTTTAACACACATATAAAAATTGGGTTGGACATACTGGAAACCACAAATTTTTACCTGATAAAAAATTATCCAATACATTTTTTGCTGGGTAATATTTTCCCAGATTTTTTTAATCTTTTCAAAAATTTTTCTCAATTTAAGAAAAATCTGAATACGCATAGCTGGAAAACTGTATCGATTCTTTTTAACAATGCTGAGCAGGAGGATGAAAAAGCTTTTTGTCATGGCTATGCGGCACACCTTTCCGCTGATATAATTGCCCACAACTATCTTATTCCTCAGAATTTTTTATTGTATAGCAGGAAAAAGCTTCTTGCGCATTTTTTGATTGAAAGTGCTGAAGACTCCTACAACAGTAAAAAGCAGAAACATACGTTATACTATCTATTAGATAATTCGGCAGATTACGGTTATCATTTTTTAAAAACCATGAATATCGATAAAAAATATTTTAGCAGAGAGATGTTGATATTGAAAAAAAGTATTCAGTATATGAACCTCTTTAAACTCTCAGAACTATCCAAAATGATCAAAGCAAGAAACACTCCGGATTTTCAGAAACGATGCTTACAATATCAAGAAAAAGCAATGGCTTATGCCCAAAGCTCTGTGGAGAAAGGTTTCACTCAGTTTGCCAGATTTGATCCATCTGGAAGCAAGGCCATGAAAAACGCCAAGATGAATCGAAAGGAGCTTTTAAAAGATTTGGGCAAAAGGGAGCTAAAGATATTTGACAAAAAAACAACGTTCAAGAAAAATTATGTAATAAGTGACACTGAATAGAAACAAACAAGGGCACTTCCCCCGTTAAACCCGTCCTTTTAGACGGACTGCTTTGCAGATAGAAAACGTTCAAGGTTCAATGTTCAACGTTCAACGTAAGACGTGAGACGTAAAACGTGAAACGTACTATCACCTATATCCAAAACCCATAACTTATGACCTAATACCAAGTTGTAGTCAAAAAAGTAACAAACGTAAAAATGCATGTTTATCTTTAAGACAGGTAATATGTATGACATCCTATTAATTTTCACAAGACGGTTGTTATACAAAAAATTGTTACCTCGAGCGAAGTCGAGAGGTCTCTTGCCAAACAACGTCTGAGATCTCTCCACTCCACTTCGTTCCGGTCGAGATGTTCCGTGTTAAAAGTCAAGCATTTTTTGCAACTAAAGTTAAATTATTTGCATGATCCGGATCATACGGTTTTCCACTTTTCAATACACCAAATGCCTGCCTTATCAACTTGTTCGCTACTGCTATTAACGCAACTTTTTTGGGCTTACCTTTAGCTACAAGTCTATTATATAATTCTGCACATGATTTATTATACTTACATGCTGAAAGTGAGCATAAATACAGTATCGTCCGCATATAACCGTTGCCCTTCTTCGATATTTTTCCTCTCCCTTTTACCGATGTCCCAGACTGGTAAACACTGGGACATGTACCCACAAAACTTGTCACTTCCTTACTTGTATCAAAACTTTCAAAACCCTTTAATTTGCCCAAAATCACTCCAGTCAGCTTTAAACCAACTCCAGGAATACTCGAAAGCAATTTATACTCTTCGCCGTACTTATCCCGTAACAATACATCCAATTCCTTTTCTATCTTTTTTATCTCTTTCCTGAAATTCTCTATAAGTTTCTTATAAGATTTTAATATGCTCTTGTCTTTGAAAGGTAAATGCTCAATTGCTTCAATCTGGTTACTCAACATATTTATCTGCTTATGAAAATCTTCTACCGCTTTAAGTTTCATATCTATCTCGTAATAATCTTTATCTCGGGGAGAAAATAGCCAATCATCTCCGTTAATATAACCATACTCCGCTATCAATCGGGCATCCGCCTTGTCTGTCTTTGCTCGTTTTAAATTCATCTGAGAATACCTCTTTATTACAAGAGGATTTGCTACACTTACACGATAACCATATTTCTCGCTCAAATAGGTCGCTAACTTTAAATGATATACTCCGGTATTCTCCATCATAAAAAGTACCTTGGAAAAATCTAATTCCTTCTCCTTCTTAACAAAATCATCAAAAAATGATGTTATCGTGTTTCTTGTCTCATAACTGGTATGGCTCTTACCGTCATATAAGCTGATTGACAATGTTTCCTTGGATACATCAATCCCAACTACTTTCTCATAATTACTCATAAAAAGCTCCTTATTAAATTTTTACTTGAGCTTTGCTTTCCTGTACGCTATCATCGCAACACATGCAGGCTTTATGCCTAATGTTCCGTTCAGGTTTCGGAAAGCTGAAGGTGGGGACAACATCTCGAACGGTTTCAATGAACCAATGACAAACATGTCCTTTACCACCTTCAGTGCTCTGGAACCTTTATACTACTTTTTAACAACTTATTAAACAACTTTCCTTACTTTTTTAATATACGATGACAGCCTGCGGATAGCACCAGTCTTTTAGACTGGTAAATATGTGCAACATCCTATTTATCCGCCCATGGCGGATGCTATACACTGTTGTGTCATCATTCTCCCTGCCTGCCCTGTTGAATATAGTAAAATTCACACAGGGTTAAACACTACCAAAGGTAGTCAGTCTGCAATACGGGTTTAACAGGGCAAGCGAAGCCGAGGGATCTCAACCCTATATCCTATATATTAACAATTTCTGCCTATTTGCTTAGCATATTGTTCAATGAAGTATTCGGGATCTTTAAAATCATTCAAACGTTCCATAATTATTTCATGCGGCCAGTCCCACCATCTAATTTCCAGCAATTTCTTTATTACTTTTTCACTGAATCTGTATTTTATTACTTTAGCCGGCACACCCACAACGACAGCATAAGGGGGCACATCTTTTGTAACAACTGAGCAGCTTCCAACCACTGCCCCGTCTCCGACTGATACGCCTCCCATTATCAAACTGTTATGTCCGAGCCATACATCGTTTCCAATGGTAACCTTTTTGTTCCTCCGCCACTCAAAAAATGAG
>JASMTO010000152.1:0-7203 GCA_041694215.1 bacterium
CAGAAATCATCAATAATGTTTTTTGACTGCTCGGCAAAATCCTCTCTGATTTCATATGTCGTAAGTCTGCCCTGGTTCCCGAGAGCCCTTAGCAGGGCCATTGACAGAGCCCCCTGTCCAATTCCCGACTCCAATACATTAAGTCCGGGATATATATCAGCTTCCATCAGCATTTGGGCAGTATCTTTGGGGTATATAATCTGGGCGTTTCGTTTCAGATTCATTACATAATCTGTGTAGGTAGTGGTAAATATACGATATGTAAAATTTTTGTTTGTTTTTGCAGTACCCCCGTCACCCGCTTCTATAATATCATTATGATCGATGAAACCGTACTGGCTGGAAAAACGCCCCGTTTCTTTGAGTTTTACCATGTGTCTTCTGTTCTTGTGGTCTATCATTATCACTCTGTTTCCATAGTCTAATTTACTCATTAACATCCTCATTTTTAAGCTTTTTCTTGTGTTTGAAAGTATTTTTACTATATTGTAAAAACTACTCCAAAGTAAAGGTGCATTATGAATAAATTGCAATCATATGACAATATATTTCAGTTATTTATTAATACCTGGAGACAATATCCCGATAAGACCGCTTTTGTTTACAGAGTCAATGAAGTGGAATTTGAGGTGAGCTATAATAAGCTTTTCGAAGATGTACTTTTGCTTTCGCAAGCTTTTATGGAAAAAAAGGTTACAAAAAATTCAAAAGTGGCCATTATTTCGGATAATCGATACAGCTGGATCGTTACGGATCTGGCTTTGGTTGCCATAGGGGCTGTGAGTGTACCCAGGGGCAGTGATACACCCGTGGACGAATTTGAATTTATTATTGATCATTCTGATTGCGATTTTATTGTTTTTGAGACCCCAAATCTAATGAGAAATATTTTGAATGATTCCATTGCAAAAAAGATTAAAAACATTTTTGTTATGGAAGGCAATAGTGAGCACCAGATTTTCAATAAAATATATGCCTACAATGAAATCATTAAGAAGGATAGAGAAATAACATACAATGAGATTGATGAATTTCTTAGTCTTGCGGAAAAACACAAGAAAGAGGATCCGTTTACTCTTATATATACATCAGGTACCACAGGCACGCCTAAAGGGGTATTGCTTTCCAATAGAAATTTTCTGGCAAATCTCAGCAGAATTCCGGATATGGTTGCATTATCCCATGAGGATGTATGGCTTTCTATACTCCCGTCATGGCATATATTCGAGCGGCTAGCGGAACATCTAGCCGTAATGCAGGGGTGCACAACTGTGTATTCTAGTATAAAAACATTTTCTGATGATTTGACAAAGTATTCTCCCACAATCGTGGCCACTGTTCCCAGGTTGTGGGAGGCTCTGTACACAAAAGTAAATGCGATGTTAAAGAAAGAAAGTGTGAAAAAAGCCAAAATTTTTAATTTGCTGGTTAGTGCTTCAGCAGCTTATAGAAGAAATAAGCGATTACTTAAAGACAATCTTCCTATTTTTGAGGAAAAGGGTTTTTTAAAGAAAAATTTTTCTAAGGGAATGGCCTTTGCAAAAATGATTTTTTTAAAACCGGTGGAAATGTATGCTCAGAAAAAGTTCGTTCTTTTAAGGGAGAAATTTGGCGGCAGACTCAGACTTGCGGTGAGCGGAGGTGGAAGTTTGCCCCAGTTTGTGGACGAATGGATAGATGCTATCGGCATAAGAATCGTGAATGCGTATGGGATGACGGAGTGTGCCCCCGGTATTGCCGGCAGGGACCTTCACTGCGAAGTTTTTGGTACACTGGGGCCGCCCATAAAAGATACTGAAATCAGAATAGTTGATGAGGATGGTAAAATACTGCCACCGGGTGAAGAAGGTGAAATTCAGGTGAAGGGTGAGCAGGTTTTCAGTGGTTACTATAAGAATGAAGAGGAAAACGAAAAATCTTTTACAGAAGATGGTTTTTTTAAAACTGGGGATCTGGGTAAATTTACGCTGACCGGTGAATTAGTAATTACGGGGCGTGCAAAGGAGATAATAGTTCTGGCTAATGGAGAAAATATCGATCCCACCAAAATAGAATCCACTATTTCTATGTTTCCTTTTGTAAAGGATGCTGTTCTTGTCGGTCAGGACAGGAAAGGGTTGGGAGCATTGATTGTACCGTATTTTGAGCAAATGAAAGATTATGTATCTGAAAAATACAATAAACTTATTCATTCTGTTGAGGATATTGCCAAAGATAGCCATATTGCTGAGAAAATAAAAAAAGATATAAACAAATTTCTGTCTCCAAAAAAAGGTTTCAGAGATTATGAAAAATTACACAAGATTTCTTTTTTAGACAAGGAATTTAAATTGGGTGAGGAGCTTACCAATACCCTTAAAAAGAAAAGACACTACATCGAAAATAAATATAGAGATATTATAAACAGACTTTTTAAATAAGTTTTATATGGGGGTAGGTTTATGAAAGCTATGGTTTTGGAAAGGATTACAGATTTAAAACAAGTGTCTGAACCTTTGGTGTTGAGAGACTATCCTGATCCCGAACCTCTAAGCGGTGAAATATTAATAAAGGTAAAAGCCTGCGGAGTTTGCCATACGGAGCTTGATGAAATTGAGGGGCGTACTGCTCCTCCAAAATTGCCGGTTATCCTTGGTCATGAAGTTGTGGGTGAAGTTGTAGAAGTATCAGACGGTGTTACAAAATTTAAGAAAGGTGACAGAGTCGGGGTTGGCTGGATTTATTCTGCTTGTGGTAACTGTTTTTACTGTAAAAATGGATTGGAGAACTTATGCAGCGATTTTAAGGCCACTGGCAGGGATGCAAACGGGGGATATGCTGAATATATGAAAATTAATGAACATTTTGCTGTAACAATACCTGATGTGTATAAAGATTCACAGGCTGCACCCTTGCTTTGTGCCGGAGCTGTGGGTTACCGTTCATTAAAGCTTGCCCGAATGGAAAATGGACAGAATCTTGGCTTTATGGGATTTGGTGCATCCGCCCATCTAGTTCTTCAGCTTGCTAAATACCTTTATCCTGATTCCCGTTTTTTTGTCTTTGCAAGAAGTGCTTCCCAAAGGGAATTTGCAAAAAAACTTGGTGCTTTTTGGGCAGGGGATATAGAGGATTCCCCTCCGGAAAAATGTCTAAGTATTATTGACACAACCCCTGTATACAGAACTGTACTGGCTGCTCTATTGAATATTGTTCCTTCGGGGCGTGTAGTGATTAATGCCATAAGTAAAGAAGAAGTTGATAAAGACATATTGATGAATCTTGACTACAAAAATCACCTATGGATGGAAAAGGAGTTGAAAAGCGTGGCAAATGTTACCCCTGCAGATATTCAGGATTTTATCAATATTGCTGCAAAAGCAGGTATTTTTCCCACTGTAGAAGAATATCCACTGGAGGAAGCCAACAAAGCACTTATTGAGATAAAAAACGGCAGCGGTATCGGAGCCAAAGTCCTTAGATTGGCGTAAAGAAGGCTTAAGCCTTCTTTACGTTTATTTGATTACAGTGAATGCTGCAGGATCAAGTATTCTGAATGCAAAAGATTCTGTAAAATAAAGGGTGACTTCTTTACTATCGTGTTGCAAATACCCTATAGATAAATCCTGGCCTAGTGTAAGTTTGAAATCGCCTCCTCTTTCTGATACTAAATAGGCTTCTGAAATATTGTTGCTTGCCTTGATAGATCCGCCGATAAGATCTTCTATCTGTTTTTTCAATGGGTAGCCCTTGTTTAATCCAACAATATTATTCATTAGCTCTATGGGAACCACGAGTGAATATGGACCGTCAACAGAAGCACTTTTTAATTTACCGACAGCTTCTGCAACTACATACGTAAGATCTTCCGTTTTAGCCGGTAATTTTATGGCATCATGCTCACTTGAATCTTTAAGCCCTTTAATGTTGGCTTTTTCTAATCCGTAATATATGGATTTATCTTCAAAAACAGCTATACTTTTTGCAGCATTCTCAAGAGGAGAAAGATCAATATCTTCAGCTCCTCTCAATACATTGTCCAGCTCCCATAAATTAAGTTTAAATGGAACTCTTGCTTCCACAATGGGTTGCACCTGAGCAACACCGTATTCAACAGATGAGCCTTTATCTGTTACAATTTCCAGTCTTCCAGTATTTACAGCTGCTGTATCGAATCCCAGTGGCCCTTCCACGTCTATAAATTTTCTTGCACTTAAATATGCTTGTAACGTACGCTTTGCCTGAAGATTTATTTCTTCCCACGCTTTATCCGGAATGGGTGCAAGATTTTGCCTTAAAATATCCATTATTTACCCTCCTTTTATTTAAGTTTGCCTATATTCAAGCTTTTATTATCATTGTTTTGAGACTCCGTTTCACCTTCTTCTAAGTGAGCAATGTTGCCCTCAGTAAATAAGTATGTTCGCAATTCATTGTCCCAGGCTGGCATATTACGTCTCAACCACTCAAGTGCCATACATGCATGCTCAATTTCTTCATCTCTGTTATGTGCTAAAATTTCCTTTAGACTTTCGTCATTGGTGGCGTCAACCCTCTGTTGATACCAGTCAATGGCTTCAATTTCCTCTTTGAGACTGTTTAATGCTCTGGTAAAGTCTTTTGTTTTCTCGCTAAGCTTTTCTTCAGATTCATGATATTGGGACATTTTGACCTCCTTGGTATATTATTGCACTTTATTAAGGATATGCATTTACAGTTGAAGTTCAATAAGTTTTAATCATCGTCTGTATTTGACTTGGTTTAGCAGTGCTTTCTTTTGATTCTGTAACCTGTCATTTGCCCTGCTATAGCTGCTATTACTAACAAGGGAATATATTTGAGAGAAATATGAGAGGAGATTCTCATAAAAGCAATAATTGGTATAGGTGCATGTATGCACACAAACCAACCTATTGAAAATCTTTCAAATTTCTGTCTAAACAACCCGAAGGGTATATTTAAAACGTAAGCCAGGATGATTAGTAGTATTAGATAAAATAGCACTTGAGTGTTCATCCTGATTATAATATAAAATAATTGAAGGAGAGTAAATGAATATTTTATACATTGGCATCGGCGGTTTTTTCGGAGCTGTTTCCAGATTTGCCGTTTCAAAGGCTACGATGAATTTTTTTGGAAACCTCATCCCCTACGGAACTGTTGCTGTTAACGTTCTTGGAAGTTTTTTACTTGGCCTTTTGTTTACGCTGTCAGTTATTAAAATGTCTGATGGAAGTACTTTCCGGGCGTTTGTTTGTATAGGTTTTTTGGGTTCTTTTACAACTTTTTCCACTTTTTCTGTAGAAGCTGTAAATTTATTAGAAGAAAAATCCTATTTGTTTTTTTGCATATATATTGCTGCCAATGTCATATTAAGTTTAATTGCAGCCTTCATCGGTGTATATTTCGCAAAACTGTGGGGGACGTAATGCCAAAGAGACTTGAAGGTACACAAAAACTTATGAGAATTTTTATCGGTGAGAATGATAAATATGAAGGAAGGCCTTTATACAAAGCTCTTGTTGAACTGTGTAGAGAAAACGGAGTAGCCGGTGCTACAGTGATCAGGGGAATATATGGTTATGGGGCGAGTTCTGTGATACACTCTTCACGGACTTTAGCATTGTCAAATGATTTGCCTTTAATTGTTGAAGTTGTGGATAGTGAAGAAAAGATTAACCATATTCTTCCTGAAATTGACAGATTGATTGGACACGGACTTATTACATTAGAAGTGGCGCATGTTATTAAATATGAGTGAGGGAGTTTTTTATGTCAGGGAACAGTTTTGGTAAAATTTTCAGAATCACAACGTTTGGTGAAAGCCATGGACCTGCTGTTGGTGTTGTGCTTGATGGATGCCCTTCGGGGCTTGAAATAGATGAAAATTATATTCAAAAAGAGCTTGACAGGAGAAGACCGGGGCAAAGTGAAATTACAACTCCCCGCCAAGAAGCCGACAAAGTACATATCCTAAGTGGTGTTTTTGAAGGTAAAACCACAGGAACGCCGATATGTATGTTGGTATACAATGAGAATCAACGTTCAAAAGATTACAGTGACATAAAAGATCTGTTCAGACCAGGTCATGCTGATTTTACCTATTTTATGAAATATGGCATTCGGGATTATAGAGGGGGCGGCAGATCATCTTCAAGAGAAACGATAGGGAGGGTTGCTGCTGGAGCTATAGCCAAAAAACTTTTAAGCTTTAAGAAGATAAATATCTTTGGTTATGTAAAACAGGTTAAAGATGTAAAAGGTGAAAAAATTGAGAAAGATTTTATAGAGAAAAATGTTGTTAGGTGCGCTGATCCGGACAAATACCATGCAATGAAAGAATGTATACTTGTTGCTAAAGAGCGTGGGGACTCTGTAGGTGGTATTGTTGAGATTGTTGTGGAAGGAGTAGAAGCAGGAATAGGTGAGCCAGTATTTGACAGGCTTAATGCTGATCTCGCTAAAGCTGTTATGTCGATACCGGCGGTTAAAGGGGTTGAGTTTGGGAAAGGCTTTGCAGTTGCATCTTCATATGGAAGTGAAAATAATGATGAGATTACACCATATGGTTTTTCTTCTAATAATGCTGGTGGAACATTAGGAGGTATTTCAACGGGGCAGGACATAGTACTCAGGTTTGCGGTAAAACCGGCTTCTTCAATTTTGATACCAAAAAAAACTGTAGATAAATTTGGAAATGTAAAAGAAATAAAAACAGAAGGGAGGCATGACCCTTGTGTTGCACCAAGGGTAGTACCTGTGGCTGAGGCTATGGTAGCGCTAACCATTGTGGATTCAATGTTTGTGCATAATTCTAAAAAAAATACCATATTTTTTTAAAAAGTATTTGACAAGTATGCCTATATATATTAAAAGATCACTCCGCTGTTTGGAAAATAAGCATTTTTGAGGAAGTCGAAAGGATTTACTTAAAAATTAAAAAAGTGATTGACAAAGTATTATTTATGTAATATATGTGCTATCCCTTAAAAGGGAAAAACGGTATCTTGAAAAGATATAATAAACAACCAGATGTTTGATAATAGAATAGGCCGATCTGTGATGAGAGATATACCCAGCAGAGAAAGCTGGAGAGTATTTTGGATGGAGAGTTTGATCCTGGCTCAGAACGAACGCTGGCGGCGTGCTTAACACATGCAAGTCAGGGGGAAACCTTCCTTCGGGGAGGGAGTACACCGGCGCACGGGTGAGTAACGCGTGAGT
>JASMTO010000153.1:0-23920 GCA_041694215.1 bacterium
TACATTTATAAAATCTCTGAAATCAACAGGATGTGGCCATCTCCCTTTACCATGATAAAATACAATCGGAATGATAAACTCTAATTCCTTCCCCTTATTATAATTGTCTTCCCAAATACAGAGCATATAACTGAGTATCTGAAGAGGAGTAAACTTAGATGATTTAGACTTGTGTTCGACAATAAAATAAGCCTGCGCCTCTTTATTGTTTTTCAGTGTAACCTGTAAGGCTGCATCCAACAGCTTCTTCTTATACTTAAGCCCTCTTTTCTCAGTATTTACTGACGTAATACCTTTTGAAAAATCTATACTGTTGTATATCTCTTCTGGCAGTGTAACCTTTAGAAGATTTTTTGCAGTATCTTTGTATTTCAGGATGTCCTTAAAAGTACCATCATGTATATCGTTTATTTTTGACATGCATTATTTTATAACGGAAATGGTGGGACTTGCAAGAAAAAAAGGAAAAGCATGCCCACCTACACTTACGAAGTGCAAATCATGGTGGATATCTACCTATACCTCTACCTCTATCTTATATATTCACTCCGTAACCGCCTGCCACCTTCATATACTGTGTTCGTTCGAATTTTTTCCGGTTTTCAAGTGTTTTAACCATTAGCGATCTTATCTCATCCAAGCTACTATAATTATATTTATCCAAATATTGTTCTATACCTACTGCAATATCCTTTAAAACTTTCTCTCCCTTTATGTACATAGCTGAAGCCACCTGTACCGTTTTAGCACCCGACAAAATGTGCTGAATAGCAGCATTTGCCGAATGTATACCTGTTGTTGCAGAAATATCCAGCGATACCTGAGGTGACGTTATACCAACCCACCTGAGAGCATTGTATGTCTCAAATTCTGTACTGAAAAAATCCACAGGCTTAAACTCCAGCTTATCAATATCAATACCCAGACGGTAATATCTATTGAACATGACAACGGCATCAGCACCAGCTTCTTCAATGGCAGCAACAATTCCTGGAATATTTGTAAAATGCTGGCCGATTTTAACCGCCAAAGGTATTGTAATAGTGTTCTTCACTTCTTTTACAACTTTTGGGTACTTCTCTTCTATATCAGATGATTCTTCGCTTTTGTCAAAAGGCATGTAAGCAATATTCAGCTCCAGTGCGTCAGCGCCCGCCTGCTCCACATCAGTGGAGAAATCAGTCCACCATTTGCCTCCCAAACAATTTATACTGGCTATGATAGGTATATCCACAGCAGCTTTGGCCATCTCTATCAGTTTAAGATAGTTGCTTGTCCCATACATAACAGAAGCATCCGCAACTTCGTAACCGTAAGCTTCAGGATGAAAATCGTCCGTGTAAACCACATCTTCCCTCAGTTCTTCCTCAAACAGGGATTTTATAACAACAGCAGCAGCACCGTTTTCAGCCAGTCGCTTTATCCCATCCAGTGATTTACTAAAGGATGATGCACCCGCCATAACAGGACTTTTAAGCGTTAGCCCCATATAATCTACAGATATATCAGCCATAACACCCTCCGATTTTTAATCTTTTACAATAACCTCTCTCGGTTTGGAAGTACCATCGCTGGGGGCTATGACCCCCTCTTTTTCCATGATTTCCACGATTCGTGCAGCTCTATTATACCCTATCCTCAGATATCTTTGCACCATGGATATGGATGCTGTCCCTTTTTTCCTCACAAGTTCCAGCGCTTCATAGTATTTTTCATCTTTTTCTGCCTCATCTATACCCTGTTCTGTAGATTCTTCCTCCTTCACAAGATCCATATTATATTCAGGCTCTCCCATTTTTTTCAGATATTCAACAATATTATTCACTTCCTTTTCGCTCACAAAACACCCGTGTATACGCACTGGATCGCTGTGCCCCGGCGGGATAAACAGACTATCACCTTTACCTAGTAACAATTCAGCACCATTTTGATCAAGGATCGTTCTGGAGTCTGTCTTTGAGGAAACCCGGAAAGAAAGCCTCGCAGGCATGTTTGCCTTAATGATACCGGTTATGACATTCACCGAAGGACGCTGGGTGGCTAAAATCAAGTGTATCCCCACAGCTCTAGCCATCTGTGCAATCCTGATAATTGACTGTTCAACCTCTTTGCCGGCAACAATCATGAGATCGGCGAATTCATCAACGATAACCACCAGATAAGGCATCTTTTCCAACTCACTGCTTTTTGAAGCCAATTCGTTATACGAATCAATATTTCTAACCCGGTTTTCTGCAAGGAGGGCATACCTGTTTTCCATCTCCTCAACAACATTTTTCAACACATTGGCTGCTTTCCTAGGATCTGTCACCACAGGCGCTGCTAAATGCGGAATATCTTCATATACACTAAGCTCAACCATTTTAGGATCCACCAACACAAATTTGACATTTTCAGGGGATGACTTGTAAATTATTGAACAGATTATTGTATTAACAGACACCGATTTTCCACTACCGGTTGTCCCTGCAATAAGCAGATGGGGCATTTTGGTAAGATCGGTAATGTAAGGTCTTCCGGCAATATCTTTTCCCAATATAACGGTGAGCTGTGAGTCCTGTTTCAAGAAATCTTTTGTATTGATCAACTCCCTTAAATTTACTGCAGCTCTCTTCTTGTTAGGCAGCTCTATTCCCACCACCGATTTACCAGGAATGGGAGCAATAATTCTGACACTGACAGCACTCATTGCCAGTGCCAGATCATTTTCCAGATTAGATATTTTGTTCACTTTCACACCATCAGCCGGCTCAAATTCATATAAAGTCACAACCGGTCCCGGCTTAATTTCCCGGATACGCCCTTGTACACCAAAATTCTGTAACTTCTCCTCAAGGATTTTCCCTTTGGACTTCAGCTCACTATCAGATTCGAACGTATTTATCTGCTCCACATCTTCCAGTAAATTCAAAGGGATACTGTATCTTGCCCTTTTAACATTTTCCGGCTGAAATTTCTCTGCGATATTCACTTCGTTCCTATTATGATGAGACTCCGAATCTTTGTTTGTAATGATTTCTTTCTCATCTTTCTGTGAAACATCGGTTTTCTTTTTGATATGTTTTTTGTTTTTTTCTTTATTATTTTTCCCCTTTAGATTAAATGTAAATTTGGGCACCATTTTTTGCAGTTTATCACTGGAAAAATTAAAACGAATAAAAAGATACAGGCAAGACACTACTAAAAACAATGAAATGATAATCCCACCGATATCACCTATGATGGAAGCAAGAAAATCCCTCGACAGCAAACCTATTGCACCACCACCATTTTTAGATGTAAAATAAAAATCATCCACCCCGGTAAATCCAGTAAACAGGCTCAAGCCTATAAGTACAGTAAGTAAAAGGGATATATCTGTATAAAATCTATTTTTCAGGGAGCTCTCTTTTTTAATCAAATACACATCATACGTAAGGTATCCACTCATAACAGGGATCAGCAGTGCCACCCAACCAAAAATGCTCCCCAGGATATCAGCTGTATAAGCCCCCAGTTTCCCAAAGAAATTTTGTACTTCACTCTTATAATCGGTAAAAACAATATTCGAGTACGATGGATCTGATGACGAGTAAGAATATATGGACAATGTCAAAAATATTGTCGCAAAAGCTGCTAACAGTAGCAAAATATCGTAAATTTTCCTATTATTTTTTTCTACAGCCATATTATTGATATAATCCCTATTGCAAGACAGTATATTGCAAAATAGGTCAATTTTGCACTTCTGACAAGCTTCATCATAAGAAAAATTGCCAAAAATCCACTGATAAAAGCACTCATCATTGCAAGAAGATAAGGTGTAAGCTGCATACTATCCAATGTATCAATGTATTTCACCTGCAGCAATGCAGCCCCTAACACTGCAGGAAGAGACATGAGAAATGAAAACTCAGCAGCATCTTTTCTGTTAATATCCAAAAGTACAGCTATAGCTATGGTGGAGCCAGAACGAGAAATCCCTGGAATAACAGCAAGTCCCTGGATTATTCCCAGCAGAAAAGATTTATTATACGTAACCACACCGGAAGATTTTTTTTTGTCAGATAGCACAAGCAAAATTGATGTCAATATCAACGCATAGCCCACGTAAACTGTAGAGGAAAACAGCACATCGGCAAAATTTTCAAAATACAACCCAATTATGGCAGTGGGAACAGATGCAATAACAATCCCCCAGAGCATATTTTTATTCTCAAAATAGGTGATTCTGTATTTTAGGAAAAATGCTCCCAGAAAAGCCTTCAACAACAAAAGTATTTTTTTCCGAAAATATATAACTACAGCACAGAACGTCGCAAAATGCACAGAGATATCAAACAACAAACCAGGCTGCTGGAATCCTTCAATAAAGGACCTGGCAATAACAAGGTGCCCGGAGCTACTAACAGGCAAAAACTCTGTCAGCCCTTGAATGATTCCTAATAAAATGTATGCAGTGCTATCCATTTCACCCTCTAACCAACAAAAATTTTTATAATAGGTCGTCTATCTAACTCTTTTTTCAAAAACGTTTTTGCAAGCTTTCTTGTCATCTCAATCAGCTTATCATTATCATCTTTTATTATATCTTTCAACAAAATAAGATTTTCTCTCAAAAACTTAGCAAATCGAAAATAATAGTAGTCACCAAGGGAAAAGCCCACCGTCTCAATATCAAAACTCTCATCAATACCATATACTCTGATAACCACCACACCATCGCGCGCTAGGTGCTTTCGCTCTTTCAACTGTGAATCATCAAGAAAAAAACCACCTCTTGTGTCTATATATTTATAGCCTGAGTCTATCTTTTCTACACTCGGCTTTTTTTCTGCACTATTAAAAACCACCTTTTCCCCTGTAATAGCAAATATGCCCTCAGCTGCAAAATGTTCATTTTTCAGCATGTGGCAGAACTGTTTTTGGTGCCTGATTTCACCATGGATAGGAATCACATATGTTGGTCTAATAAGTCTTAGAAACGTCTTTATATCCTCGCAACCTGCATGTCCTGACGTATGTATTTGGGCTTCCCCCATGTCAACCACGTTACCACCGTATAGAGCAATTTGGTTTATCATTGCATTCAGGTTTTTCTCATTACCGGGGATAACCCGAGAAGAAATTACAAACGTATCCCCTTCTTTAATTTTTAATTTTTTACGCTCCTTTGAAACAATTTTAAAAAGGCTGCTACCTGATTCCCCCTGACATCCGGACACTACATAACAAATCTGCTCATCCGGTAAATCCTTCGCGTCTAAAGACGTAATAACAGTATCTTCAGGGAAAGGCAAAAAACCGTTTTCATTAGCCACCAGCGTATTTTTCAGCACAGATCTCCCCTCAAAAACAACCTTTCTTCCGAGGCTTTCACATACCTGTAATACCTGATTTATCCTGTCTATATTGGAAGCAAATGTCGTAAAAAAGATACGGCCGGAAGCAGCAAGAAAAACATCACGTATATTTGATTTCAGAGCACTCTCAGAAGCCATCTCACCCTTTTCAAATATATTGGTGGAATCAACCAAAGCCAGGTCAATGCCGTTATTGCCCATTTTTTCATATGTTTCTCTGTTAAACGGTTCACCACTTACAGGTGTGTAATCAATTTTAAAATCAGATGCATGCAGACAGGAAAAATTATTATTTTTTATCAAAATGCTGTAGGTATCAGGTATTGAGTGATTTACAGGATTATAGGTTAGGGAAAAATCACCTACCAAAAATGTCTCTCCAGCCATCACATCGTTTAGTGCAGCCTTTATTTTGTATTCTGACAATTTTTGTTTTAGCAGTTTCAGCGTAAGGGGGCCACCCCATACAGGAATATTAAAGTCTTTTAGCAAATAGGGAACGCCACCCATGTGATCTTCATGGGCATGGGTCAAAAGCAGCCCTTTTAATTTGTTGCGTAAAGCATACAGATATGAAAAATCCGGAATAATATAATCAATACCAGGATAAGAATAATCAGCAAACATTACCCCGCAATCAACTATGAGTGCGCTTTCTTCAGATTCATAAAGATACATGTTCATGCCGATGAAACCAGCTCCCCCCAAAAACGTTACAGTAAAAGACATTACAATTTCCCCGATTTAAAAATACCGATGGCAAGCCCCAATCCAAGGAATGAAGCAATAACAAAGCCGAAAAGACCAAAAAAAGAGATATCCAGGATTTTAGGCCCCACATCTGCCAGGATAAAAAGGGATGATGATAAAACAATTGCCGCAATAATAATACTGAAGGAAAGTCTATTTGCCGACCTGTCCATTTCCTTTGACATTATATCCAAATTTCTGTGTATAAAATTTATACTCAAATCATCTTCTTTAAGTTTGTCCACCAGAACCTTATAGTCTGCCGGAAATCGTTTTACAATATTTGAATATCCTATGGAAATATTCTTACATTCATTGAATATCGCATCGGGCGTGTATTTTTTTAAAATTATTTTTTTAGCATACGGTTTGGCAAAATCAAGAAAATTGAAATCGGGATTCAACTTTCTGCCGGTGGATTCCAAAAAAGAAAACGTTTTAAATATCAACAGGTAATCAGTGGGAAAGCGAAAGTGGTGCTTCCTGCCCATATTTATTATATCATCCATAACCTTTGCTACATTGACATCACCAATCTCTTTGCCATATACAGGCAGAATAATGTCAATCAGATCCCTTTTTATCCTGCGCAAATCAGCATTTCTGTTCACAAGGCCAAAAGAAACCATTTCCTCAACCATACTCTCCACATCAAAATTAATCAGCCCAACAAAGACTGCACTTAAATGCTCCAAAAGCTTATTATCAACTTTGCCAATAATGCCAAAATCGAGAATAGCCATTCTCCCTTCTTTTGTAATCAAAATGTTGCCAGGATGTGGATCCGCATGAAAAAAACCAAACTCAAAAACCTGCTTGAGATAAAAATCCACACCAATTTCAGAGATGTTAACAAGATCAAGATTATTTTTTCTGTGGGATTCAATATCATCCACCGGATTTCCCTCTATAAACTCCATCGTCAAAACATTGTAATCTGTATATTCCCAAAACACCTTTGGGATATGCAGATCTTCAGTATCAGCAAAATATTCGCCAAATTTCTCTATATATGTAGCTTCAAGCATAAAATTTAACTCTTTGTGCAACTGATCGGCAAATTCCTCTGCAATACCCAGCGCGTTAATATTTTTTGCTTCCTGATCATATTTTTCTGCAGTAGATGCCAGGAAAATAAGAATGCTCAGGTCATTCTCTATTTTACTTTCCACTTTAGGGCGCTTTACTTTCACAGCAACGCTCCTACCATCGTAAAGAATGGCTTTGTGGACCTGTGCTATAGAGGCCGCCGCCACTGGCTCTTTTGAAAACTCTTTAAATACCATACCAACGGACTTTCCCAGACTGTCTTCCACCTGTTTGATAATTTCATCATAACTAACAGGGGCTACCTCATCCTGCAGTTTTTCAAGCTCCCTAACAAATTTTTCCGGAAAGATATCCGCCCTTGTGCTTAAAAACTGCCCAACTTTTACAAAAGTAGGCCCTAAGCTCTCTAGCAATTTTCTGAAGCGCACCTCTTCTGGAAGTTTCTCAATATTCTTTGCTTTTCCAAATGTTATAACTTTTTTACCGAGCCCCAAAACAGAAGAGAGATTAGTATCATCCAGAAAACGTCCAAAACCGTAATAAACCACCTGGGAAACAATCTCCCGAGCTCTGCTCAAATTTCTAAATGTTTTTTTTATTCTCCACATATCTCTGCCTTTTGCAGTTTACTTAACACTTAACACCCAACACTTAGCACTATCTACCATTTTTCAGATTTATAGACAACAATACTTTATCACAAAAATGTTTTATTTCCACCAAATGTTTTTCTTTATTTTTAGCCTAAATCAGCATATAAAGACCCCTTATGTCCAATGAACAGTATAAATTAAAATACAGTAAAATATTTATATTCTGGTTTCCTCTGGCTCTCACATGGATAATGATGTCTGCTGAAGGGCCTTTTTTGGCCGCAGTCATAGCTCGTATGGGAGAAGTAAAGCTTAATCTTGCTGCCTATGGGATAGCGTATTCCTTCGGGTTGGTAGTGGAGGCGCCCATCATCATGCTAATGAGTGCATCCACTGCACTCGTAAGAAATGAGTTTAGCTACCGTAAACTTAAAAACTTCACAATTTATATAAACCTTTTTGTCACCCTTTTTATTATTATTCTCATCATTCCTCCTGTCTTTGATTTTGTGGCTTACAAGGTTTTACAGATCCCTGAAGAAATTGCTGAAGTTACTCATCTTGCCACTGTTTTTTTAATTCCCTGGCCCGCTGCTATCGGCTTCAGGCGCTTTTACCAGGGAATTTTAATAAGTTCTGGATTAACAAAGATTGTTGCTTATACCACCGTCTTTCGTCTCGTTTTTATGATGGTAACATCACTTACACTTTTTGCCCTCACTAACCTTAAAGGTGCCTATGTTGGGACTATTTCACTTAGCACAGGTGTCATCGCTGAAGCTTTGGCCGCCTTTTATCTTGCAAGAAGCTCCGTTTCCAACATGAAAAAAAGTAAGGTTGTAGAAAATAATGATTTATCATATATGAGCATTACGAAATTTTACATCCCTTTAGCATTGACACCCTTTGTTGCTTTGTCAGCCCAACCCATTGTAACACTTTTTCTTGCCCAGAGTGTAAGACCTGTGGACTCTTTGGCTGTAATGCCTGTCGTGCATTCATTTACTTTTATGTTCCGAAGTTTAGGACTGTCCTATCAGGAAGTGGCAATTACTTTTTTGAATAAAAACGCCAATGCATACTATACCAAGATTCGCAATTTTGCTTTTATGATAGCTGCTGGTTCAACTGTAGCGTTGTTCTCACTAACAGCAACCCCATTAGCTGATTTGTGGTTCATACACATTACCTCACTTACAAGAGAACTTGCTGATTTCGCCAAAACTCCGGCAATGATAATGTCTCTTTTGCCCGCATTAACCGTTTTCATATCCTTTGAACGGTCAATGCTTATAAAAAATAAAATCACCACACCCATTACTATAGCTACACTTATAGAAGTAACTGTGATACTTCTTACCCTTTTTACTCTGATAAGGATATCATCAATTCCGGGGGCTGTTATTGCAGCATCGTCATTCGTACTAGGAAGGCTTTTCGCCAATGCATATCTTTACAAACATATGAAACAAGCAAAAAAAATCATTACCTACACTTACGAAGTGTAGTTTAAAGCGACTTTTGTAGCTATCCGCCGGAGATCCACCATTTTACTGCGGGAAATTGCGTTGTTTATACATGCCATCTCACAAACTCCGCAGTTTATGCAATATGCTGGTGTAAATGCAATGTATTTGCTTCCGTTATCACTATAGCTTGCAGCTAATGCGCCTGTGGGGCATATTTTCGTGCATACCTCACATTTTACACACTTATTTCTATCAATTACAACCTCAGCAAAATCTAATACTGTTAAATCCTCTGTTTTCATGAGCTTTTCAGGGATTTTATCGCTAATTCTTTCAAGCAAATCCAGCAGCAATTGCCTTTTTTTGGGCAATCTGTAATTTTCAGCTATGCTTAATTCCTGCTTGTCATTGTGCTCCAGCATGACAAGTGAGGTGCTGATACTTTCCTTTGCACGTTTTTTAAACAAGCCGAACATTTCCCGCCTGCTAACAACAATACTATCTTTTGCCTTTTTATAGTTAGCATGCTCCGGTTCGCTGTACTCTCCATCTTTTAATACATTGATAGCAGGGATATCTTTGTCCAGTATTTCAAGTATGCGCTTGAGCTTTTCTAACTCAGCATTTAAATGGCTGTCGCAGTCATGTATACTGCAAGCATCGCAATCACCTTTTACAAAATCAATCTGTTTAGCAGATTTAAAGGTAAACATCAGAAGGTAAATACAGCTTATCATTCTCATGGAGGGAATGTGGAGGATTATATCGCTGTTAAGTGTTTGTTTGGCATGACTGCATGATATACACAGGTACTTTTCATTCTTCAGCCTTTTAAAAGCATGTTCTATGAACGTTTTTATCTCACCGGTTTTTGGCCAGAAAACTTCTGTCGGGCAAACGGCAGTACAACCTAAACATCCTAAGCACTTTTCCCAGTCTATCCTAATCTTTTTCCTGTAGGGGGTTATACTTATTGCTCCTGAAGGGCACTGGGAGATACATATATTACAGTGGCTATTTTTATGCCTGAAATTCAGGCAGGAATGATTTACCACATTTAGATTTTTATGTAAATTTTCCAGTGCTTTGTATGCGATACTCATTTTTAATCTATATAGTCATATCCCTTAGAAATTTATAGTCTTCATGCAGATATCCTCTTAGAAATAAAGCTATTCCTGCATATAAAGAATCCTTCTTCGTTGATACATTAAAGATTTGTTCGCATAGATCATCCACCCATTTTAATAGATGCTCTTCCATAAAACTTTGTTGTTTCTGGTAAATATTTGTCAGTTCATTGTCATCGTTTTGTTCAGCAGCAACTGATGCCTTTTGGGACAAAAAGCTCATAAAAAGCAACTCAAATGAGATATGATCCTCAGGCTTATTCTCTTTATTCTCAGGAAAAAATCTATTTTCCGTAAAGACCTTTTTTACAGCTTCCCAAGGCTCCTGCATATTGGTTTTCGACGGAGATAAGTACACAGATTCAGTATATGGGACACTGTATCCCCCCAGGTAAAACAATCTGGTAAATTCTTTTGAAAGATCGAGTATTACATTATCTTGGCTTTTATTTCCCTGAAGTATGTTGTTTTGCCTAAACATCATTATTGTTTCCCCGGCTTTTTTCATATCCTCGTTATCGCTATTGTTAAGGAGATCTAAAAGGTATTCGTGCAAATCTTCGAGCATTTTCATATAACGGGAATCAGGTATGTCCCATAAGCTTTTTGATAAAAAATTATAAATGACCTCTCTGCCTCTGTTTATTTCAATGTGATTCATCCTTTTTTTCTCCTTAAATATCTTTTTCAAATTCAAAAATCTCCGGATATGTCATATCCAGCTTGATCTCTTTTAATATTTTTTGATTTTCCTGCTGCTCAACAATATTATAGCTTATTCCCACTCTGGTATGTGCATGCAGTTTTTTTATATGCATCGGATTGAATTCCAGTACATTTAGCTCTTCATCGAAGTTATAAAAAATATCTGCCTTACTCTTGTCAAATATCTTTTTAGCATACTTTGCATCTTCTCCATATACTTTTGCTGTTTTGATGAAGAAATCTTTATCTGAAAAAATTTCATATGGAAGAATCTTGACTCCAGCATTCTGACTATACACCTGTGATGTTAGTTTATTCTCCAGCGAGCAATAGTGCATACCTATTGTGTACCCATTTATCATTCCGTATTCCAATAGCTCCAGACAATCTTCTTCACTGCCACTTATAGGCAACCCACCTGCATATGTATAAGAGTAAAAAACTTCGTAAGGTTTGTTCTTAATCTTAAAACCTCTTTTTATATATTCCTCTGCATTGACCCATGGAAAGAGGAACTCAAGCAAGTTAATCCCAGTTATTTTATTCTTATTGAGAAAGTCAAGCAATTTTTTCATTTCATCAAGTGTTCCCGGAATCACCGGCATTTCTACAACTACTTCTGGGATGTATTTTTTGGCCAAAACAATTGTCTCGAGAACACCCGTATCAAATACTCCATTATCTTTCGGCTTCACACTGAATCTTATTTCATTTAGTCCAAGGCGATTTAACTTTTCTAAGGTATCATTATTTAGTAAATCTCCATTTGTATAAAGACGGGTGTGAGCCATTGGACACTTATTATTTACAGAGGAAAGTATGTGGAATAATTTTTCTGCATTTAATAATGGCTCACCACCCGTCACAGCCACCGCTTTCAATGATTCAGGATTTTTTAGCTCATTCAATTCTGATACTACATCCCTCTCATTATGCACATAGTAGTCGTAATTCTCCTGGTTCTTATTGCTGCAAAAGTAACAATCCCTGTTGCATGCTAATGAGTAAAAATACGTTATCGATTTATCACCTTTCCTGCATTCCCAGCAGGCTTTGGATAAATAATTTATATAAATACTTTTATTATTATTTCTGAATTTGGCTCCCTTTTGCTTTAAAGATTCTGTTAACGTCTTCTTTCTTGCCGCTAACCCATCATCATAATCAGCAACTTCGAGTCCATACGAATTTATATCGTTTATTAGCTGCTGATACGGTTTGAGATGGGTAAGAGAGTCCCCAAAAAACTGACTGTTATTTATTTTTAATATATTATCAAAGTCCAAGCTAATCAGCATGTCAATCCTTCCATAAAACCTTCATTATTCACCTGTTAAAGTGTCAAAATAAGCTTTTGATCAGGCTTTTCAACCTTAGTT
This sequence comes from bacterium, assembly GCA_041694215.1. Classification (GTDB taxonomy): domain Bacteria; phylum Chrysiogenota; class Deferribacteres; order Deferribacterales; family Flexistipitaceae; genus Flexistipes. Next base: position 12,419 of record JASMTO010000153.1, read on the forward strand.
TTGAATCCACGACGTATGATGCTACACGTGAAAAGTGAGATATTAAGCGTGCCATAAACCATCACCTATCTCTAACAGTTCAACTTTCTCAACCTCAACCTTTACCTCTACCTTAAATAAAAAACTGCCTCCTCATGTCTTTAAAAAAAGACCGACAGCACAAACATCCAAAAAGAAAGAATATTGTGCCGCCGGCAACCTACAGAAGTGTAAAAACCAAAAAAGCAATATACAAATTACCATCACAATTTTGTTGCAGTTTATCTTAAAATATTTGCTGCCACCCGAACCGCAGCAATCCATTAAGCGCATTTGATACAAAGAGCAGGCTATAAAAACCTGCTCTTTAACTTACTTTTTAGGATTAAACAAAATATTCGGAAGCGTATCGTTTTTCAATGGTGTGCCATCTGGTGCAGTATCTGAGTCCGGGAAGCCTACTACAGTCTTTTGAGCATTGGGATATTTAGCCCATAACTCATCAACTGTCCCATAATCAAGCGCCCTTTGTGGGCACGATGCTACACAAGCAGGAGCTTTACCTTCTTCAAGCCTGTCCCAGCAAAATGTGCATTTTTGCATAGGATGGGCAACTGCCCAGCTGGGATCTTTCACCGGTTCACTTTTATCATCGGCAAATTGAGGTGCTCCAAAAGGACATACCGCCACACATGCCCTCAGATCTTGACATATACTCCTATCCACAATTACAATTCCATCTTCCTCTCTCTTGTAAATTGCACCCACAGGGCATGCTGCCACACACGCCGGGTTTGTACAGTGGTTACATGACATGACGAGATTAAATACAGTTATTTTAGGAAATACCCCGGACTCCTCCACAGTAAGGCGCCGCCAGTCTGCCGGGCCTGGGTTCACACCGTTCCAGTCTTTGCAGGCTACCACACATGCGTGGCAGCCCATACATCTATTTTGATCAAAGTAAAATGCCATTTGTTTATCAGCCATTGCTTCCTCCTGTTAAATTAACCTTTTCTTATATTCACTCTGGTATCTGCACCGAGAGTCATCCCTTGACATATCCGCGCAGGATAAAGTTTGGTCAGGACATTTATAGCTCCACCAACATCATGCTTGCCATCTTTGTTATCACCATTTGCCCAGCCTCCTTGACCAATGGCAAGCATCCCGGGTCTTACGCGGTTTGTGACCACAGCAGTGGCATAAATGCTGCCTCGTGGACTTTCCACTATTACGCGGTCACCATTACTTATCCCTTTTGACCGCGCATCAACGGTATTAATCCAGATGGGCTCATATACACTATCATCCCATGGACCTTCTTTATAGGTGCGATTACTATAATCTAAGAATGCCTCTTGCCCTTTTGCGTTTTTCTTGTACACCTCATTCATGTAGGCATTATTATTATGTGTAGAGTGAGAGCGGTACATAATATGCCACCCATTTAGTACAAATGGAAAATCACTGCCCAGACCTTCCGGATCAATTATTTCCCCTGTCTCAGCATGCCTGTGGGCACCCTCCATCATAGGGATATACATCGGTATAGGATAAACATATCTTGCTTTACTTGTATCTTCAGTACCAGCAGAAGATGCAGTAATAATTTCCCCATTATTTACAAGAGCAGTATTGTCTCTATCAATATTGTCATAAAACCTGGCTTCATAGTCTTCCACCATCGCCTGACTATATATCTCAAATTTACCAGTAGGTGTGAGCAGTGGATTAGAAGCAGGATTTGTTCTAAATCCGGCCAGAGGATCTGTTATGCCATACGATTCATCAAAGCTGAAAATTCCTTGCTCTTTCCACTCTTCATACGTCATATTTGCGCCGTAAGCATCTAAGAGTGGCTCCACGCTTTCTCTTCTCCAATCATCAACTGTTTTACCTTCAGTAAACTGACTTTTTAGCCCCATTTTATCAGCTATATCACTGCATATATCATATTCAGCTTTCGCTTCCCCCTGAGGCTCCACACCTTTATTCATACAAATGAGCGCATCACCAGCCAGCCAGCCGGTGCAGGCACCTTCTTTCTCAAAAGCTGTTGCCGCAGGCAGTATATAGTCAGAAAATTTTGCAGAAGGTGTCATGAATTGTTCAGCATTAACAATAAGTTCAATATTGTTTTTGTCCTTAATTATTTCAGAAATTGTATTGTAGTCACCGCACTGATTCACAAGGCAGTTGCCACCAAAATTCATTAGTGCTTTCATTTTAGTGGGCATATTTTTCACCTGCCCGTCATTGAACATCGACTCCCCTGTGCCACCGTTCTTGGCCACATCAGGCCACATGAAAACAGGAAAAGTATTCCTTGTGATAACAGGTGTATAGTTAGGGGCGGTGAGTTTTGTAGTATCATAAATCCCATCAAGAACAACAGAGTTATCTCCACCGGGCATAGCCAGTCCGAAAGATATTGGCTGCCTATCCGTATATACACCAACATGTCTGCCTGGCTGCCCGAAGTTCTTAGTGATTACCCCTAAAGCATAACAGTTTAATGGTCCCTGTTCACCTTCAGACTGTCTCTGGAATCCACCGCCGAGCCACGTTGTAACCTTTTTCGTAGCGAATATCTCAGCTAATTCTCTGATAGTAGCAGCAGGCAAACCGGATACCTTTTCAGCCCACTCAGGTGTCTTTGGTGATTGACCATATATTGGTACACGTGCGGTAAACAGAGGGTCACTTTCATCTTTGTAGTTATTGTATCCTATGTCATCAGGATATATCGATGTTGCCCCATTTAACCCTGCTTTTACCAATCGATCATCATCTCCCATTATATAAGCACTCATTGAAGCGCCATTCGGAACTACATAACCTGTATCTCTGTCTATTTCACTATGATATGTTTTAGCGATTGAAGAATATTTATCATATGCCACATCGTCAAAAAAGCCATGTGTATATTTCAGGATAAACTCTTCGTCGAGCAAGTTGTTACCTGTTGGAGTACCATCAGGATTCCATGTTTCCGTAATCAGATGATACATCATCCCTGCTATGACAGCAGCATCACTGCCAGGATGTACCGGTATATAACGTGAAGCTTGAGTAGAAGCTGATTTAGAATACCTGCTGTCTACTACTATAACGTCTTTACCCATCTCCTTTAACTGCTGCAAATACCATGCAGAATTTGTCCCCCAGATACTTTCAGCGAAATTACCACTCCACACAACGACAGTATCGGCATTAAAGGCATCCTGCCTTGACTTCCCCGGAGGAAAGAAAAAATTCTGACCGAAAAAGAACCAGCTTGTATGCTCTAATGAAGGCCAGCTGTAGTCATTTCTATAAGTCATATAACCGCCTAAACAGGTATTTAGAAGCCGCCCAGAACAAGAAGCAGCACCTGCCATCTCATTGCCATCCCCGGAAGCATAGTGGTTATACAACGCTTCTGCCCCATATTCGTTCTTTATCCGCTGAAGCTTATCTGCTATTTCCCGGGTTGCCTCATCCCAGCTTATTCTTACAAATCCATTAACATCCCCTCTCTCTCCAGTTTGTTTAAGAGGCCATAATATTCTGTCACTCCTGTAAAACCTCTGCTTGTTAGATCTGCAACGTACACAGGCTCTCATCTGAGGTCTATCCTGTCCATTTCCATCAATCAAGTTTTCATCAGGCCTTTCATCTGTTACAAACCGTTTAATAACTCCATTTTCAACATAGGCCTTTGTTACACATCTACCACCACAGTTGTGTGGTGCTGCACCGGGTACTACTGTACCGCTTATCTCAGGTGCAGTGGGTCTTGATTCTTCTGCTTCCTCCAGATATGTCTGCCCGCCGCTTCCGTCACCACCGCATCCGTAAATTGCTGCGGTAGCTCCTATCGCAGTCATCCCTTTAAGAAAACCACGGCGGCTTACATTACTTTTGTCAAGTAGCTTATTATCTGAGCTCATATTATCCTCCTTTAAATTTCAATTAATTATTCATATGTTCCGGGTGCATGTGCCGCTTTATGGCATGTAAAACATGAAGTATCCTGCACCGGATAGTGGCAACTATTACAATGTCTGTTCAAAGGTTCTCTCCAACCAGGTCTGTGACTGGAAGGCTGTGTAGTTTGATGACATTCAATACAGGAATCCTCTTTGTGACATGTAGTGCAGGAATCTCTGTCCCATCTTGCTTCCAATCCGTGTCCACGTTTTATCCAGGATGGTGTATGGTTCCTCGGCATTACTTCCTCATGGCACCTGATACAATCTGTCTTATTCGTGTGGCATGCATAACATTCATCCGGATTCGTTTTACTTGCCTGCCCATGCCTTTTCATCCACGATGTGTCGTGATTGGATGGCTTTGTGGAATCAACAGCAAAGCTGACGCACGCAAGAAGCATTAGCATCCCTATAATCAATGTTACCTTTAATCTCATATATCCTCCTTTTTAAAAAACAAAATTTACCCAGGCTTCAACAGTGTAGATATCTTCCAGATCATCAGAACTATAATCGTCATCATACATTTCACTGTTCTCATAGCTAAAATCTACCAGAAAACTAATCATATCATTAGGCTCCCATTGGCCGCCAGCGTAATACATCCTCACTGAATCTTCGCGTCTATCATTTATGTAATCATATTCATATTTATTAAAATCGGTACCAAGCCAGACATCTATTGCATCATTGATTTTCTGGCTTATTTCTATTCCGTACTGAAGCTTTTCACTATCGTCAGAATCCTGATTTTCATCTACATCCCAGTAGTCAGCTTTCAGGGAAATATATGTATTGTAATGAGGGATACCTATAATATCAAAATTCCCATAATACCTATCATAGTCATAGTTTCCAAAATTTTCCTCATCACTATCTTTTACTCGCTTTAATTCATAGCCAGCTCCGATTACAAAATGGCCTCCCAGCCCCTGATAAACAGAAAAATCAGCGCGGTCATATTCATTTTCAGGTAAAAGTGTATATGTCAATGGATTTACCACATATGAATTATCAGTATCCACACTATCAACCAGTGTCTCATACTCGATACCCAGCATAGTGCTTGTTTGTGGTATCTCAAAATTACCTACAGCAAAATACTCTGATGTTGAGTTCAGATTGGTATATTCCAATGCTACATTCCCAAACGGGACGCTTTGATCTATCCTTGCCTTAGTATAGTCATCATCAAGATCCTCAACATCAAGATATATATACTCCCCTGTTATCTTTGTTGTGGCAGTTGCCTGAATCTTTACTCCGCCACCGTAAAAAGCATCATCATCGGTGTCAATATAATAGCTTACAGGCATCCCGCCAAAACCATATACCTCTACTTTATCCCCGATGTTAACAGTAAAATCCCCGCCATCCATCTGAAACGTATTCAAATGATTAAGATAAAAGCGGCCACCTGTTACTTTCGTGTTAGGGATAACATTGTCCATCTCAAACTTTGCCTGGTACACTCGGGGTGCCCAATCGTTATCATCAAGCTCTCTGTCTAAAGAATCCTCGTAATAGTAGTAATAGCTATCACCCCAGTCACGCTCTGAATCACCATCAATATCATCGGCAAAACGTGTAAACAGAGTTGCACTTACCGTCCCCTGCCCAAGTTCCATTGGGGTAGTATTCACTCTTAAGTACTGATAAAAATCCTGATCACTAGCATAATCATTCGTCCTCAATCTGTAACGAGATGTCAGACCAATATTCAGCTGTGCATCCCCAATAGGAACTCCGCGATACATCTCCTTAAATTTACCGGGAGATGCATGCATAGACCATGTGTCTGGTGTTACATACCTGTAATCTTCAAAAGCCATTACAGGAATTGCCGCAAACACCGTTAGAAGCGACACAAAAAAAATCCGCAACAAATTAGCCATAAAACCTCCTTTTCAGATTTAATAAAAAAACTTCCATTTGATAAAACTATAACAAATTATTTACAAATGTAATCAGTGAAACTTTGGGGATTTAATGGTGAAGAAGTGGGTATGTTATATAAGTGCTAAGTGTTAAGCACTAAGTGCTTAGAGGAAGAGTGGAGGAGTTAGCGTTGAACGTTGAACATTGAACCTTGAACGTTTCTATCTGCGAAGCAGCCCGGCCAAAGGACGAATTTAATTAATGGGTTTTAGGTGATTGATAAAATTAGTGTTAAGTGTTAAGTGCTAAGTTTACCCTGTTAAATGCTACCGAAGGCAGTCCGTCTGCAAGAGGGTTTAGCGGGGTAAACCTCAACAACCTTAACAACCTCCAACTACCTTTATCTCTACCTTTTATCGCTTCATTTCTCATTAGTAATTAGATTTTATATAAGAATATAGATTTATGCATTTATCCGTAATTCCGAATTTTTTGCGAATGTTTTTTCTATGTGTATGTATTGTATCTATGGATAGATTGAGCTTTTCAGCAATTTCTTTTGTGGAATATCCTGCTTTTATATAATTACATACAATACTTTCTGAGTGAGTAAGGCTCACAAATTCCTCGCTCTGCTCATTACCACGAAATTCATCTTTAAAAGATTTAATATTTAGCAAAATATCAGCTTTAATCTCTTTTCGGGCTTCAGACCTACTTTCTTTCACAATTTCGTTAAGCATTGGTTCGATGCGGGATTCAGCGTATTCACACAATTTTTTAATATTCTCATCGTTCTCTTCCACCATTGATTGAATGACATTCCTCAGTGTGATATTCTTTTCTTCAACCATTCTTTTTTCATTAATAAGTTGGCGTTCGAGATCTTTTATCTTTGAAATATCAATAAATATGAGAGAATAAAATTTTTCCTCATCAATATTCATAGCATTAATGGTTGCTAAAATATCTATAATATTATCGGAAGTGTTTAATTTTAGCTCTCCCGACCATGTACTACTTGATTCAAGACTTCTCATTATTTCTGTAATACCCGAATCATCATTGGCAATCAGATAGTTATCAACGCCCTCATTATTCAAATGCTGAGCATCCACACCAATCATACTCTCAGCCAAACTATTTTGAGTATAAATCTTAAAATTAGAATCAAAAATAAAAATACCAGCATTAGCTGATGAGAAAATTGACTGAAAAAACGTTTTAGATTTCCTGAGCTCAGACGTTTTTTTACTTACTTCACTTTTTAACATCTGATTTCTGATTACAACGCCTGTTACATCATTGAGCATTACTATGTAGCCACTATAATTGTATGTGACCTTATCTAAAGAACGTACTTTCATCAGGAAATGATCATTGCCATTTAGAGTGATATATTTTTCGTCATTATCCGACAAATCCCCAAACACAGCAAAAAGTGAACCACAATCGGTGCCAAATAAATCACAAACGCACAGATTCCCCTGCTTCAAATATTTTTCGAAATAATTTTTGGCGGCTGGATTAAGCTCAATGATATCACCATTTTTATCTGTAATAATGATTAGATCGCTTGCACCATCAAAAACATTTTGGTATTTATTTTTTGCAAGAGTTATTTCGCGATTTGTTTTCATAAGCTCATACTGCAAATCGTCAACCTTTGTATTCATCCATTCTTTTAAAAATAACGTCTCGCAGGCATCATATGTTTTTCTGATTACTGAATGTAAGTCTCGGACAGCTTCCTCTGTATACCCTTCTAAACTATAAACCTCTTCTTCTATAGCATGAACAATCACCTTCCAGCATTCCATGAAAAAATCCAGAGTAACTCCCCTGTAGTGGTGTCTTTTGGCAATATTAACAATCGGGGATAGCAGTTCCGGCTTAGTCTGCACAATCTCAATATAACTAAGGTCATCACCTTCCAATAAACAGTTTTCCACTACAGAGTACATAGCATCAAAAGTCTTACAGGCATCTTCCACTCTCGCAGTAGTAAACTGAATAAAATCGGCACCCGTTGAAAGCTCCATTGCCCTTAAACTCAGTGAATCATAATCACTGAAGACTTCACTTAACATTTTTTTTAACATCACTCAATCCCGGCAAATCAATGTTTTATAACTAAATATAGCAAAAAATCGTTTTCTAATCAACAATTAATTTTTATACCCTCTTCCGACACTTGCGAAGTGCAGGACTTACAAGACGCCAATCAACAAATTCCTGGCCATTTTACTAAATTTCCCTTGTTCGAATGCATATAAAGATTTACATTACGTATAGTTGTTTTAATATATAAAAAACTTTGAATAAGTATCCCCTAACCTCCCGTCATTTAAGGGAGGAATTTAGCACACTTTTACCAAAGAGTTAGGAGAGGCAGGCCTGCCTTGTTAAATATAGTAAAATTCACACAGGGTTGAACGCTATAAACAAATGGCTTAGCCATTTATTCAAAGGGGGGTGGCAAAATTTATAATAGTTCAATTATTCAAGGCTTTTAAATTGTGAATATAGAAATGTGATAAGTGTGAAAATATTATGAATCCAGAATTAATAGTAAAATTAGCAATTTTTTTCACTTGTCAAAACAAATATAGCGGTTTTATCATATGGAACGATATAGAAATTTCTTAGGAGGTATTTTATGAAAGTTCTTTTGGTATATCCTAAATATCCAGAAACATTTTGGGGCTTTAAAAAAGCGCTGAGGTTTATTTCAAAAAAAGCGCCATTACCCCCTCTTGGGCTTCTTACTGTTGCCTCTATCCTCCCTGAAGAATGGGAAAAAAAGCTTGTTGACTTGAATGTTGATAAATTGGAACAGGATGATATAGATTGGGCAGATATTGTATTTGTAAGCGGAATGCTTATTCAAAAGGAAAGTGCAAAAGAAATTATCCGACATTCCAAAGAAAGTGGCAAAATCGTAGTAGCAGGTGGACCTGCGTTCAACGCCGAGACTGACTCTTTCCCGGAAGTTGACCATTTCGTACTGGATGAGGCGGAGATTACCCTCCCACTTTTTTTAAATGATTTAGCCACAGGAAAACTGCAAAAAATTTATACATCAGATGAACGTCCTGATATAACAAAAACACCAATCCCCATGTGGTCGCTTATCAATATGAAAAAATATGCGGCAATGTCTATTCAGTATTCCAGAGGGTGCCCTTTTGATTGTGAATTCTGTGACATAATCCTTTTGAATGGCAGAATACCGAGAACAAAAACCCCCGATCAGATGACTGCTGAGCTTCAGGCATTGTACGATGCTGGATGGAGGGGCGGGGTATTTATTGTGGATGATAATTTTATCGGAAACAAAAAAAAGGTCAAAGAGATGCTGCCGCATATTATAGAATGGCAAAGGCAAAACAACTACCCATTTACCTTGTTTACTGAAGCATCTGTGGATCTGGGGGGAGATTTTGAATTAATGGGGCTTATGAGTAAAGCCAATTTCAACAAGGTATTTCTCGGTATTGAAACACCCAATCCAGAAAGTCTCGTAGAATGCGGCAAAAATCAGAACACAAGGTTTGATATCGCTGAATGTGTCCAAAATATACAACAGCACGGTATGCAGGTCATGGGGGGATTCATAGTTGGTTTTGATAATGATACAGAAGACATTTTTGAATCACAGGTTAAATTTATTCAGAATATGGGGATAGTCACAGCAATGGTGGGCATCCTGGAAGCTGTCCCCAACACCAAGCTCTGGAAGAGACTTAAAGCAGAAGGGAGATTGCTCACCGAGGGGACGGGAAATAATACAGATACACATTTAAACTTCATACCAAAAATGGGCAAAAATAATCTTATTGAAGGATATAAATGGATTGTCAAAAAGATTTATTCCCCTCACTATTACTACGACAGAATTAACACTTTTGTAAAAAATTTTAATCCCACAGCAAAAGCTAAATTCTCACTGGCAGATTTTGAAGCTTTAGTGAGAAGCATTTGGCGTATTGGGATTTTTTTCAAATCAAGTATTCTGTATTGGAAACTCATCATCAAAACGTCTTTTGTAAAATTCAGAGCTCTGCCAAGTGTAATAGAACTGGCTATTTTGGGGGTTCATTTTCAATACATTACAAAAAAAATTACACAGACAAAAACATGATTCTTGGTTTCTCATATTATTATTATTATGGAAAATTAACCACGATGAAGATTATCTACGTAATACAACTATTTTTAATGGCTCCCATGACAAAAGCTTTGAATAATTAAAGCATTATAAATTTTTACCACCCCTTAAGCCTTTGATAAGAAGGGAGCCAAGTTCCTCCCCTAATTTAGGGGAGGTAGGTGGGCTACATACTCAAAGCTCTTTTTAATTTCTTTTTAGAGGCTTTTGCACAACCAAGATATCGTCACTTTTTACTATTTGCTAAATTAGCTTGTCTCTATTATTTTAATATCTACGCCAACGGGTCTGTTTGTAGCTAATTTACCACTTTCAAACGGCATATTTTCACCTACACTTCGTAAGTGTAGGTATGTATCTCATTTTCAAGTGGCATATTTGCAACATCTGCTTCCACTTGACTTATCAGCTAAATATTGAAGAAGCATACCTGTCCCTGTGCATAAATCTACTATTATTTTATCTTTTTTGGGATCTACCAAATCCACTAAGGCTTTTCTTGCTTGCCTTCCCTTATCTTTTGAATGTAATTCTACAAATTTATCGTAGATTCTTGAAAAAAGATTGTAGAATTTCCTTCTGTAAGCCCTCAATTTACTTCTAACGTCCCTCCTACAGAGGCAAAGAAAAATCTATCTTTTAATTTATTGTATAATTTAGCTGACACCTCAAGGCCTGTGCAGTGAGATGCACCTAACTTTTTAATATTATATTTTTCTACAGCTTTTATAGTTTCTTCTATCTGTTGATCACTTGCAAAACCTAAATGGGTTCCTCCTAAAACAGCATAAATTTCGTTTGTGCCAGTCTTTTCCACAAAATGATTGATAATATTTATGATACCAGCGTGGGCACATCCCAAAATAATTACAAGTCCTTTACTTGTATTAACTGCAAGGGAGTAGTCATCAAGTATTTTATCATCTACTAAATTGTTATTGTCATCTATTAATTTCATACCCTCATCAATCTTTTCAAAGGGTGTTTTCCTTGTGATTTCACCTGATGAGTAGATACCTTTATCAATTTCAAAAAATTCTTTTGATAATAAAAACTCAGCACCTAAGCCCTCTAAAAATTCCCTTTTAAATGGCATGCCTATAAATTTCTTATTATTATTAATTAGCCAAACTCTATCTTTAAATATATCCGGGTGGGCATATATGGTAAGAGGTGATTTTACACTAAGCAGGTCGGGAATCCCAAGTGTATGATCGTAGTGCCCATGGGATAAATATAAAAATTCAATATTGCTAAGATCTTTTTTTAAAAACCTACTATTATTTAATAAACCTTTGCCTTGGCCTGTATCAAAAAGAAAAACCCTGTCTTCATATTCTACATAAGCAGCAAAACCATGTTCACCAATTACCCCGAATGGAACGATAACACTATTTTCACACAATACAGTTATTTTTAACTCCATAATAACCCCCCAGTGTTTTTTTATAATGAAAAATTTAAGACACAGGATGTTTAGTGCAAGCAGAAATCCCT
>JASMTO010000154.1:0-3363 GCA_041694215.1 bacterium
TTTAACAGGGTGACCGAAGCGGAGAGGTCTAAACAATGAACGTTGAACATTGAATTAAGCATGGGATGGACTCTCCTTTAAATATTTTTTATTAATTTAACTGGATCAGTTTTAATCCAGTTTTTTGTCTGAGCTAAAACAGCCGATAACACAACCGCAATCATTACCCCCCAGATATAAAAGACGGATAGAGGTATTGTAAAATCAACACCGATAAAATACTCGGTAATAATGAATGAACTCAACACAGACAACAAAAACCCAAAAAGTATAGCTGCAACTGCAATCATAAGATTTTCGGCAGAAACGATCAAAATTATTTTTTTCATTCTAAAACCGACAGCACCCATTATCCCCGCTTCAACCTTCTGATTTTTTATATTATTCAGCATATAATTAAAAACTATAAAAACCACCGAAACAAATATTATCATTGTAAATATCATGTAAAAACCTCTCATAGAATTGAGAAAATTCAACCTCTGCAATTTCGCATCTTTCACATAATATACTTCTGCACCTGAAGGAAGCTTCTTTTTGAGTGCGTCCATGAATGATTCCAGCTTTTTATTCAGATAAGATTTATAGGGAACGTAAATATTGATTTCACTAACCATATTATCCATGTTCAGTATATTTTGAGCTGTTTTTAAAGGCACTATTATGCTGCCGGAATATTCGGGATTTTCTTTCAGGACTGATTCCACCTGCAATGTAAAACCTTTTATACCTATCCTATCTTTTTCATTTATATCTAATTCCTCAGCAATCCGGCTGCCCACGATGATATCATTTTCGGATATATTCTTTTTTCCATCAGGAGAAATATTCATCCCGCTAATGTTGATCTCTCTTCCTCTGAATGTAATATTTTTTGAGATAATATTGTTTACTGAGAAATTCTCCATACCGGAAACATCATCCATAAAATTCCCGTCAAAAAATCCGACTGTACTGCCGGTTGTAATATTAACACCCTTATAATTCAGAACAGAGCTCTCTGCAGCAGACTTTACTTTGACAATTATTTCACTGCTTTTTACAAAGCCGTTAATTTCTCTGTTCAGAGCATTTGAAACCATAATAAGACTGGAAAGAATAAAAACAGGAAGCCCTATTACAAAAGTCAGGAAAAGTGTATTTTTTCCGTTCGATTTCATCCTTTTAAAAGCAATATCAAACATGAATTGTATCCTCTTTTACCAATCCGTCTTCAACATGTATGACTCTGTCGGCGTATTCACTCATTTTCATATCGTGAGTGACAAAAACTATTGTATGTCCCTGTTCATGAAGAATTTGAAAATGTTCCATTATCACAGTAGAATTTACCGAATCCAGATTGCCGGTGGGCTCATCAGCCAGAATCAAAGGAGGCTCATTAACAATTGCCCTTGCTATTGCTGTTCTCTGCTGCTCACCACCGGAAATTTCAGAGGGTAGCTTATTCTTTTTCTCAAGCATTCCCACCGTCGACAAAGCTTTCTCAGCAAGATTCTTTTTATAACCCTTATCTTTTTTAATCGTAGAGAGAGGCAGCAGAGTATTTTCATAAACGGATAAAAAGGGAAGTAGATGGAAATGCTGAAATATAAACCCGATGTAGAAAGCTCTGAAATCGGCTTTCCTCTCCTGGGAAAGTTTTGTGATATCTATACCGTCAATACTGATGTTCCCTGCATCAGGGTGAGAGGAGTGTTCCCAGAATGCTCAGCAGAGTGGTTTTTCCGGAACCGGAAGGCCCTTTAACTGCAACGAACTCTCCTTTACGTAAATTTAACGTTATACCTTTTAAAGCTTCATAAGTTACACCTTTTGATTTGTACCATTTCTTCAATCCTTCAATTTTAATAAAATCATTCATTTCACCTACCCCATAATCTATTCATTTATAACCACAAGCGGATCCACACGTGCCGCTTTAAAAGCCGGGATTACTGATGACACAACAACTATCAGATAAGAAAAAACACAGGCAATAAGCAGCTCAGAAATATTAAACGAAGCCGTTACTGAAAAAATTTGCAGATTAGACAGCCACAACTTCGCGGTATATACTGCCAGGATATAGCCGGCCACAGCGCCTACCAGACCTTTGATTATATTTTCACTTAAAAGCATTTCTATTATCTGAATCTTTCTGTAACCCAGTGCCCTCAATATCCCAAACTCCTTCATTCGTTCGTTCACAAGGGATATATTTATCAAAAACAGAAGGAAGGATACTGTAACGATAATAAAACCCTCAATGACCTTTGAGTACAGAGAAAACTTTTCCACAGTCGATGCCCGTGTTTTAAGCGCATCCGAAACTTTAAAAACGCTTGCATAGGGAAGTTTATCCTGTATCTGTGAAGCTATTTGAGGCAAGGGACACGTAAAACAGTAAGCAGCCACCTCAATCAGGTTAAGTTGATATTTACTCCCGGTTAGCTGCTGTAATGTCAGCAGATTGGTAAATATCATACTGTCATCGGCAGTCCCTGTAGACTCCAATACCGCTTTAATGTTAAACCTTTTCCCCTGTATGTTTACAGTGTCCCCTGTGGAAAGATTCATTTTTTCTGCAACAGCCGCCCCCACTACCGCATCATTTACAGCCGAGGGCTTTTCCCCACTGAGCTTCCATAAATTTTTGTTCAATTCCAATTCATAGGGAAAATCCACTCCAACAACCGGTGTAGTATTACCATTTACATCCAGACTTTTTATTAATTTTGGAGCTATTACGGCTATGTTTTCTTTATTTTTAATGGAATTAATTTTTATAATATCATCCGCCGTCAGAACTGCCTTGTTTTTATAATCAGGTGTAATAACAAGATTTGCACCGATTTCATCAAAACTTCTTGAAACCTCACTTTCCAGCTTACTGCTTATCTTGTACACTGCAAATATACTCGCTACAGCTATCAGAATACATATTACCGACAGAAAAGTTTTAAATTTTCTGACTGCAAGATTTCTTATAATAATATTTTCAAGTTTCACACTCAGATCCTTGGTTTCCATTCATAGACAATCTGTTTGTCTACATAAACATAGTTATCTTTAACCTCGTATGGAAGGCCCTCAGGGGCATATTGAGGACAACCGCCAGAAAGTCCCGTTAAATCGTTCAGATTCCATCTCGTTCCGCAAGTTTCGCATACAAGGTTATACTCCTCAATTCTGAAACGTGTCGATCTGCAGGGCTCACACATTGCAACGGCCACAACAAGTCTCCCGGCATTTGTAATAAAAGCAGTCAATGCATTGTCAGTACCTTCCACATCTATATAAACAAGCTTATTTTTCTTAATTTTTTCCAAAGAAATTTTTATTTTATCCCCAGCAATTTCGCTTTTTATATTGGTCATACTT
>JASMTO010000155.1:0-17160 GCA_041694215.1 bacterium
ACTCACGCGTTACTCACCCGTGCGCCGGTGTACTCCCTCCCCGAAGGAAGGTTTCCCCCTGACTTGCATGTGTTAAGCACGCCGCCAGCGTTCGTTCTGAGCCAGGATCAAACTCTCCATCCAAAATACTCTCCAGCTTTCTCTGCTGGCTATCTCTCATCACAGATCGGCCTATTCTATTATCAAACATCTGGTTGTTTATTATAATGAATCCTTTGTAACTGCAAAAGAAGGTAAATTAAAAAAACTTAACCTACATTTGGCTCATAAAACCTTCACACTGAAATTCAGAATCTTTCTTCAAACTCCCTCACAGCGGATGGAATTTATAGTATATCTAATATCCTTTGTCAAATACTTTTTATAAAAAATTTAAAAAAATATAATATTCTATTTTCCGCATTTTACTCAAGTTGCTATTGCCTCCTTTTTTCAGGCTTTTCCAGCACTGCCAAGAACATTTATATTTTTATGTTTATACATATCAATTAGTGCGTTCCTTGCCGGTTTTAAGTATTTCCTTGGGTCAAACACTTCAGGATGATTATATAAAAATTCTCTGACTTTTGCCGTAAATGCTAACCGTCCATCACTATCAATGTTTATTTTGCACACTGCACTTTTTGCCGCTTTCCTTAACTGATCCTCTGGAACACCCGCTGTACCCTCGAGCTTACCACCATACTTATTAATGATATCTACATATTCTTGCATGACTGATGACGCTCCGTGCAAAACAATCGGAAATCCCGGAAGTCGCTTTTCCACCTCTTCTAAAATGTCAAACCTGAGAGGTGGTATTGGCTCGCCAGGGGCAACTTTAAACTTGTATGCTCCATGGGAAGTGCCAATGGAAATTGCTAAAGAATCCACACCAGTACGATTGACAAAATCCTCCACCTCTTCAGGGTTAGTGTAGTGAGATTTTTCAGCAGAAACATCGTCTTCTATACCGGCCAAAACACCCAATTCCCCTTCTACTGTAACGTCAAACTGGTGAGCATAATCCACGACACGTTTGGTAAGCTCAGCATTTTCATCAAAACTCAAATGAGAACCATCTATCATTACAGATGAAAAACCACTATCCACACATGACTTACAGATTTCAAAATCATCCCCGTGATCAAGATGCAAAGCTATGGGAATATTCCCACCAAGTTCTTTCGCAAGTTCAGTGGCTCCCATCGCCATATACCTTAGCATTGTGGCATTTGCATATTCCCTAGCACCTTTTGAGACCTGTAGGATAACAGGTGATTTTGTTTCCACACACGCCTGTATTATAGCCTGAAGCTGCTCCAAATTATTGAAGTTATACGCCGGTACAGCATATCCGCCTTCAAATGCTTTGGCAAACATCTCTCTCGTATTAACAAGACCGAGTTCCTTGTAGCTAACACTCATAACTTACCTCCTTAAAATATTTTTTATATCATCAGACTGGAAAATGCCCTTTTCAGTAATAAAAGCTGTAATCAAATAGTGTGGAGTAACATCAAAAGCTGGATTCAAAATATTAACACCATCAGGAACAATCCTACTTTCTCCACAATAAGCCACTTCACTTGTATCTCTATACTCAATAGGTACCTCCTCTCCACTTTTTAAAGAAAAATCAACAGTGGAAATGGGTGCAGCAATATAAAAAGGAATATTGTGATAATCAGATAAAACAGCAAGCTGGTACGTCCCTATTTTATTGGCGGTATCTCCGTTACAGGCTATACGATCAGCCCCCACAATCACTTTATCAATCATCCCTCTATTCATAAGAAAACCAGCCATATTATCACAAATTACTGTATGGCTAATCCCTTCGTTTTGCAGTTCAAAAGATGTAAGCCTGCTTCCCTGAAAAAAAGGACGGGTTTCATCCACATATACATGAATATTTTTCGTTTTATCAAAAACGCTTCTAATGACACCGAGTGCAGTGCCATAACCGGCAGTAGCGAGGGCACCGGCATTGCAGTGGGTCAATATGTTATCCCCACTTTTAAAAAGTGATGCTCCGTAGTCACTTAATTTTTTATTGGTCTTAATATCTTCATCAAATATTTCCATCGCTGCTTTTTCAAGATAACTTATTCCATGTTGTTCAAAAGACTCTTTCATTCTGTCAAGTGCCCACTTGAGATTCACGGCGGTCGGTCTGGTGTTAAACAGTTCATTGTAAACATTATCAGCACTTAAGCCGTTTTTCATTCCAAAATAAAAACCAAACGCAGCAGCAACTCCAATGGCTGGCGCTCCTCGGACTTTCATCCCCTTAATGGCCTCAACAACATCCTCTAATTTTGTACATTCACAATAAATTTGCTCAAGGGGGAGCTTACGTTGATCAAGTAATTTTAATGTGTTATTATCATATATTATTGGTCTGATCATGGGATGTCCTATAGAATCATTTTCAGATGCATTTTAATGTCAGCAATCTTCATCTCTACCATGTCTCTAGCATCAGCTTTGCAACCAGGGACAATATAACTAAAATACTTCAACCCGAAGGCTTCAGAAACACGTTTCATCCATTTGTTTGCAGTTTCTCCGTGACTTCTATCAGGGGAGCCTTGAGTCAACACAAAAAACATTTTTGCATGCTTTTTAAATTTAGAGATACCTCTTTTATCCTTCATACAATACCATCTGTCCATGAACAGCTTCAGCTGCCCCGTTATAAAACCGTAGTAATTGGGTGAAACCACCGTAATGGTATCAGCCGCCGCCATATCAATATAAATGTTCTTCATATCATCATTTAAAACACAGAAATCATCCAGCTGTCTGCATTTTTTACACCCCTGACATCCCACAAAATTCAATTCATTTATTCTAATTATTTTAGCATCACCAGGAAAAGCGTTTTCCAAAGAACCTATCACAAAAGATGAATTACCATCAGCTCTGGGACTTGCATTTATCAAGACACTGCTCATCAGTTCACCCTTCTGACGCTAATCAACCCTTATAATTTCATCATTATCACCTGTCAGGGAAACCCCGCCATTACCGGTGATAAGGAACGTATTTTCAATCCCCACCATCCCGAAATCTTTAATCCCTTTTTTAGGCTCAATAGCAAAAACCATATTTTCACGTATTTCCTCATTAAACCCTCTTGCAATGGGAGGGTATTCATCCATCACAAGGCCAATGCCGTGCCCCAAAAACTTAACCTTATTAGAACCAAAACCCATGAAATCTTTATTGAAATCATCGTCCACCATTTTCATAACCTTTTCATATACGGAAGCAACAGTCTCTCCCGGCTTCAGCAATTCGGCTGTTTTATTCTGGATCTCCACGCATCTTTTATGATAGTCATAGGCAATATCCGGTATTTTCCCCAATGAATATATAGTCGTTTTGTCAGTGTGATAGCCACAGTAGCAGCACCCTGTATCAACGAGAACCACGCTATTTTTCTGCAATCTCTTCTCAAAACTGCCAAATAAAGGAGCGGCGGGTGAAAAGCCTCTCACGCCAGCAGGCCCATCAAAAGAGCTGTAATAATTGCCACTGTCACCAAAGGAGATATAACCGAGATAAAGCTCTGCATTATATGTCCCCATTCGCGTAACACCATTATGCCCTAACCTGATCATTTCTCTGAGCAAATCAGCACCAAACTCAGCCTCAGTTACCCCTTCATGCAAAAATGCAGGAGCTTTTTTCTCAAATGCATTACGATGAATTTCCCCAGCCTTTTTTATTAAATTCACTTCAAAATCGCTTTTCAAGGCCCTCGTTTTCAAAAGAGCAGTATCCAGTGAAGCCACTTCTTTAAAACCTAAGCGTTTATTAAACCTCTCAAAGTGTGCAATAGGCAATGATTCTTTTTCCACGTATATAACGTCTTTGTCTGTTTTTATTTCCTTTTTAATTTCGCTAAAACTTTTAATTGGTTGAATCTGAGGAAACTCTGATTCCTCTAACGCTCTGTGATAACTTTTCCTGACGAAAAAAAGCGCTTCAGAATCCCTGGGAATTATCAATACACCGTTTTGCATTGTACCTGTAAAGTAAAATTGATTAACCTTCCCAAATATTGCACAAATTTTCCATTCAGGATTGAGGTTATCCATATTTTTCCTAAATCTGTTGAGCCTGTCTTCAAGCTCAGAATAAGGGACATTAATACAACTCATAATATTTCCTCTAAATCTATATTTTTAGTAGATATAAGGTTTTTTAGCTTGCCAAGCACTCTCTTTTCAATTTGTCTCACTCTCTCTCTGGTAATACCCATTGTATTTCCAATCGACTCCAGGGTTTCAGGCTCATGGTCGTCCAACCCATATCTCTTAATAATAATATATTTTTCATTTTCATTCAAGCAATCCAGCCATCTCATAATCAATGATTTTTTACTTATGTTTTCTATAATAATATATGGATCCACTGACTGTTCATCGTCACTAATTAATTCATGCAAGGAACCATTCTCATCCTCACCGATAGGCATATCAAGGGAAGTATCCTGCTTCATGGCATCAAAAACTTTTCTGATCATGGAAAGAGGCATTTTGCATTCGGTGGAAAGTTCTAAAACAGAAGGTTCTCTACTCAATTTTGTACTCAATTCGGATTGAGCTTTTAATACTTTATTGATATTTTCAGTCATTTGGACAGGAATGCGCACCATTCTGCATTGGTTAATAAGGGATCTTTCTATAGCCTGGCGTATCCACCACGTTGCGTACGTGCTGAATTTAAAACCTTTAGTAAAGTCAAATTTCTCCACGGCCTTTATCAGGCCTATATTTCCTTCTTCAACCAAATCGGTTAAACTCATCCCTCTGCCCGAATATTTCTTTGCAATGGAAATCACCAAGCGAAGATTACATTTTATCATATGCTCTTTAGCTTTAGCGTCACCACTTTGGACTGCTTCCGCCAGTCTTCTCTCTTCTTCTCTGCTTAACACGGGAAATTTAGATATCTCATTGAGATATATACGAAAAACTTCCACATTAAAGCTAGGTAGTTTTTCGGGCTGCTTCACTTCTTCACTTTTTATATCCAGTATTTTCTCAAACTTAGCCACAAAACTATTATCAAAAGAATTATCTGTCATAATGACTCCAATAAAAGCTGAAGTTTATTGAAAAAAATATCTTCTTTAGCAAAATTGTTTTCGTGATCTATAGGAGAGAGAAAACTTATTACTTTTTTATTTAACTTCAAAGCAATGGCAACCTCGCTAATTGTTCCGTAAGAACCACCCACAGAAACAACAAGATCTCCAGAAGATGCCACAAGGACATTTCTTGAATGGCCCATCCCGGAAGGGATAACAATATCCACATATCTATTGGCCTCGTGTTTATTATATCCGGGTATAATCCCCACAACAATGCCTTTTTTACTCTTTGCACCCTTGCTGGCAGCCTCCATTACACCACCTAATCCCCCGGTCATAAGAATACAACCTGAAAAAGCTACCAAAACACCGACTTTTTCACCTACTCTATTTAACATATCATCAGAATGTCCCAGGCCAACCACGCTTACAACTTTCACAACTCTATATTAAACTTAAAAACATAGAAATATCAACAAGAAAGTTATTTTAATAACTTAAACGTAAATTATCGACAATTGCTAATGCCGCTTTTCACAATGTTAAATTTACGGGACAATTCTCTCAGTGCAGCTACCTTGTCATTGTAACATAAAGAGGAAAACCTTTGTTTTAAAAAAGAATTGAGCGATAGAAGACGATAATACTCCAAAAAAGGAGTCTGAATACTTAGCTGATCTATTTTGAAAGATCGCTTTACCACAAGTTTCCGAGGGATATAGGCAATTTCGTATAAATGAGCCACCCGCAGCCAATAATCATAATCTTCACATACTAAAAGTGATTCGTTAAACCTCCCACACCTATCCAGAACGCTTCGTGAAAGTAAAACAGAGGATGGGCTTATTCTACAAATATCCAAGATATCTTTAAATATATTCCCGCCATATTTTATGTGTTTTTTGCCTTGATTTACAAATGTTCCATTTTTATACCAAAATTCATCAGTGTGGCATACAAACAAATTATTACGCTTCAGAACATCTAATTGTTCGGAAAGCTTGGAAGGCATCCATAAATCATCAGAATCCAAAAAAGCGATAAACTCCCCTGACGAGTTTTCGATACCAATATTCCTTGCATGGCTAACGCCATAGTTTTTATCAAGCCTGATATATTTGATTTTTGACATATACGGTTTCAAACAGTTATGGATATCACTCTCTGAGCCGTCATCAACAATTATTATTTCAACATTTTTATACTTCTGGAAGAAAACGCTTTCTATTGCATCTTTTAAAAGTTCACATCTGTTATATACCGGAATAATTACTGAAACCTTCATACATTAAACTGAACGTTTTTTGTTTAACAGCGAAGAGAAGACCAGGATAGTGTTAGTTTTCTGCACGCCAGGAATATTCCTTATTTTCTTTATCAGTGTAGATAAAGTGGAGGTATTTTTTGTTATCACCTTCAGCAACATTGTAAAATCACCGGTTACATGGTGGCATTCCACAATATCACTATCAAAATGCTGCATATTATCTTCAAAATCAGTTATATGCTGTGCGTTATCAACGGATACACCTATAAATGCCACAATATCATAGCCTAAACGCTTATAACTTATATCAGCAGTATAACCTTTAATTATTCCTTCAGCCTCTAATTTTTTTATACGTTCAATAACAGAAGGCGACTTCATTCCCACTTCTTTTGCAATGTCAGCATATGAAATACGCCCGTTATCAATTAAAAGGTTCAGTATTTTCACATCTATATCATCTATCTGATGTTTCACATCAACACTCCCATTATCTTATCCCGACCTTATCACATATCGCAGATATTTTGCAACAAGAACATAGGGGATATCTAGGTCGGCAGATCTTCTGCCCGTAGACAACAAGCATTTCGTTAAGTTTTTTCCAATATCTTTTAGGAAGTATTTCCCTTAAGCATGACTCTGTATCATCTGCAGTTTTGGTTCTAACAAGTCCGGTTCTGTTGCAGATTCTATGAACATGAACATCAACACAAATCCCTTCCAGATCAAAGCCTTCAATCAACACCAGATTTGCCGTTTTTCTCCCTACGCCTTTCAGCTTTAACAGTTCATCAATATCCGCCGGAACCGAGCCGTTATAATCATTTAATAACGTCTTGCAAATTTCCCGTATTGTATACGATTTTCTTTTATAAAATCCCGCAGGATAAATGGCTTTCTGAATATCCTCCGGCAATAATCTGAGCATACTGTTCGGCTCATCTGCCAATTTAAAAAGTCTCTCTGAAGCTTTCAATGTGACAACGTCTTTTGTCCTCAATGAAATAATTGTGCTAATAAGTACCCTAAAAGGATCGTTTTTGACATTATTGGAAATTTGCGTAACCGAAGGAGGCTTTTCCTTAGCATAGAACTCTTCCAACAAATGATAAAATAGGTCAATCTGTGATTGGAGCATACTTTTTAAACAGCATCTTCAAGTATTTCCCTAACCTTAGGCTTTATATGAATATCATCAAGCTTAAAAGATTTTAGTGCTTTTACCAAAATACTTTGTTTATAAAGATCAGATGCTTTTTTGTCCACGATAATGACATTTTTCCCATTTATTTTGCATAAGCCTCCTCGGGCTTGTGTCCTTTCATATCGTACTTCAATATTAAGTTTTGAGCAAAGTTCCTCAAGCTCTTTCAAATATCTGCTCACAAGAACCTCTGCTAAAAACCATTTTTATTTGTTTGATAAAAGGGGTGACATTTGTCTCAATTTCTGAACATTTTCTTTTAAAATATCTACAGCCTTATTGACTTCATCTTCCGTGTTAAATCTCCCAAAACTGAACCTTAATGCTCCATGCATATCAACAGGATCAGCACCTATAGCATATAATACATGGGATGCATCCACACTGTCAGATGTACATGCCGAACCAGTGGAACAACATATATCCGAAGCATAAACCATCAAAGCCTCACCTTCTATATATTTAAACGTAATATTGGAAATACTACACACCCTTTTCTCAATAGAACCGTTTACATATGTATCTGGGATCTCATTTAAAACCCTTTTCTCAAAGAGATCTCTCAATTTACCCACGTGTTCCATATCAGCATATAGTTGATCCTTTATAATGTTACAAGCCTCAGCAAGCGCTATTATATACGGGACATTTTCCGTACCGGCTCTTAACCCAAATTCGTGATGTCCTCCGTGGATCACCGGAACGATAAAATCTTTTAAACTTTCATCCACATATAAAACACCTATACCCTTAGGGGCATAAATTTTATGACCGGAAAAAGTCAACAAATGAACCCCCAAGTCAGTAACATCAACGGGCATTTTTCCAACAGATTGTACGGCATCAGTATGTATATAAACGCCTTTGCTTCTGCATATTTCAGCTATCTCCTCAATAGGTTGGATAGAACCTACTTCATTGTTAGCTAACATAATGCTAACTAGTATAGTATCTTCCCTCAGAGCTTTTTTAAAATCATCTATATTTATAATACCTTCGTTACTAACTGGTAAATAGGTGACTTCAAAACCTTCATTTTCCAAATATTTGCAAGTTTCAAGAACCGCCTTATGCTCAATTTTTGATGTAATTATATGTCTACCTTTATGTTTTAAACCAAAGGCAATGCCTTTTAAAGCCATATTGTCTGATTCAGAACCACTGGCAGTAAATATTATTTCATCGAAACTTGCGCCAATAAGTGAAGCCACATCTTCCCTTGCCTTATCCATATCCTCCCGAACTATCCTTCCTTCACTATGTATACTGGAAGGATTGCCATATTTTTCTTTAAAATATGGCATCATAACATCAACAATTCTTGGGTCTATGGGGGTTGTGGCACTATTATCTAAATATATACTCATTGCTTATCACTCCTGTTTAGTAATCCTTTTAAAGTAATCTTTTCAAAGTAAGCGTCAACATTTTTTTTCAGATCTCTCCAAAACCAGTTTATTGGACAATTATCAGCTTTGTCGCATCCATCAACATCTATACAGTCAACCGGTTTCACAGGGCCATCCATAGCGTATATAATTTCTTTCACAGTTATCTCTTCCGGCCTACGGGATAGGACATATCCACCGGTTATTCCTCGTAAAGATGTTACTATATTATTTTTCTTCAGCTGTGAAAAAATCTGTTCCAGATATTTTAGTGATATGCCTTCATAATCAGAAATTTTTTTTAGCGGCACTGCCTCTACCTCGCCACCAAGAACAACAAGTGCATAGACCGCCCTAATAGCATATCTGCTTTTAGTTGTTATTCTCATTTTCCATATCCTTTTTTATCCGTTTAACTTCTCTTTCGATTTCCACCACTCTGTCCACCAAGCATGTAACAGCCTTAGCGACAGGGTCGGGAAGTTTATCATGATCAAAGTTAACTGAGGCTTTCTCATCCGTTATAATTCTGCCAGGGATACCCACCACGGTGGAGTTTGGTGGCACTTCTTTAACTACCACCGAGTTGGAACCTATTTTCGAATTGTTACCCACTGTAAAAGGTCCTAGTATTTTTGCTCCGGCTCCCACAACGACATTATTACCTAAAGTGGGATGCCGTTTACCTTTATTAAGGCTTACCCCGCCCAGCGTAACTCCATGGTATAATGTAACATCGTCGCCAATTTCAGCAGTCTCTCCAATGACAACGCCCATACCGTGATCAATAAAAAAACGGCGCCCTATTTTGGCACCAGGATGAATTTCTATACCAGTAAAAAAACGTCCAAGATGTGAAAATAAACGCCCAAGCAAATAAAGCCTTTTACTCCACAGCCAGTGAGAAAACCTATAAAATAAAATTGCATGCAAGCCAGGATAACACAATAATACTTCTGTTTTGCTCCTGGCAGCCGGATCTCTGTCAAAAACCGCTTGTATATCCTCTTTTATGTTGCTAAAAAAGCCCAAAGCCTACTCCCAAAGTAGTATATTCTAGTAAAAAGAAAGGGCTATAACAGCCCTTTCTTTTAAACTATTTTGATTTAGGGCGCCTCGATAGCATCAACGGGGCAAACCTCTGCACAGGCACCACAATCAGTGCAGGTATCTGGATCAATAACCCTAATACCATCCCCCTCACTAATAGCTCCCACCGGGCACTCGTCTTCACATGCACCGCAATTTGTACATTCGTCTGTAATAAAGTACGCCATATCGCACCTCCGTGTCTAATATATGCTAATAGATATAAGCACTCCTTAGCATTGTCAACAAAAAAATTTGTACAGTGACTCTTCAATATTTAAATTTCTCAAGATTGCTTTAATTCGTTTGATACTCAAGATATGGTATAATAAAAAAGATATTGTTTAAAATTTTCTTTAAAAAAATGGTACAATCAAAAAGTTTATTGCAATTTTTCATAACTTATATATGTTTGAATCTTGTTAAAATGAGAAATGGAGGTAATGATGGCTTACGAAAATATCAAGTTCGTAAAACTGGTAACCGGTGATTCTGTAATGGGAGAATATGATGAAGAGAAATCAAAAATAAGAAATGTTGCTCTAATTCAGGCAATACCTTCGGGCAGCAGTATGCAGGTAGCAGTCTTACCTTTTGGATTTCCTTTTGAAGATGAAATCGGCGGCGAAATTGACTCCAAAGACATTATGTATGAATATTCGTCAATCCCTGAGGAGTTAAGAAACAAATATTTGGAAGCAAAAAGTAACATCAAAATCAGTCAAAATATTGACAACCTACAAGGTTTCCAAAATAGCGGTTCCAGCGGTAACAGTGGGCTTATTATTTAATGGATAAGTTTTGGCATCCAAAGGGCGTCAAACTTAAGTACTCAGACAGTATACTCAGTATCGAACACCGCTTCTATTATTTCAGTAAAGCAGACAGTACAATGCCCTTTACCATCGTTAATACAAGTGACTGGGTAATCATTGTCCCTGAATTATCAAACGGGAAATTTGTTCTTGTAAAGCAGTTCAGAGTTGGAACAGAAAACACGACATTGGAGTTCCCCGGCGGTGCAATCTCTGCCGGGGAAAATCCTAAAGAGGCAGCCAAAAGAGAATTAAATGAAGAAACTGGCCTTGTCCCAGAAAATATTATTTTTTTAGGGAAAATTAACCCTAATCCTGCATTAATGAGTAACTGTTGTTTTGCATATTATGCTACAAACTGCCAGTATAAAAACAGCTTAAATCTTGATGAATTTGAAGACATTGAGGTGGTAGAATATACCCAAAAAAAACTTCACGAACTGATAAATAATGGCGATATCACCCATAGTATTGTACTATCTGCCTATTCATTGTTTTTAGTAAAAAAACAAACTCAGAACAATTTTCACACAACATAGCATCAGCCCATAATTTGGAATCACTCCAAAATTTGCATAAAGTTAAGTTTCACAAGAAGTTAGTTAATAGGGTAGTGATTTTAATGTAATTTGCACAAATGAAGCAGCCGATGTCGGATGTGTACCACATATTTACCAGCCTTTGGCTGGTGCTAGAGAAACGTACTGCCGGTTAGCGGTCGCACCCTGTGTGGGAATGTAAAGTGTGTAAGTATTTGTAAATAAAAACAATTATAAGAGAAAGGTGCAAACGGTTAGCGGCAGTAGTTTCGAGTTTCGGCTACGGAATGCGTGCAAATTACATTGGAAAATATTTATGCTAAAAAAATGGGGTGACACCAAAGCCCATAATCTGTTGACATTATACATTTAAAACGTTATCTTTCTAACACTCTTATCTAGAGTGGCTGAGGGAACGGGCCCTGAGAAGCCACAGCAACCGGTCTGCCCCCGGGTAGATGACAGGTGCTACATCCCGCCCAAAACGGGGAAGATAAGAGACCGAGCTTCGCGGCAAGGCCTCTTGACCCTGTAGAGGGGCTTTTTACATTTTTACAGGGGGATTTAATGCAGAATAATTCAGTGGGCCTTGTCAAAACCCAATATGTAACATTCAAAGATGAATTCTTTTTCGAAAGTGGTAGGGTTCTTAATCCCATTACAGTGGCTTATGAAACATACGGTGTTCTAAACAGCGATAAATCAAACGCAATTCTCGTGTGCCATGCTTTAACAGGGAGTCACCATGCCGCAGGATACAACCATCCGGATGACCAGAAGCCGGGGTGGTGGGACGAAATGATAGGTCCCGGAAAACCTCTTGATACAGATAAGTACTTTATAATAAGCTCTAATTTTCTAGGTTCATGTTTCGGTACTACAGGCCCGGCTTCAATCGATCCTGCCACAAAAGAGCCGTACGGTCTTAAATTTCCCGTTTTTACTGTTAAGGATATGGTAAAATTGCAAAAGAGACTCATCAAATATCTTGGTATTGAAAAACTGAAAACGGTTGTCGGTGGTTCTATGGGGGGTATGCAGGCTCTTGAATGGGCAATAACCTTTCCGGAAATGGTGGAATCAATAATACCCATAGCCACAGCCGGCAGAATCACACCAATGGCCATAGCTTTCAATACTGTTGCACGTATGTCGATTATGAAAGATCCCAACTGGAATAACGGTAATTATTATGGTAAAACGCAGCCTGTTGACGGCTTGGCAATAGCCAGGATGGCTGAGCATATAACATTTATGTCAGACGCTTCCTTTCATAAAAAATTTGGCCGTAAATATGCTACACTGGAAGGGATATACGATTTTTTCGGATATTTCGAAGTGGAAAACTATTTGAGATACAACGGCTACAAATTCGCCAGAAACTTTGATGCAAACAGCTTTCTTTACATTATAAAAGCTATGGATATCTTTGATATCTCCTACGGTTACGGTTCTTTTGAGGAAGCAGTTGGTAAGATAAGGTGCAAAACACTGTTCATTACATTTACATCCGACTTCCTTTTCCCCAACTACCAGACAGCAGAAGTTGTTGATATATTAAACACGTTAGGAAGGGATGTAACTTGGGAAAATATAGAATCCGATTACGGGCATGATGCTTTTTTACTGGAATTTGATACACAATCTGATTTAATACAAAACTTCCTCCAGAAGCTATGAACCGGTATCTAAATGAGCTTTGACAAGTCCGCATTCAATTATAAAATCAGCTCAGATCATAAAACAGGCACAGATCTCGATATACTTAAGCGCCTCTTTGAAAATGAAAAATTCGACAAAATTCTCGATGTGGCAACTGCAGCGGGACACTGCGCCAAGGTATTTAATGCTAGGGAATATGTTATTTCTGATTTAAGTTTTAATATGCTCAAAGAAGCATTATCAGACTGGCCAACACCTTCGGCGGTGCAAAACCTTGCTGAATTCCTCCCTTTTAAAGCTCAAACATTTGATCTTGTTTCCTGCAGAATAGCCCTGCACCATTTTCAGGATGCTGAACGCTTTTTTATGGAAAGCTTTAGGGTTTTAAAAAACAATGGGCTTTTAGTTCTCATAGATAGCATTGTGGACACGGAAGATGCATATTTGAATACAATCGAATTTATAAGGGATCCATCGCACTTCAGATCATATACATTTAAAGAAATAGTGGATATGACGTCCAATTATTTCAGAATAGAATTTTTGCAATTATTGCATAAAAAACATAATTTTGCAGAATGGGCTAAACGGCTTAGCCCTTCCCAGAAACGATTAGAAAAAATATCCCAGGCTTTTCTGGCTCTCCCTGAGAATATAAAAAAGGAATTATCACTTGAGGTATTTGAGGAAAATATATTATCATATACGGATAAAAAAGCTGTAATTATTTTAAGGAAATTATGAATACATTAACAGTAGAAAACCTGAGTATTAAATACCAACATAAAGTTGTTATCCAGAATCTATCATTCAATTTCGAATCTGGTAAAACTTACGCCATTTTTGGAAAAAGCGGTGCAGGAAAATCAACTCTTTTAAAAGCCCTCTGCGGTCTAACAGCATATAACGGCAATATTTATTTAAATAATGAAAACATCAACGAAATAAAGCCTCAGATTTTAAGGAAAAACGTCCAATATCTGCACCAGGAAGCTGTACTTTTCAACGGAACCGTCATGGATAATTTAAATATGCTCTCACGTCTGAGATATAATTCTGAACTAACTATTGACAAAAGTGTAACTTTGAGTTTGTTTGAAAAGTTAGCGCTTGATGACTCATATCTGGAAAAAGATACGAAAAACCTCTCCGGCGGGGAAAAACAGAGGATTGCCATTGTCAGAGCTGCCTTGATGAATCCCCATTTTCTTCTTATGGATGAGCCCACTTCAGCTTTGGATATAGGCAATGAAAGCAAAGTCCTGGCATTAACAGATGAATTAAAAGAAAATACAGGGATAATAATTGTGAGCCACTCCTTAAATTTTATAAAACAGGCAGATGAAAAGTTGTATATGGCTGACGGAGAAATAAAAAAAACGTTTGAACATATTAGTGATACAGAAATAAAAAAACTAATGGAGCAGTAATTGGAAAAATCGATACTGGATATATCTGTTAATTCGCTGTTGATCCTTTACGTAGTGACTGGATTTATATTACTAATCTATCAATACATGAAGCTAGACCTTGTCAAAGACCTTTTAATTTCCCTTATGAGGATGACTTTACAGCTTACAGTTGCTGGATTTATTCTCGTATATATTTTTAATATTAACAGTTTCTGGCTCATTCTCATTGTCTTTATTTTTATGGCTTCTTTTGCCGCTCAGACAATATTGAAAAAGTCCCAGCTGGTTATTCCCAGATTTTTCCCAAAAATTTTTATTACAGTTTTTTTCAACGGATCCATTATCACATCATTTTTTTTATATGTAATTGTCCAACCGGATCCATGGTATGATGCAAGATATTTTATTCCCATTGCGGGTATGGCTCTCGGCAACTCAATGAATGCTTGTGCATTGGCATTGGATAGATTTTTTGACTCTATAAAAAATAACCCAAAACATGTTGAAACAATCCTGGTTTTAGGCGGCACAAAATTCGAGTCGGTGAAATCCTTTTTTTCAAATGCTATTCGATCTGCCTGCCTGCCCATAATTACCAACATGAGCGGTGTGGGATTAGTTTTTCTACCCGGAATGATGACAGGACAGATACTGTCCGGCACAAACCCTGTTGTGGCTGTAAAATATCAGATAGCCATAATGATTATCATAACAGTCAGTGTAACATTCGCTTCACTTTTTTCGTTGTTTTTTGCATATAAGTCTGTATTTGATTCAAGAGACAGGCTGAAAGGAGAACTTTTTGAATAATTTTTTTTCAAAAATTAATCTCCCCTTTATAGGAAGATGGTTCATTTTGGGAACTCTTGTGGGAATAGTAGCAGGCCTTGGTGCCATTGTATTTTTTGTTCTACTTCAAGGCATTGGTTACTTTTTCATCGATTACGTAATAGGGATGCGGCTTCCTGAAACGGCAGGGGAGCCTTCTCTGTTTGGTCATACAACCAGTGAACTAAAACGGTGGCTGTTTTTCTTTGTTCCTGCTTTTGGCGGACTTTTAAGCGGTTTTCTTGTTTTTAAATTTGCTCCTGAGGCTGAAGGGCATGGCACTGATGCAGCAATAGAAGCAATACACACATAGAACGGTTATATCAGATGGCACGTTCCCATTATAAAAACAATAGCAAGTGCTATAACAATAGGCACAGGTGGCTCCGGTGGACGAGAGGGACCTATAGCTCAGATCGGCGCCGGATTTGGGTCATTCCTGGGAAGAGTTCTCCACCTGACAGACAGGGAAAAGCGTATCTTAGCTGCCGCCGGTATGGGGGCAGGAATAGGGGCTATATTCAGATCTCCTATGGCTGGAGCTATATTTGCAGCAGAAGTTATGTATTCAAGCTCTGATTTGGAATATGAAGTTCTTCTTCCATCAACGATAACGTCAATTATTGCCTATTCGGTATTTTGCACTATGTTTGGGTGGGAACCATTATTTGAAACCCCTGATTTCCGATTCATAAATCCATTGGAACTGATCAGTTATACATTATTGGGATTTCTATGTGCGGGCTTCGGATATCTGTATATCAAAACTTTTTACGGAATACATGCAGTATTTAAGAAGTTGAAAATTTCCAATTACTTTAAACCCATGTTAGGTGGCTTGGTCACTGGTGCTATCGGTTTTTTTATTCCTCAGGCTCTCGGCGGGGGCTACGAGCAGATCGAGCTGGGGATGCATAGCCAACTCAGTATCTCTTTTTTACTGATTCTAATAATAGCCAAAATCCTTACAACATCTTTCAGTATAGGAAGCGGTGGTAGCGCAGGGATTTTCGGCCCCTCAATGGTAATAGGAGCATCGGTGGGCGGATTTGCCGGGCTTTTTCTTGGAGGTGTAATGCCGCAAATTGTCACCGAGCCCGGAGCTTACGTCATCGTGGGAATGGCCGGCTTTTTTTCAGGAATTGCAAGCACGCCTCTATCAACAATTATCATGGTTAGTGAAATGACAGGAAACTATCATCTGCTTGTACCAGCTATGTGGGTGAGTACACTTTCGTTTCTCTTACTCAGAAATCATACAATATATATAAAACAGGTTAATTCACGCAGCGATTCACCCATACATAAAGGCGAATTTTTTTTGCAGGTTCTGCAGACAATAAAAGTAAAAGAAATCATGCGGAAAGATCCCATTGTCATCCGGGAAGATTTAAAATTTACTGATATTCTGAATTTTATCCCCACTGTAAAACACAACAATTTTCCTGTTGTAAAGCAGGATTATACCTTAGTTGGTGTACTGCAGTTTGATGAGATACGTGAGTTCATCTTTGAGGAAGGACTGGAAGACTTAGTTGTGGCGGGGGAAATATGCGACAAAGATGTTACCCCTGTGCTTGAAAATTACACATTAGCTGATGCAATAGAAATTATCGGCTTCAAAAATATTGAAATGCTGCCCGTGGTTAACAATCTTGAAGAAAAAAAACTTATTGGAATTCTTACAAGACGGGATATTGTTTACATTTACAATAGGGAAATGCTGAAACAGAAAGATATAAAAGTAGCCACGGATTTTTAACATCGGAAGTGGAGTGTTGGTGGATTGGTGGATTGGTTGAGTAGTTGAGTGGTTGAGTGGAGTATTGGTGAAATGGGGAAGGGTTTAGTCTCTTCTTAGTACTTA
>JASMTO010000156.1:0-13229 GCA_041694215.1 bacterium
TGCACATAGAGGCAGTAGAGTTGTCCAAAAAATATTTAAACATATCCATTTTAACCTTCCTAATAAATGTTAACATTTTAATACTACATTTTCAACAAATTAAAAATATACATATAAGAGTATGATAAAAAAAAACATTTGAAAGTGCCATGTTTAATATGCTATTATTTATCATCAGAGACTCATTCAATCTTTTATAGGGTATTTAATGGATAACCAACTGAAAAAAATTCGAATAAAAGCTGGAAGCTTTGCAGAAGCCTTTAAAAAAGCCAAAGACCTTTTGGGAAAAGATATAAGCGAACTAAATTATCAAATGATCTCATCTGATGGAGCGGGAGAAGGTAAATATCTTTTGGAATTTTCCGTAAAAGGTGAAGAGGCCGGAAAAAAGGTAATCTTTTTGAAGATGTTTTTATGGATGATTTCGATGTAATTATCACTGATGATAAAATGAAAGCATATCTCTTAGTTCCACAAAAGTATAAGTCAAATATCGACAAGAATTTTATTTACAAAATATTAAACGAAAACAATGTAGTAAAAGGTATAATGGATGAAAAAATTGACCTACTGTTATACCTAATCAAAGAAAATCTGGATATTGAACCAATGTTTTTAGTTGCCACCGGGAAACCCCCTGTTGAAGGCAACGATGCAGAGGTATTATTAAAAACCAGTGAAGACAACTATGATTTTGACGTTGAGACACCATCGAGTAAAACTGATAAAGTGGACTACAAGAAATTTCAGAGAAATAATATTACTGTTGTTGAAAAAAATGCACTTGTTGCCTATTACAACCCCCCTGTAAAAGGAGAAAACGGATATACCGTTACGGGGGATATTCTGGAAACCAAAGAAGGAAAAGATATTGAACTGCATCTTGATAACAATCTCCGTATGGAAAAAAATAACATAATCAGCCTTATTGACGGAATGCTGGATTATAGAAAGGTATCTTCACATATCTATCTCAGCGTAAGTGAAGTTTACAGAGTTACGGGTAATGTTGACTACAAAACAGGTGATATAAAATTTCCGGGAACTGTTATTATCTCTGGGGAGGTTATGCCCAATTTTGAAGTCAATGCGGGAAAAAATGTTATTGTTAAGACAATATCTGGCGGATCAGTAAAAGCTGGAGGAAGTATTGTAGTAAAAGAAGGGATTATCGGTCACAGTTTTGCAAGACGAGCAATTTGCATAGCCGGCAAAGATGTCGAAGCAAAATATGCCCAATATGCCGAAATCTCAGCATCTGGAAATATTAATATTAAAAATATGATACGCGATTCAAATATCAGCGCCGGTGAAAAGATTGAGGTAATGGGGCGGCCCGGTAGTATTTTCGGCGGAACATTTTACGCAACAAAAGGGGTTGAGGCAAAGATCCTTGGATCACCTTCTTTTAAACAGACAAAAATAGTAGTCGGCTCATCTGCCCATCACATATCTGAGTTTATGAGTTTGGTTGACCAAATAAATGAAAAAACACATTCTTTGAAAAAAATAACCCATTTTCTTGGAAATATAGAAGATAACATCGAAAAAATAGAAAATGAAGAAAAAAAGGAAAAGATTAAAAAACTTATCCAGCAAAAACGGCTTATTAGAAAAGACATTTTTCAAATGAAACTGAAAGTTCAGGAAATAAAGAAACAGCTTGAGAAATTTTCAGATTCAAAAATAATATTTCATAAAGAAGCTATGCCCGGAGTCAAAGCTATCATTAATGACAGCTACTATACTCTGGAGACATACAGCAAAAGGGGTTACTTTATGTATGACAAAGAAAAAAAGGAAGTAAGGCTTGTTCCTTACTTTTAATTTATCCTGACACTATCTTCAACACAATCTCGGCAAGCATATCTTAAATAAGAGTAATTCAGTAAATTTGCATACATCTGTGTGCTTTGTCTAAATTGATCCATTTCCTCTGCCGGCAATTTTTTAGTGGGAGATTTAAAACTCAAAGGATTTATATATTTCCCATGTTTTTTAATCCTATAATCCACATGGGGACCGGTGGAATAACCAGTAGATCCCACATAACCTATAACCTCACCCTGTTTAACAAAGTCCCCCCTACTAAGCCCCCTTTTAAACCTGGAAAAATGTAAATACATCGTTTCATAGCCATTATTATGTCTGAGTTTTACATAATTTCCATTGCCTTTGGAATACCCCCTTACTATAACAGTACCATCTGCAGTAGCATGGACAGGTGTTCCTATAGGAGCCGCATAATCCACGCCGTAGTGTGGACGGTAAACATGAAGAACAGGATGAAGACGGCGACGCTGAAATGTAGAGCTTATCCTGGCAAATTTCAGAGGAGCTTTCAAAAATCCCCGTTGAAGAGATTCACCATTAGGTCTGAAATATCCGCTGATGTTACCATCTTCATAATATAAACCGCGTATAAAACGTCCATTGTTAACAAAATCCACAGCCAAAATTCTACCATACCCAATGAACTTGTTTCTGCAAAATTTTTTTTCTACTAATATATTAAAAAAATCACCTTTTCTAATATCTTTAAAGAAATCCACTTCCCATTCAAGTATTTCAGCCAGCTTTATTGCCAGTATATCTGATTCGCCCACTCTTTGCATGGCATAAAACAAAGAATTGTTAATCTCACCGGATACAACTGTACGCAATACTTTTACCGGATAATTTACCACTGCAACATTAATCCCATTTTTTTTTCTACTGATATGAATCTCTTTAGATATATTTATTTTAATAACAACTTCGCCATGATTAAAAATCAGATCATCACCAACCTGAAGCTGAAAATCAGGAACCTGTTGTTTAATATCTGCATTGATATCCAGTATTTCTGATGGTGTAAACATATCACCTAACAAATGATAAAGTGTATCACCCCGCTGAACAGTATATTCTTCAGCTAAAACAGAAACAGAAAAACACATTAAAAAAACAACTAAAACGGAAATTTTTTTAATCATAAAGTCACCTTTTTACATATCTTTTATAAGTTAAAATATAAACCAAAACGAGCAAAAAAAGCAAGGGGATTAGAATTATGGTAATTGTACTTAGCCTTTCTCTTACAAGATCGATATTCTTTCCCACATAAAAGCCCACATAAGCAAGAATTACAACCCATATCCCTGCTCCTAATGCGGTATATGCTACAAACTTATAAATATTCATTTTAGCTAGACCTGCAGGAAATGAAATGTACTGCCTAACCCCAGGGATAAGTCTGCCCACAAACGTTGTAATCTCCCCATGTGATCTAAAAAAAGACTCCATGCGCACTAATTTATTTTCGTCAAAAAACACATATTTACCATACCTGACCAAAAATATCCTCCCATATCGCAAAGCAAGAAAATAGTTCACAAGTGCACCAAGCACGCTGCCCAGAATGCCGCAAAAAATGACAATGTAAATATTCATATTGCCATTTGCCGCCAAAAAACCAGCTGGAGGGACAACTATCTCACTGGGAAAAGGAAAAAAAGAGCTCTCAAGTGCCATCAAAATTATTATCCCGACATATCCAAGGCTTTGCGTTACACCCACCACAGCAAAAGCAAATTTATCAATCACTCTGTTCCCCGCAGAAGTTCTTCAGCCTGTTTTACAGCATGAGGCGTAGCCTCGCCTGCTATCATTGTGGCAAGAACAGATTTTTTTTCCTCTCCAGTTAAGACTTTTATTTCGGTATATGTGTTATTATTGACAGTTTTTTTTGAAATATGGATATGTTTATTTCCTTTTGATGCTACCACGGGCAAATGAGTAATAACAAAAAGCTGCTTTTTTAAACTGAGATTATAGAGCTTCTCGGCAACTTTCCTAGCAGTAACTCCACTTATTCCTGTATCTATTTCATCAAAAACCAATGCAGGTGTATTATCCACATTGCTAAAAACTTCTTTTAAAGCAAGCATAATTCTCGAAAGCTCACCGCCGGAAGCTACCTTTTTTAAAGGAGCAGGCTTAAAGCCTTTATTGGTTGAAATGAAAAATTCCACATTTGCTCCAGCCAAAGAATCAATTTTGTCAGCTAATTCCACCGCAACTTCAAAAACTGCATCTTTAAGCTCGATGCTGTGCAAAATATTTTCCACTTCTTTACCAAGACGTTTAGCCGTTTCCCGTCTTGCCGTATTAAGTCTGTTTGCTGAATCGTTTAATGATTTAATTAGTTTGTCACGCTCAGCTTCTAACTGTTCTATCCGGTCTTCATCAAATGTAAGGTTATCAAGCTTCTCCTCAAGATTCTCAGCAAAATTAAGCACATCAGAAAGGGTTGCGCCATATTTTTTCATTAAATTATCAAGCTTTACCTTCCTGTTTATTAAATTATCCAATTCCCCCGAATCTTCTGATTGTTCATAAAACATGTGTGAGAGGACATTTACACAATCATCAAGTTCATAACAGATATCCTGAAGCCTTGTATGCGTTTTTTCCAGCTCCTGATAGTGATGAAGGACACCGGATATTTCCCTTAATGCATTGTTAATCATTTCCAGTGCATTGTACTCCCCTTCGGATAATACTTCCAAAGAAGCGGACAGAGATTTTTTTATATTTTCTATATTGCTTAAAAAGGAAATCCTGTTTTCCAATTCACTGTCACGCTCTATATCAATAGACATGTCTTTTATTTCATTTAATTGAAATTCAAAAATTTCTTTATTTCTAACCGTTTCAGCGTAATCATTTTTCAATTTGTTAATTTCATCCGTTAATGTTTGGTAGCGATGGTACAATTCAGCATAATCCGTTTTCAGTTTTTCATCCACCAATGCGTCAAGGTATTTTATATGATTACCTGCATTTAAAAGGTGCTGGTGGTCGTGCTGACCATGGAAATCAACCACCCCTTCCAAAATCTGACTAAGCTGTGCAAGCGTAGCTATATGTCCGTTAACAAAAGCTCTGCTTTTGCCTGATGGATCTATAGTTCGCTTCACAATTATTTCATCCTCAATATCAAACTCCTCCACCGTCAGTTCATCAAATTCAAGAGAAGAAACATCAAACACACCTTCTACTATAACTTTCTCATCAGGATCTCTTGCCATATCACGGCTGAAACGCTCCCCAATGAGAAGTTTTAAAGCCTGAATTATGAGGGATTTACCAGCACCTGTCTCACCGGTGATAATATTGAGCCCTTCGGCAAAATCCAAAGCCACAGATTGAATAACAGAAAGATTCTTGATGCTTAAAAACTTAAGCATTAGATACTTCCCCAGCCAAGTTTTTCTTTAAGAAGTGCAAAATAATTACGTTTTTGAGAGACTATGAGCTTCACAGGTTGATGAGATTTACGAATGTAAATTTCCTCATTTAGAGACATTTTTCTTCCTATCTGGCCATCATATGTGATAAAAACCTTTTCATCATTATTAATCACTCTTACCTTTATTTCACTGTCATCATGTATAACAATAGGTCTGTGTGTAAGTGAATGAGGGCAAATAGGGGTTATAATAATAGAATTCAACGTTGGATATATTATAGCCCCCCCTGCTGCAAGTGTATAAGCAGTAGAACCGGTAGGTGTGGATATTATCAAACCATCAGCTCTATATATATTAACAAACTGCCCATCTATAGAAACCTCTATATCAATAATTCTGGCAAGAGCACCTTTATTAATCACAATATCATTTATTACCTCCGTTTCAAAAACTTTTTCACCGTTATTAAAAATTTCACTGTAAAGTTTCATTCGGTTATCATATTTATATTTTCCAGAAAGCACTTTTTTTACCGTATCCATGGCCTCATCCACTTTGGTTTCCGTTAAAAAACCAAGCCTTCCTAAGTTAATCCCAAGAATAGGAATATTTTTACCGGAAATTATTCTGTTACTGGAGATTAGCGTACCATCCCCACCCAAAACAATGAGAAGATCTGCTTTGTTTTTAATTTCATCATGTGAAGCAAAATGATCATACCCTAAAACAGATGCTGTCCTCTCCTCAAGTAACACATTTTTACCCACAGACGTTAGGTAGTCACAAATTGTCTTTGTAATATCCGCCACCTTTTCAGCATGGGGTTTAACAACGATAGCTATATTGTTCATCATCCACAACCTGCCTTACAATTTCTTCCACATCATTGCTTATACTAAGGGTATTATTATAAACTAAATGTAAAAGATACTCAATATTACCTTTTGGACCTCTTATAGGTGAACGAGCCAAACCACAAAACGATAGTCCACATTTTCTTGCAAAAGCAATAATATCTTTTAAGATTCTTTTATGTACTTCCAGATCCCGTACAACACCATTTTTTCCAACTTCATGTCTTTCAGCTTCAAATTGTGGCTTAATCAAAAAAACAAGTTCGCAACCGTCACTGCAAAACATCACAGCTTTAGGAATAATTAGCTTCAACGAGATAAACGAAACATCCCCCACAATGACGTCAACATTCTCACCAATTGTATCAAAATCGATTTCTCTGAAATTAACCTTTTGCAAATTGATAACTTTGGGGTTTTTAGTCAAGCTATAATGAAGTTGATTTTTCCCCACATCCACAGCATAGACCTTTTTAGCACCATGCTGCAGAGCAACATCGGTAAAACCGCCCGTCGAAGCACCGATATCAAGTACCGTTTTTCCATTAAAATTTAATTTAAAAACATCTAAACCCTTTTTCAGTTTTAATCCACCTCTGCTAACATAAGGCAAAGGCTCTTTTATGTATATAGATATACTTTCATCCACTAGCATCCCCGGTTTATCAAGGACGTTATTGTCAGAATATACATTCCCGGACATTATCAAAGCCTTAGCCTTCTCCCTGCTTTCGGCCTTTTTTGATTCCAAAAGTAAAATATCTAAACGTTTTTTAGCCATTTTTGTGATATGAAACGATAAATGTGTTCTGCCGTTAAGCCTATAAGATTTCTAAGCGATTTAATATCACCATGGGGCACAAACTCATCCGGAATACCGTATTTATAGATTTTCCCTTTATATCCTGCCTTAATAAGGATAGACTGAACAGCTTCACATGCACCACCATTCAATGCATTTTCTTCCATTAGAATAACAGATTTTTTATCCAGCAAAACATTAAGTAAGCTATCGTTATTAATAGGTTTAACAAAACGCAGATTTATAAGTGCTACTTCTAAGCCGTCATTCTTCAACATGTCTTGTAATTTCTCAGCTTCTGAAAAAATATGCCCTACTGATACAATCGCATAGTCACCGGTATCGTTTATGATTTCCGGTTCACCGCTTTCTACTTTGCAGTATGGATAATCATATTTTTCAGCAGCCCCCCTCGGATATCTTATCGCAACAGGCCCGTTTAAACTACAGCTTAATTCAAGCATATCTTCAAGCTCTTTTCCATCTTTAGGAGCCATAATGGTAAGATTAGGAATCAATCTCAGATACGATAAATCAAAAGCACCATGATGAGTAGGCCCATCTGCCCCCACAAGCCCCCCTCTGTCGATACAAAATGTTACCGGTAAATTCTGCAATGCAACATCATGTATAATGCTATCAAAAGCCCTCTGTAAAAAGGTGGAGTATATGGCAACATACGGCCTTAAACCACCCACGGTCAAGCCGGCAGCGAACGTTACAGCAAACTGTTCAGCTATACCCACATCAAAAAATCTTTCGGGAAATTTATTGGCAAATTTTTTAAGGCCAACACCATCAGGCATAGCTGCTGTTATTGCAACAACATTATTATTTCTTTCGCCTATTTCACAGATTTTATCACCAAAAATATCAGTATATGTCCGGGATGACCCAAATTTTATTGCCTCCCCCGTTTTCAGATCAAAAGCGGAAACCCCGTGAAACTTTTCAGGGTTATCTTCAGCAGGTTTAAAACCCTTACCTTTTTTGGTGCCCACATGAATTAGCGATGGTCCATCCTGTATTTTGGCATTATGTATAGCTTTAATCAAATCTTTTATATTGTGTCCATCTATAGGACCAATATATTTCAACCCAAACTCTTCAAAAAGTACACCCGGAGTAAAAAACCCTTTTACACCTTCCTCCATCTTTTTTGCTAAATGAAGAAATGCAGAGCCCATAGGGGCATTCTCAAGTATATTTGCAACATCCTTCCTAAATTTGGTATACATTTCACCTGTCATTATTCTTGATAAATAACTGGACATTGCCCCCACATTGGGGTTTATAGACATTTCATTGTCGTTCAGTATAACAATAAGGTTTTTATCCAAATGTCCCAGATAATTTATAGCTTCATAAGCAAGCCCAGCAGTCATGGCACCATCACCGATAACAGCCACAACGTTCTGCTCTTTATTTTTTATATCAGCAGCTGTTTTAATCCCCAAAGCTGAAGCAATGGATGTGCTGGTATGCCCCACACCAAAAGCATCATACGGGCTCTCACTGATTTTGTTAAAACCACTTATCCCACCAAACGTTCTTAACGTGTGAAAAGAATCTTTACGATCGGTAAGTATCTTGTAAGCATAGGATTGATGCCCAACATCCCATACAATCCTATCTTTGAGGGGATCAAAGGTTTTTAACAAGGCTATTGTCAATTCCACCACACCTAAGCTAGGAGCCAGGTGCCCACCAGTCTTCGAAACTGATTCCAGCATAAACTCCCTTACCTCAAAGGCCAGCTTATCCAATTCTCCAAAATCCAGCTCTTTTATACCATCAGGTAACTGTAATGAATCTAATATACTCAATTCATCCTCCGTCATTCATGTGCAAACTATAACATACATTTCATTACTTTACTTTTTACGATTTATAAAAAAGTAGGCAATTTCCTCCAAAGGCCTAGATGCAGGTTTATAACATTCAAGAAGCGCTAACGATTCGTCCACAAGTTGTTGGGCTATAAGTTTGGACTTATCCACACCATAGATCTCCGGATACGTTGCCTTACCCTTCTTTAAATCACTGCCGGCATCTTTACCCATCTCCTCTGTAGAAGCGGTTAAATCAAGCAAATCATCGACTATTTGGAAAGCAAGTCCTATATTCATACCAAATTTTTTCAATCGTTCTTTGTCATGCTCACTACCGTAACCTATAATCGCACCCAGCTCAGTGCAATATCCCAGTAAAGATGCTGTTTTGTGCTTATGTATAAATTCAATAGTCTTAGCGTCAAAATTTCCATTTTCAGCCTGTATATCTGCAAACTGTCCGCCCACCATACCTTTATCACCAGCTGCCACAGCGAGCTTATAAGCTGCTTCAGCTCTAAGGCTCACATCAACATCAATGTTTTTTTTCGGATCAAGCATTATTTCAAAAGCTTTCGTCAACAATGCATCTCCGGCAAGTATTGCGGTAGCTTCTCCAAATATTTTATGATTGGTGGGTTTACCCCGTCTGTAATCATCATCATCCATAGCCGGCAAGTCATCGTGAATCAAAGAATATGTATGAAGCATCTCAACAGATGAAGCATAGGGAATAATTTTGTCAAAATCATTGTCAAAAATACCAAAAGCTGAATAAATCAACGCCGGCCTAAGTCTTTTGCCTCCTGCCATAGTACTATAACGCATAGAGTCCGTAAGTCCCACTGTTTGTTCACTATAATATGGTAAATTTTGTCTCAGCCAGTTTTCAGTTTTTTCCGCCCAATATTTTAAATATTTTTCTAAATTAAACATCGTCATCAAAATTCTCTGTCAAAATTTCACCATTCTCAGCTATCCCTAAAACTTTATTTACACGTAATTCAACATCATTTAGAATTTTTCGACATTCTTCGCCTAACTTAACACCTTCCTGAAAAAGCTTTAATGTTTCTTCAATACCGTGTTCACCGTCTTCAAGCTCATTGACTATTTTTTCCAAACGCTCCATTTTCTTTTCGAATGTGTTTTCTTCTTGCATAAACTCCCCTTATTTATTAACAAGTTATAGATACATCTTACAGTATTCATAATCCATAAGTTTATTCAAAAACTTCATGTTAGCCATTAATGTACAAATTAGCAAAACTATTGAAAAAAAGCAAATACGAAGGAACATATTTTTGCTTGAACTGTAGTAACTATTTTTTATAATGGATAAAAAAGCATATTCAATTATAGCAAATAAATATGCGGATGTGTTTACAATAAAGGGGTAAAAAATGGACATTACTTTTTTGACAGACAATTACACCGATCAAAAAGAAATTTTATCTGAGCATGGTTTTTCATGCATTGTAACTTTTAACAACTCCAGATTTATTTTTGACACAGGGCAAACATTCACAATGGAACATAATGCAAAAGTTTTAAATATTGCCCTTGAGGACGTAAACACAATATTTTTAAGCCACGGGCACTATGATCATACCGGCGGACTAAAATATCTAAACAAACCATCGAAGAAATATGTATTATACTGCAGTACAGATATCAATAGCAATCATATGAAGAAAAATCCTGATGGTACATACTCTTTTATAGGTTTAAATAAAGAAAATTTAAACAACGATTTTTTTGAATTCAAATTCGTCAAAGATTCCATAAATATCAATGAAAGCATCATTTTTACCCATATAACAAAATATGATAATTTTGACTCAGACCCAAATTTATATATCAAGGAAAATGATGCATACGAAAAAGATACATTTAACGATGAAATGTTTCTTATTTTAAAACAATCTGACGAAATAAGTATCATTACAGGGTGTTCCCACAGAGGGATTTTAAATATTGTGAAAACAGCTATTGAGCTAACTGGTATAAATACAATAAAAAGTCTCATAGGTGGATTCCATCTTTTCAGAAGCAGCGAAGAGGAAATCATTAACATTGCTAATACATTAAATGGGTACGATATAAAACATATTGTCACCGGTCATTGTACCGGCTTAAACGGAGTATGTATTTTAAAAAATATCTGTAAAGATAAAGTCACCCCCATAAAAGCCGGGATGACATTAACACTAAATTAAATAATGGAGGGGCAAATGAATCAAAATGAATATTACACGGAAAACAGGCCTTGGGGCAATTTTACGGTAATTGACAGCGGGGAAAATTATAAATTAAAACGGATAGAAGTCCATGCCCATAAACGTCTGAGCCTGCAAAAACATATGTTCAGAGATGAATACTGGACAGTAGTGCAAGGTGAAGGTGAAGTACAGATTGATGATACTGTTATAAAGGCAGGTCCGGGAAAAATGATCCATATCCCTAAGGGAGCAAAACACAGAATCAGCAACACTTCAAATATAAAACTAATCTTTTTCGAGGTGCAAATGGGCGAGAAATTAGAAGAAAATGATATAATGAGGTTTGAAGATGATTACGGAAGGGTAAAAAATGAATAATATAAAAAATATAGGTTTTATTTCCACCAGAATCGAAGGAACCGATGGCGTGTCCCTGGAAATAGAAAAATGGGCACATGTATTGGAAAGAAATGACTTTGACTGTTTTTATTTTGCTGGCACATGTGACAGAGAGCCTGAGAAAACAATGGTTGTACCGGAAGCCTTTTTTAATCATCCGGAAATAAAAGAAATTCAGGACAAATGTGTAGGGACAACACATAGAAGTGCCGAAAAATCAGCTAAAATCCGGAAATTAAGCGATTTTCTAAAATCAAATATTTATACATTTATAAAAACATTTGATATCCATTTACTTATTGTGGAGAATGCCCTGGCCATCCCTATGCATATCCCGTTGGGGCTGGCAATAACCGAATTCATTGCCGAAACATGTTTTCCGGTAATAGCCCACCACCACGATTTTTACTGGGAAAGGGATAGATTTTTAATAAACGCTGCAAAAGATTATTTAGATAGCGCCTTCCCTCCGAAACTTCCTTCCATAAGGCATGTAACGATAAACTCACTGGCAAGCGAGCAGTTGAGTTTAAGAAAGGGAATTTCAAATATCGTAATCCCAAACGTCTACGACTTTGCAAAAGAGCCGGAAAAGACTTCTTGGGAAACATGTAAAGAAATAAGAAAACTTGCCAACCTTAAAAATGACGATATTATGGTTTTACAGCCCACACGCGTTGTTCCAAGAAAGTGGATTGAGCGAGCTGTTGAAATGGTTTACCTTATGAACCTCAAAAATCCGAAACTCTTTATTTCCCATGCCGCATCTGACGAAGGGGATGATTATTTCAAGCGGATAAATGACTATGCCGATATACTTGGTGTAGAGATTGTTGCCCTTGATAAATATGTCGGTTCTGAAAGAAATGTAAAAAAGAACAATAGCAAAAAATACACTATAGGTAACATATACGATTGTGCGGATATAATCACCTACCCTTCAGGTTATGAAGGGTTCGGAAATGCTTTTCTTGAAACAATCTATCATAAAAAACCAATAGTTGTTAACCGATATTCGATATTTATAGCTGACATTGAACCAAAAAACTTTGATGTAATAACATTTGACGGTTTCATCACCGAAGAAACTGTACAAAAGACTTTAAATTTATTGAAAAATAAAGAAAAACTTAATCTTATGGTTGAAAAAAACTATAATCTTGGTAAACAATTTTTCTCATACGAGGTTCTGGAGTTTCATTTGCTCGATCTTATAAAATATATATCACTTAAGGGATGTTAGAATGTACAGAATGAATATTGCACTTTTGCACTATTCTTGTCCGCCTGTTGTTGGAGGTGTGGAAGAAATTCTCAGACAACAGGCTCTGCTCTTCAGCCGTAATTTTAATAACGTAAAGATATTTGCAGGTGACGGAGGTCAATTTGTTCGGCATATCCCTGTGGAAATAAACCCTCTCTTAGGTTCACAAGAAAAAACAGTGGAAAAATCGGTTAAAATGTTTTTACAGGGTGAAAAAGGGTTATTTTATAGTGTGAAAGATAAAATAAGAG
The DNA here is from genome assembly GCA_041694215.1 of bacterium. Lineage (GTDB taxonomy): Bacteria > Chrysiogenota > Deferribacteres > Deferribacterales > Flexistipitaceae > Flexistipes. Next base: position 12,862 of record JASMTO010000156.1, read on the forward strand.
CTTATCTACTTAAAAATCTGGAGCCATTTGATATCTTAATTGCTCATAATGTTCTCGCCATGCGTTACAATCTGCCGTTGACATATGCAATACATGAAATTGCTGAGGAAAATAACATAAAAATTGTAAGTTGGAATCACGACTGTTTGTTTTTTTACGACGATTTGGCCAAAAATTTCACCCATAATATTTATAAAATACTCCGGAAATACAATGAGAAAATTACTTATGTTGTAATTTCCGAAAGTAGAAAAGCGGAGTTTGAGAAGCTTTACGGTAAAGAAGACTGTGTAACAGTAATACCTAACGGTATTGATCCAAAAAGTTTTTACGAGCTTGATAATTCTTCTATCAAAATCATTGATGAA
>JASMTO010000157.1:0-5228 GCA_041694215.1 bacterium
ACAGGAGATTTAAAAGATTACACATCATTTAGTACTGATGCAAAATTAATAAAATTTCCTACTCAGAGAAGATGGGAAGATTCGTTGTCTGATACTGGACTAGCTTACAAAGATGCAAGACTTTCTCTGGAAAATAGACATTATTTTGAAAGGCGTGCTTTAATAGCGAAGCCAATTGAAGTAAAAGACGAGCAAAATATCCCACAATATGCTAAAGAAAACAGACATGCCAAACCGTATTTTTTACATGTCAATAAGCTGCCAAATGGATTATATCAAGGTCAGATTCTTTTTCTCCCTTATAAATTTAAACCTTCAGATAAAAGTGAAAATTATCAAAAATATATTGATGCTTGTAATCAAATGAATGAAATCATTGAATCTAAAGCAGGGGGGAACAAATGGCAATAAATCTACCAGCAAATTACTGGGATAATAAATTTTGGGCATATATGCATGATCCTTTCGATAAATGCTTTGATATAAAAGGTCATGCGGAAAGAGCGAAAGAAATTGTAGATATCTTTGGTATAGATTCTCCGAATCAGGATTTTTGGAAAAAAGCGGACGGAATTGCATCAGGTTTTGAAAGGGGACAAATAGTAGGATATAGCTCTGATGAAGAAAAAAGCGGGGCGGTTGATTTCGTGAAAAATCCCGTTATTACCCACCCAACAGGCGAAAAAGCTCATCTGAGTATTGAGTTTGGTGATGTAAATGCACAGCAAATTTGGGAGGATTTAAAAAAGTATCTGGAGAAAGAGATTGGCAAAAAAGCAGGTGATAAAGGCTATTCTGATAAATTTAAAAACAAACCAGATGATTTCAAAAAAGCAAGATTTTTATATACTCACCTTGTCTTAAGATTTAGACTGGCACAGGATAACGTAGGTAATATAGGAGCTTTATGGCACAGGCTGCCGGCTGATACAAGATTTCCTGATCATTCTATTTGGCAGCATAATGCTCTCGTATCTGCTATTCAGTCCTGTTTTGAGTTAGGTGGAAAAGATGACTTAGGGATGATGGTTTTTAATATTTCACCTGTGCAAACCTTTATTTCAAAAGCGAGAAAACTCAGGGATTATTGGACTGGCTCAGTATTCTTGTCTTATCTGGCATTTGAAGGAATAAAATGGGTAATAGAGAATTTAGGTCCTGACCATATTTTATATCCTTCCCTTATAGATCAGTTCCTTATTAATGAATATTTAAGAAAAGAATGGAAAGTTACAGAAGGGGTTAATTTTCTTAACAATGAACCTCAGATAGCATCCTTTCCAAATAAGTTTCTTTTTCTCATCCCTTTTAGTAAATCAGAAGAAATTGCTCAAGAAATTGAGTCAACTATCAAAACAGCTTGGGAAAATATTTATTCCTTAGTAAAAAATGGTGTTTTGGATACATATAAAATGAATGCCGATGAAATAAGCCATATCGACAGTATTTTTAAACGTCAAAATGATAGTTTTTGGGAATTTAAATGGGCTAGTGTAAAAATGCTTAAAGAAGAAAATAAAGATGAAATTAAATCACTCTTACCCTCTAAAGCTTATAAGGGCAATTTTGATGTTTTAAAGTATTTTAATGACATGATTAAAGATAAGAAATACTATGAGAAATCTGGGATAGGCACATTGTATTCTGTGTCACATTCACTTTGTCAGTCAGCGTTGGCTGCAGAGAAAAACAGAAAAACTATTCAACGTAAATCTGAGCCGGGTGAAAAATGTCATATTTGTGGAGAATTTGAAGTTGTTCACAGTAAGCCATATAAAAATAACATGCCAGCAAATGAATATAAAACTAATATCGATTATTTTTGGACTAATTTAAAACAAAAATGGGATGGTGACAAAGGTTCTGATTTAAAAGATAATGAGAAGTTATGCACAATTTGTTTAACAAAAAGATTAGCTTATTACTATTTGGGTAAAGATAAAAATAAAGATAAAGATAAAGAGCATTTGCTTTATAGGACATTCAAAAATTCCCCTAACTTTCCAAGTACGACATATATGGCTTTGCACGATTATTTTATCAGAAAAAGGATTACAGATGAAAATGAAAAAATTGAAAAAGCTCAAAGTATACACGATAGCGCTCAAAGTGACAAAGATCTACGAGATAACTATTACGCTATTCTTCTTATGGATGGTGATCAGATGGGCAAGCTTGTGAATGGAGAGACGATTGCATCTACTTGGGAATCCATTATGCATCCTGAAATATTGGATAAATTAAAGAATGGCAATATAGAAAGTCCTTATTCTGAAAATTGGCAAAATATTTTCCGGGAGTCACCAAAAAGAAATTTAACACCGGCTATCCATGCAGCAATTTCAGAATCTCTTGGGGACTTTGCCATTTATGGAGTGGCAGGTATTGTAAAAAAATATGACGGCAAGCTCATATACGCTGGTGGAGATGACGTGTGTGCGGTTCTGCCTGTTGAAAATGTTTTGGATGCAGCTGAAGAAATCAGTAATTACTATAAGTCAACATTTAAATTAATTGAATCTGACAAAACCAATATTAATATTTCTGATATTTCCGAAAGTTTCATGCCCACATCTGGCAAGCTTTCTTTAAATTTAGGCAATGGTGAAAATATTTCTATTTCAGCAGGAGCTTTAATTTGTCACCATAAGGCTGATTTGTCTCATATGATAAAAGAGGCACATGATCTGCTTAATGAAAAAGCGAAAGATAAAGGTGGAAGAAATGCTATTGCAATACAGCTTAAAAAACGCAGTGGTGGTGATAGATATTTTATCAGCAAATGGAATGAAACAAAGCTAGAAAATTTCCGTTATGTCTCAACCAAAATTGGAGAAGAGATGTCCAGATCTCTTGCATACAGGCTTGCAGAATTAAAAGATGGAATGGAGGCAATAAAGAACTTAGAAGGATATCAGAAAAGTGAGAAAGATGATTTGGTAAAAAAATTCATTTTAAAACAATTGGATCGCTCTGGGAAAGAATCAAAGGAAAAAGATGATATCGCAGAGAATGTTTCAAAGATTATTTTTGATTACGAGGGTAAATTTAATAATGAAGGCCTAATTATTGCTGGTTTTCTTCACAGAGAGGAGGAGGTAGCAAATGTACAATTGGTATAGCTTTGAGCCGAATGATACTGTTTTTTTTAGAGGCGCAGAGCCTATGGAAAAAGGGCAGGATCATAATGCAAATTTCAACTTTCCTCCACCTGCTCATACGATCGCAGGTGCTATCAGATCTTATTTTTATTATTTAGATAAGAAAAATAATGAGAATAAATATAGTCATATAATTAATATAGGTAAAGAAAATGGCGAATTTAACTTAGTGGGACCATTTTTTAAGCTGGACGAAAAAGTTTACTTGCCGGCACCGTATTCTTGGTTTGCTGAAAAAACATCCGCTTCTTCTAAAAAGGAAAAATATCAAATAATTAAAAGTTATCTTATCCAATCAGATCTCATAAAAACGTCATCTGGTAGTCTCTTCTGGGCAAAGGGCGAGAGTGAGTGGGAGTCAATTGGTGGCAAATGGATAAATGCCAGCGACTTAATTAATGGTAGTGATAAGACAGAAGTTAAAAGTGTAACAGATTTCTATGTTTCAGAACTTAGGACGGGGATTGCACTTAATAAAAATCATACTGCCAGAGAAAGCCATATATATGCTTTTAACCATTGCAGATTGAAAAAAGGGGTCAGCCTTTTCTTTGGTATTGATATAGATGATCTGGGTAGTAGCGGGATTTTACCCCTTGGAGCTGAACAAAGATTTGGGAAATACAAAAAAGAAGATTTAACAATTAATTTAGATGTGGACGGGGTGCTTTTCATGAGCCTTTCTTTAACCCCTGTTTCGACTGAAGCGAATAAGTCGGTAGTTTCAACCGGTAAGATTCAATATTTGGGAGGTTGGGATTTGCATGAAAAATTTCACAAACCTATGAAAGGATATTTCCCAGCGGGGACCGTGTTTAATAAAAAATTTGATAATTGTATAAGTATAAAATAACTTTGGAGGATTATTATGAATAAAGAAATATGCGCAATACTTTCGTTTTATGCTGTTTCGCCAATCCACGCAGGCAGCGGCGCATCTGTTGCAACCGTTGACCTTCCTATTCAGAGGGAAAGACATACCGGCTATCCAATTATCCAGGCTTCAGGGGTCAAAGGGGCAATGAGAGACCATTTCAGGAATAATGCAAAAAACAAATCTGATAGAGAATACTTAACAAATTGGATTTTTGGAATCGATAAGGATAATGATGGCGAGGTTGTTTTTGAAGATGGAAGTTATGTTAGTGAAAAATTAGATGAAAATGGAAATTACAAAAAACTTGAAAATAAAGAAAATAAAATAACCTCGTTCCCCGGCTCTATATCTGTTTCAGATGCAAAATTACTGGCTTTTCCTATGAGATCAAATGTTGCACCATTTATTTTGGTGACTTCCCCTACCATTTTGAAAAGGCTGTCAAAAGATCTGGAATATGTGGGTATCTCGGAAACATTTGGGGATTTAAATATAAAAGAGAACAGTACTAAAATTATAAAAGGTGATTTTGATAATAATGCTAAGATTATTCTGGAAGATGTGGTTGTCAGTACTGATGAAAAACTTGAGGACGATTTCTTAAATATTAGATTCCCTCAGGTGGAAAGACTACTCCTTGTTTCTGATGAGACGTTTGATTATTGCGTATCTTCATGCACTGAAATTCAGACAAACATTAAAATAGATTCTAAAACGGGGACGGCAGCAGATGGTGGATTAAGATATCAGGAGTTTTTGCCATCGGATTCAGTATTATACAGTGTTGTTTATTTCTCTGGAAAGTCTAATGCATTGGAGGCTAAAAAGATAAAAGAAAAGCTTAAAGATTCTATTAACGGTTTTTTGCAAATAGGTGGAGATATCACTTTAGGCAAGGGTATTTGTAATGTTAGCTGGATTGATGGAGGCACGAAATGAGAACACTGGGACAAAAGAGAGCAGAATACGCTTTAGAAAAAGTATTAACGATCAGTTGCGATAAAAAAGATTTTAAGTCACTTTCTTCAGGAGTTCCTCCCATATCTACTCTTACATCTTCTAAGCCACCAGTTTCAACACTATCCAGTGAAACTTTAAATTTCTCACTTCCTTCTGCTAAGTTATCATCCAGTGTTGCAATTGTAAATGTTGCTGATGTTTGACCTGCTGGAATAGTTACGCTAGATACT
>JASMTO010000158.1:0-9646 GCA_041694215.1 bacterium
GTATATACGTTGTTCAAAATATTTCTTCAGAATATTTAATATGTTAGCAGAATAAATGCCGCACAACGTATTAATTTTCCCTCCGGTGACCGGTAAAACAATATCCTTTTCTTTCTCTGCTAAAAACTTCACAAGTTCAATTTTTACAAAAGGGGTGTCAGCAGAGACGACAAATACCCTATCATGCTTCGCATAAGTTAATGCCGTTATAATACCCACAAGGGGGCATTGGGCTTTATAAACATCCCTTATTATATTAGCACCATGCACATCTGTAAATTTATTGACATCTTTACTTACCACCATAATATCAGAGGACAGTGCTTTCATCCTTTCAGCAAGCAGCGACGTTATGCTGCGACCATTTATTTTTGCCAAAGTTTTGTCTTCACCAAAACGTCGGCTTTCTCCTCCTGCCAGTACTGCCACCGAAAGTTTCATATTATTCATAACTTAACCTGTTTACATTTTATTGGCTTTTAAAATAAGAAATTGCTATCTTTTTGTCAACAAATCCCAAAATCCGACAGTTAGAGGTAAAAAACGGATAAGCCCCTTTTGTGAATGTTATCAAGCAAATAATCAATGATACGCTCATTGTACTCAGTATCCACCACTAAATCTATTCCAGGCTTTACTTTTGGCCCATGAAAGTCACTGCCGGCAGTATACCCCAGTCCATACTCATCCGCCAGCTTTTTATAGGTGTCGATATCGCTGGTATTGTGATAGCTTGAGAAAACTTCTATACAATCAAAAGGATATTCCATAAGGGGTTTTAACAGATGATCGGGGTAAAGTTTGGGATGTGCAAGTGAAAATATTGCTTTGCCATTCATTATTTCAAAAAATTCCCGGATATCGATCAAAGGCACATGCACATGGGCTTTCCCACCCTTGGCAAAATGGTCAAAATAGAATTTTGTATACGGTGAATCTGATTTGCTGCCTGATATATATTCCTGAAGAAGCTTTTGGTTTTCTTTATAACTTAGCAGTGTATTGAGAAAAGTTACACCGGATGGGACATTTTTACCAGCGTTTTCAATAAGAGCATTCAAATCTATTGTAAACCCAAGTTTTCTCAAAGCTTTCACCCTTTCTTCTGCCTGTTTCATTTTATTTGTATTAATTACATCTACAGCTTTTTTGAGGCTGGCATCTTTGATGTTTACTCCGTAAGATAAAACATGAATTTCATGTTCATCCAAAAATGTAGAAAATTCGACAGCGGGAATTAGGGTAATATCCCCTACAACTCTATATTTTTCAGAAAGCTTTAAGTAGCCATTGACTGTGTTATGATCAGCGATAGAATAATAACGTATCTGTTTCTCTTCGACACGGGCAAATATTTCCTCTGGTGGCAACTCTCCATCCGAGGAGTAGTTAGTATGAATATGCAGATCTATTAACATAATCAGACATTATATCCGGCATCAAAAGCTTTCAAATTTTTTTCCACTGTTTTAGATGGTACCTTTTCAGCTATAACATTTTTCCATATATTTACATCTATATCCATTACAGAAGCCAATTTCCCAAGCATTACCGTACTTGTCACCTTCCTATTAAAAACATTGTCTGCAATACCAAAAGCATTTAGTATGTAAGCCTTTTTAAATATTGCTATTTTTTCTTCAATGAGCTTATCGGGATATTCCTCTTCACCACCGGCAGCCCCGGGAGGATATATTTTCCCTTCATTTAAAAGCAGTATGGTTTCATCGTTTATATATTCAAGATAACGGAGGAATTCCATCTTTTCAAAAGAAACGATAACATCCGCACTCCCAGCTGGGATGACAGGTGAAAAAACTGTTTCTGCTATTCTAACATGACTTATTACACTTCCACCCCTCTGAGCCATTCCATGGATTTCACTTTTTTTCACGTCATAGCCTGCGGATAAAATTACATCACAAAGAATGTCGCTTGCAAGAACCGTCCCTTGGCCGCCAACACCTACCATTAATATATCAGATTTCATGAAAACTCCCCAAATTATGTCACTATTTATTCACCGCGTTGTTTTATGGCTTCAAATCTACAGACTTTAGGACATAAGCCACAACCTGTGCACAATGTTTCATCTATAAAAGCAAGTCTTTTTTCGCTGTCCCACAGTATTGCCGGGCATCCAAGATTTACACACGCTTTGCAACCTGTACACTTATCTTCTATTACAAAATACGGGCTTGAAATGACACTTTTATCTGCAAATATACACGGTCTGTTTGTTATTATTACACTCAATTCCTCTTTTGCTGTCTCTTCCTTCAGCGCATCCATGCACTCCTGCACATTGAAAGGATCAACAATCCTTACATTTTTAATCCCCATCCCTCTGCAAAGTGTTTCAATATTTACTTGAGGTGCAGGAGTGCCTTTGATGGAGATCCCTGTTGCAGGATTAGGCTGGTGGCCTGTCATCCCGGTAATACGGTTATCAAGTATGACCACAGTGGATGTCCCTGAATTATAAAAAGAGTTCATAAGACCATTAATACCTGTATGAAGAAAAGTGGAATCACCAATTACAGCAACAGATTTTCTTGCATATTCACCATAGGATCCCTTGTCAATGCCATGTGCCATGGATATGCTGGCTCCCATACAAACTGTGGAATGAATAGCTGAAAGAGGGGGTAACAGTCCCAATGTATAGCAACCGATATCCCCTGAAGCAAACAGTTTTAATCTATTTATCGCATAAAATATACCCCTGTGCGAACATCCTGGACACATATTGGGGGGGCGCTGGGGCAAACGTTCATTGATATCGCTATATTTAGAAGAAAAAACAGAAACTTCAAAATCAGTATTTTCAAAGAGTTTGCTCACTTTCTCCACAGAGAGCTCCCCTATTACCGATCTATTTAGCCTTTGGAGAGCCAAGCCATGTGCCCTGATCGCATTTTCTATAAATGGATCAAGCTCCTCCACAACAAAAAGATTTTCCACCTTTTCACAAAATTCCTGTATTTTTTTGAAAGGAAGAGGATACACCATACCCAGTTTCAAAATAGATGCTTGAGGAAGAGCCTCTTTCACATACTGATACGTTATTCCAGTGGTGATTATACCAATTTTTTTACTGTTTAGTTCCTCAGAGGTTAGTTGTAAAATACCATCGTTGTAATCATTTTGAATATTTTTTAGTCTTTCTTCCACAAAATAATGCCTTTTTCTGGCATTTGCCGGCACCATCACCCACTTGGGGATGTTAACATCCAGATCTTTTCGGGAGGCATTTTCCCTCTCTCCTATATCTACAACCGACATACTGTGGGAAAGCCTTGTGACTGAGCGTAGCAGGACAGGTGTGCTATATTTTTCAGAAATTTCCACCGCTATTTTCACAAACTGTTTAGCTTCATTACTGTCTGAAGGCTCCAGCATAGGGATTTTGGCAAATCGAGCATAATGTCTGCTGTCCTGTTCATTTTGGGAGCTGAACATATTGGGATCATCAGCCACCACTATAACAATGCCAGCATTGACCCCGGTATAACTTAGTGTCATAAGTGGATCAGAAGCCACATTTAATCCCACATGCTTCATACATGTCATTGATCGAGTACCGGCAATGCTTGAGCCTATTGCAACCTCAAGGGCGACCTTTTCGTTAGTTGCCCATTCGGAATATATTTCATCATACACCTTAACAGTATCGGTAATTTCGCTACTGGGGGTTCCCGGATATGAGCTCACAAGCCCAATCCCTGCCTCATACGCTCCCCTGGCAATTGCAGCATTCCCACTTAAAACCTTTCTTTCCATCAAAGCTGCTCCCAGTTTCTCAGCAGATCTGTCAATCTGCTTTCAGAATATTTTTCATTAAACTTTTCTATACTCTCTTCACTATATTCAGAAGTTAAAATATTTCGATATTGCCAAAGCTGCTCCAAATAGGAGTTTTCCAGATAATGTGAAATATCCACGTTATGACCAAGATCAAAAAGTACGCTGTCAGCTAATTCTTTATATTGACCACTCATTTGTTGTAGTAGTGCTTCAGCTTTTGCCCTGTCACCGTTTTCAATATAATAACTTGCAGCTCTTAGCCTTGTATAGTCAGAGACTTCATCAATACTTGTGCCAAATGCTACAAATTGCTCAATGTCAGCATCTTTAGCAGCACCAATCTGTAACATGTGCTCATATTGACCTAATTGGCTTATTTTTTGTTGTTTGGAACTTTGCATAGCGGAATAAGCTACGTAGATGACAATAACCAAGACTATTGCTCCACCTAAGGCAATTAAAATCTTTTTAAAATTCTTCTCAAGAAAAGCTTCGACTTTGTCCACAGGGATTTCTTCAGTATTTGTCCGTTTTTTCTTAGCCATTTAGCCCTCCAATTTGGTTTTAAAAATGAATTTATTATTTTCAAAGATATTTTCAATTTCAGCATCAGTAAGGGTGCTACCTTTCATTATCTTTACAGCCATTTCTGATTTAACTGCATCCCCTGGAGCATGAAAATCATTGTTAATGACAAGCTTTGCGCCTGTTTGGCGGGCAACTGAAGCCACATGACCATTTGTTAACGAATGCCCTTTGCGGGTAGTAATTTCCAAAAAGACATTCTTTGCCGCCGCGAGCCTTGCATCATCGATTGTTATTAACCCAGGGTGAGCCAATATATCAACACCCGCTTCAATAGCTGCTCTGTTTGTTCCTTCAATCACCGGTTCAACAATTGTTTCTCCATGAACAACGATAATATCAGCTCCTATATCAATAGCATTTTCTTTGATTTCTTTGATTAGCTCCGGTGGTACATGGGTCAATTCCAGCCCCACCAATACCTTAAAATCAGAATATAAACCATTCAGTTGCTTTTTTAACTTCAGTTGGTTTGTAAGAATAAACTCATAATTGCTATGATCAGCATGATCGGTAAACGCTATCCCTTTGTATCCGGAAATTTTGGCTCTTCTGGCGGATTCTGCAGGGATAAGCTCGCCGTCGCTGAAAGTAGTATGGGTATGCAAATCATATTCAAACATAGGCATCAATAATATTCAAAACTCAGTAAAAATCAACAAGAAACTAAAATTTAAGAAATCATGCAAAATTTCAATATTGAGATTTTTGAAAACAAGCTCCTTTCGACATAAGTTTATTATAAGTAGGAGAGAGCATAAAATGGGAAAGTTGTTAGTTTTTCTTCCTTTATGGGTTTTGGGTGCGTTATCCTCATTCTTGTTTCTTTCAATTATTTTTTATTTATGCTATATTTTTTTATAAGTTTAGGTGAACCGTGTGTTATTTTTTTAAAAAAATTGCTGTAAATATGAAAAAATTAATACTCGTTTTTATTTTTTTAACAATAGACATACAGCTGCATGCAGAGCCTTTTATCCCCGAATGGTATCTTAATGCATCTTTGCCTGCAAAAAGCCATGAAATCATTGGATATGGATCAGCCAATACTCTTAGCGAAGCCATGACAATGGCAAGAGCCGAAATTGCCAAAACCCTCTCTGTGACCATAGACAGCAAGGTTGAATATTTCGCAAGCAAAAAAAACGGCGCAACAACATATTCAGTAAGTAACCTCATAAATGAAGAGTCGAAGATAATCATAGATAACACCGAGATTATAAAAAAGGAAAAAATCAATGACACCTGGTATGTAGCCGTTAAATACACATATTTGCCATTGGCTGTGAGAATAATGGATATAGCAAAACAAACAGATAATCAAAGCATTTCTCCACACCCTATACTGGAAAAATCTCCTTTATTTAAAACACTGAAGAATGAATTCAATTTCACTCCCAAACTGAGTTTCTTTCACAAATCCGGCATTCTTTTTATTCGTTTAAACAATGAAGTGATGAAGGTATCAAGAAATGAAGTTCCGTTACTATTTGGGATTGTTGATAGTGATTTTATCAATTTTAAAACAAAAAACAGCCATTTAAAGAACTATGAGGTTTATAGATTTAACATTGATATTTTTAAAAACGGTTATCTCTCTGTATTTCAGGTTTCACAAAATGGAGGGGTGGTATTATTTATAGATAATGAGCCTGTGGAAAATGGTATGAAACTTGTTTATCCTCAAGAAGATATTTACGAAGGTCTTGAAGCCATTGTCCCCGAAGATTATAGCAGTGAAATAGAGCTAAATGTAGCCGCCCTCTGTGACAAAAAAATAAACAATACAATTTTTCCTAAAGTAAGTGAAGATGTGATTTTCGCTAAGGATGGGATGAACACCCTTTTGCAGGAAACAAAACATTGTGAAATAGAAACGTTGATTTTAAATATAAGGAGATGATATGAAATATAGGCTTATATCATACCTTTTAATAGCTTTAGTACTGTTTTTTACAGGATGTAGCTCTAAAAAAATAGACGACTCATATTTGAAAAAGCATCATTACAATAAAACAAATAATTATACAGCCACCCAACCTTCAAACCTAAAAATTGGTTATAAATTTGATGATTCATTAAGACAGATAAAATATTTTAATGTCGGGAATCTTGAATTAATGAATTACTTTTATATACCATATGCTTCTCGCCGCACTGTAAAATATCATGTATATGATTTTAGCAAATTCTTGTTTGACAGCATCTTTCAGGCAAGTTTTGAAAAAAGTGTTTTTCTGGATAAAAACCAAAATTTTAGAGGTGATTATGTATGTGAAATTGCATTAAGTGACAAAGATGTTACAAGAACAGAAAGAGAAGGATTTACTCTAATTTTAGCGGGATATTATGAAAGTAGTACAACTGCATACCTTAATTATAACATTTCGTGCAAAGGGGATTATTTTAACAATTTTGAAGAATTAAGCACAGATATGCATTTTTATATTAATAAAGATTCAGAAAAAGAATGGAAATCATTTATAGCATCAGGAAGAAGCAAACTTAAAAAACTTTTTAGTAATTCAAAATCTGTCCATAATGCAATAGATAAAATAGCTTCGGATAAAAGGTTAAGCTATGAAAACGTTTATTATGCTGCTGCCCTGGCAAAGGAAAAAAGGTTTGATATATACAATTTCCTGGAATATTATGAAAAGCTTCATTCTGACCTGTCAAATGAAGAAATTTTTCACGTAATTAATTTTGTAAACAATAATTCTCCTGTACACAAAAAATATTTAGATAAATTAAACACCAGTCAAAAAGAATTTGTATATCAAAAAGCTATAGAACGAAAAAGTTTTAACACTGTAAAACATCTGGCAAACGAAAATATTGATGTAAACAATACAAATAAAGATGTATTGGCTGATGCAATAGATGCTAAAGCATATGATACTATTAAAGCACTGGTGGAATCAGGATACACTCCTAAGGAATCAGAAATAGAAAAATTAAATAAAGCAATATTTCCCCAAGACAATATCCATCTAACAAAAGAAGCACGGGATAATAAAATCAGATTTAATAAAACGGCTTATGGTTTAGCAAAAACATTTTTTCACAGCAATAATTACAAACATTTTAAGAATCCGATGCAAGAAGTGTCTTTTATAACCGAGGAGATAATAAACAATTTCTTACAAATGAAGGACAATCCTGTGACAATTCCCCCAAAAGTAGAAAAACCAAGCCTTCCAGAACCTGTTACCTTAAAAAAGAGTAAATTTGAAAGCACAAAATCTTTCCAAAACCGTGTAAACGATGCAAAATTGCAACGCAAAAAAGAAATAGAATTACTGCAGGTGGAATACAGAAAAAAAGTGGAAGAGAGAAACAATATTATTGAAAAATATACAGAAATTCTAAATACAAGATATGCGGTTGTAGATTTAATCAAAAATGCCGCAATAAATGATGCACTCATGTATTCTTTTGGCGGTTTATATCTGGATGATCCAAAATATGATGCAGATAGCGAACAGATGTTTGCAACCCTCATTTCCAAAAGGCATAAGTATTCAAAAACGGTTGTATTAAAAGTACCTGAAGGGGATTATGCTGCAGATTTTTACAAAAATATAAACAATGTCCCTGTAACTGCAGTTTATCATTATGATGGTACAAGTATCTTTCTGGAAGATGTCCATGCAGTTTGGAAAGATGTTGTTTGTTCTTCTGTAAAAACACCGGCAAAATTTATTCAAAAAGAATCACTGGAAGTTGTGATAGAAAACAAAATATTAATTAAAGATATTGAACAGAAACAAAATCCCAATTTGATGGATAGCAAGCTGGTAAATATCGAGATAAGTGAAACACAAAATAATAAATACAATGATGACTTACCGAAATTATTGGAAAAAGCAAAAGCTCAGCCGCCAAGTAGCACCAAATGGCTTTTTGTCATTGGGGCAGAGGATTACTATTATACAGATCCGGTACTTTTTTCAGAAAGGAGCGCTGACATATTTGTCAAAACTGCGAAGAAAGCATTTGGCATAAAAGATAGTAACGTATATGAAAATATTGGAGAAAAGGCAACGGCCGGAGCAATAATCACTAATATGCGAAATCTGCTCAAAAATGTTAAAAAAGGGGATATTATTTATTTTTATTACTCCGGACACGGCATACCAGCAAGAAAATCACGGGAGCCATATATATTGCCCATTGATATAATGCCTGATTACATCGCTGAAGGAAAAGAATTTAGCTTAAATAATATACTAGTCAAACTATCAGAATCTGAAGCTGATAAAATTATTGCGTTTATAGATAGTTGCTTTAGTGGCGTTACTGACGGTAAATCTGTTTTTAAAGGTGTGGCAGCATCAAGATTGAAACCCAAAAAATTGACTTTTGATCCCTCCAAAATGGCAGTATTAACAGCTGGCAAATCAACTCAATTTTCTAATATGTATCAAGAAAAAGGTCACAGACTTTTTAGCTATTATCTAATTAAATCAATATTGAAAGGTAGGAAAGAACTGCAAACATTATATAATGAAATATATGTGGAAATAAGAGACAAATCATTTGAAATGGGCGGGGATACGCGAATACAGGAACCTCAGCTTGTAGGTCAAAGGAATTTCTCCCTTTACTGAGAAAATGTCCAAATTTCCTTTCCAGTACCTTTGATAATTTTACCAGCGTTTTATCCCCTAATACCAAGTTGCATTTATTTGGGTAATATGCAGATATTGTTGATATAATAAAAATACCCCGCCCCTCTCTTACTTAGTTGAACGTTCAACGCTCAACGTTGAGATTCCTCGGCTCCACTTCGTTTCGCTCGGAATGTTCCGTGTTAAAAGTCAAGCATTTTTTGCAACCAAAGTTAACTTTTTTGCATGATCCGGATCATACGGTTTGCCACTTTTCAATATACCAAATGCCTGCCTTATCAACTTGTTCGCTACTGCTATTAAGGCAACTTTTTTAGGCTTACCTTTAGCTACAAGCCTCTCATATAATTCTGCACATGATTTATTATACTTACAAGCCGAAAGTGCACATAAATACAGTATCGTTCGCATATAACCGTTGCCCTTCTTCGATATTTTACCTCTGCCATTTACCGATGTTCCAGACTGGTAAATACTGGGACATATACCTATAAAACTCGTTACATCCTTACTTTTATCAAAACTTTCAAAACCGTTTAACTTACCCAAAATCACTCCAGTCAGTTTTAAACCAACTCCAGGAATACTCGAAAGCAATTTATACTCTTCCCCGTACTTAT
>JASMTO010000159.1:0-4379 GCA_041694215.1 bacterium
GATGAAAACAGTTTTTTTGAAAGAGTCAAACCTTTTTTAGTAAATTCTGGTATTGTGAGTGAGAATTATGTAAATGAGCAAGCCGAAAAAGTAAAAGAAATGGCTTTATCTGTACGGGATAACCTAAACCTGCTGTCAGAAATAGGTGAATACATCAGGGTATATTTCCAAATACCTGATGAGTTTGATGAGAAGACTAAAGATATTTTACAATGGGAAACAACTCTGGCTGTCTTAAAAGCATTTAAAGAGGAGATAGAGCCTTTACATGCGATAGATCCGGCTACATATAAAGAAATTGTAAAGAAGATTCAGAAAGAGAATAAAATAAAAGGAAAAGCATTATTTATGGCTATAAGAATTGGAGTAAGTGGGAAAGCAGAGGGACCTGAGCTGGATAAACTTGTAACACTCATGGATAAAGACGAACTGCAAAAGCGTCTTGAGATAGTTATTGAAAAGATTGGCAGTAATTAGATGCTTAAAGTAGGTATCATCGGAAGGCCAAACGTTGGGAAATCCACGCTTTTTAATAAGATTATCGGCAGTAGATCAGCCATTGTTAACAACCGCCCCGGGGTTACCCGTGATAGGCTGGAAAAAGTTACCGAATGGCTCGGTGTAAAATTTACCGTTATGGATTCAGCTGGATTTGATTTGAAAGAGGAAATCATTAAAAGGGAAATGCAGCATCAATTCTTTAGTCTCATAGAAGAAGTAGATGTATGCCTTTTGCTTGTAGATGCAATGGAGGGAATACATTCCCTTGATCAGATTGTGTGCAATCTTCTCAGAGAAAAAGGTAAAAAATTTTTTGTTGTGGTTAACAAAGTGGATAGTGAGAAAAGGGAGTATCTGGCGGCACAGTTTTATGAGCTTGGTGTAAACGAAATTTTTCCTGTTAGTGCTGAGCATGGGCGTAACGTGGATATCCTTTTAGATAAAATTATAGATGAAGCCCGGAATTTTTCCGGACAAGAACCGGAAGATTTCTTGGAAAAAGATGTCTTAAAATTAACTATTATAGGTAAACCAAATGTTGGTAAATCAAGTATTTTAAATAAAATTCTTGGTGCTGAGAGGGTTATCGTAACGGAGATACCAGGCACCACTAGGGATGCAGTGGACACGTTTTTTACCTTTAAAGGTAAAGAATACATGATAACAGATACTGCAGGTATACGGAAAAAATCGGTAATGTTCAAAGATGCTGTTGAAAAAATAGGTTACTACAGAAGCATGGATGCTCTCGAGCGCAGTGACATTGCCATAGCAATCTTAGATGCCTCCACAGGAATCACTGATAGGGATATAAAAATCATAGCTGACGTTAATGACTTAGGCAAACCTGTTATAATTGTGTTTAACAAATGGGATCTTATAAAATCGGACAAAAAAAAGACTGCAAAAGAACTTACGTATCAGATTAATGACAGGATAAAATTTATAACAAATCCTCCAATAGTCTTTACATCGGCTCACACAGGAAGAAACCTTGAAAATATTTTTAAACATGCAGATAATTTATACAAAGAGTATACAAAAAGGATAAAAACGGCTGAATTGAATAAACTACTGCAATTTGCTCAGGAAAAGCACCAACCGCCGGTGGTCAGTAACAGGAGGCTGAAATTTTTCTATATGACACAGGTAGGTATAAAACCTCCCCATTTTGTCATCTTTGTAAATTACCCTGAAGCAGTCCATTTTTCCTATGAACGCTATATCTTAAATTTGATAAGAGAATCTTTCGGCTTTGATGGCGTCCCTTTGAAAATCAGTATCAGGAAACGTAAAGGCAGAGACGATCAATAATTCATATATACATATTTTCCGATTTTTCTTGAAAAATTTATTTTATAAGTTATTATGCATTAAAAATTAAAAAAATATGCTAGCGATATTTGCTTTACTTACAAACATAATTGCAAAGTAAAAGGATATAGTTGGCATGATATACGGGGAGTAGCTTATGAAAACTTTGCATGGCAAAAAAACTATTATTATTTTTTTTGTGGTTTTTTCACTTTTGGCGGTTACCGCTTGTGACACAGCAAAAAAAGAGTCCCCAAGTAGTGATTTGGTGACATTGGAAAAAGCTGGGACAGCAGAATTTGAAGCACTAAAAGATAAATATTCTGATAAAGTTATTTTGTTTAATTTTTTTGCCTCATGGTGTCCCCCATGTAAATCAGAAATTCCTGGTTTTATCGATGTATATAATAAACATAAAGATAAATTTGTAATAATAGGTTTGAGTGTGGATGAAAGTATGCAGGATGCGGTAGATTTTGTTGAAGAAATGAATATTCCATATCCCACTTATCATGCTGGAAAAGATTTGCAACGAAGACTTAATATATCAAGCTTGCCCACCAATATCTTTTATGCTCCAGGTGGCCGTCTGTTTAACTTCTATATAGGAGCTCTCAATGAAGACTTTCTGGAAAAAGTTATCAATCAAATTGCCAAATAAAAAATACATTTTAGTGTAACGTTGTTTTATTTACAAAACGACTTGATTACTTTATTTTTTTAAACTATACTCGTTTCATATGCTTTTATGTTCTGGAGGGAATATGAAACGGTTTGTGCTATTATTTCTTTTCACACTTTTTTCATATGGCCTATCTCAGGCGGCAACATGTCTTGATTCAGGATGCCATTCGGATAAGCAGGATTATGAGTACTTGCATGGTCCGGCAGCGGCAGGGGAATGCGCGGTATGCCACAAAGCTGAAAAGGATAATTTACAAATACATTCTGAGAACCCTGAAAAATTTCTTGACTTCACTTTCCCCCTTAAGGATAAACAGGTCTGTTTTATGTGTCACAGCGATCAAATAAACGGAGATTATGTTCACTTTCCTGTAATGGAAGGTGACTGTCTGTCCTGTCATGATCCACACGGTGGTAATAACAGATATTTTATATCAGGTGCAAATGAATCTGAAACGTGTATGCAATGTCATGATAACAGTATAATGGCAAAGGATTATGTGCATGGTCCTGTAGCTGTGGGAGAATGTGCCTCCTGTCATGACCCACATAGTTCAAATTACGCTCATCAACTGAAAAAACCGGTTGAAGATCTTTGCTATGACTGTCATACAGATAAAAAAGGTGATTTTAATAAAGAAGTGGTGCATGCGGCATTAAGTGAGGGGTGTACAACCTGCCACGATCCCCATAGCTCAAATTCTGTGGCACACATAAATTTCGGGTCTGAGCAAGAACTCTGTTTTAGTTGTCATGAAGCGTTGAATAGTGAGCTTGTGACAACAATCAAAAACTCTGAATTTAAGCATGAGCCCGTTTATGACGGAGAATGTGGAGCGTGTCACGACCCCCATGCTTCAGATTTTGGCACACTTTTAAGGGGCAATGCCCAGGATGTTTGTTTTACCTGCCATGTGGATATGAGAGAGAAAATTGAGAATGCAATGTATATTCATGGTCCTATAATAACCGGTGGGTGTTCGGCCTGCCATAACGTCCACGGCTCTGATAACCCTTTTGTATTATACGAGTTTTTCCCAGAGGCTTTTTATAATGATTATAAAGAAAGTAAATATCAGCTATGTTTCCAATGCCACGACAGTCAGATGGTTGCCGAAGAAAGAACAGAAACAGATACAGGCTTTAGAAACGGAAATCAGAATCTTCACTATTTGCAGGTAAGGGTGGAAAGCAAAGGGAGAAGTTGTAAAGCCTGCCACGAAGTCCACGCTTCCAATCAGCCTAATCATGTGAGAAAAAGTGTCCCATATGGAAGTGGCGGATGGGAGCTACCTATTAAATTTACCAAAACAGAAGAAGGCGGCTCGTGTGTTGTTGGATGCCATAAACCTAAAAGTTATAAACGTTGAGAATGCAGGTGATTTATGAGGAAAATTCTTTTGCTTTTGTTAATTATATTAAGCGCTGCAATAGCATATTCTTTTCCTATGAAAAATCTATCTCCGGGCGACACCCTCAGATTGGATTTATTTACCGGTTATAGTAGCAATGCTGTTCCTGTGCAAACAAAAGATATTGGTCTCTTATTTATATGGGACAGTGAGAAAAGAATCAGCATAGATCTTTTTCAGGATTATGTTGAGGTTTGCAGTCAAATTGAAGCAAACTGTTTTGCATATGACATTAATAAAAAACGTTATGATGAAATAAAAGAAATATCAGGAAGCCAGCTTGAAAATATTACACTTCTGTCAACAGATAAAAACGTTCAAATGGAGTGGGGAATCTTCACACTTCCTATAACAATTTTCCTAGATAAAGACAATAAAATTGTTGATGCAGTGGGCTACGCCGGACAATATAAAGTCCGTATATTAAAATTTATGGATTTGATGCAAGGCAAAATTAGCAAAAGTGAG
>JASMTO010000160.1:0-5831 GCA_041694215.1 bacterium
TTAACTAACTTCTTGTGAAACTTAACTTTATGCAAATGAAATTTTCACACTTATGCTATAAGTATTGGCGGAGTTGAACGTTTAATGTTCAACGTTTAGATTTCTCCACTTCGGTCTGGTTAAAGAGCGCCATCGCGAGGGCGTCAGCCCATGGCTATCTCAATTTCCATATACTACCCAAACTACAAATGTATTATTTGTCTCTTTCCTTTTGACAACACATAAATGAGTGCCAAAGTTCAGTCATCCCTTTACTTAGATAATCAAATGGGATATTGTATAAAGAATAAAATGTATTGGGAGGTTGCAAATGGGCAAAACATTTAGAGCTTTGGTTGTGAGTAAAGAAGGGGACAATTTTGTCAGAGAAATTAAAGAAAAATCTATTGATGACCTACCGGAAGGCGATGTTCTGATAAATGTTAAATATTCTTCACTGAATTATAAGGATGCATTATCTGCTATTGGCAACAAAGGTGTCACCAGAAATTTTCCCCACACACCTGGTATTGATGCCGCAGGTGTAGTGGAGGAGTCTTCTGATCCTTCTTTTCAAAAGGGACAGGAGGTTCTTGTTACTGGATATGATCTGGGTATGAATACTGACGGAGGATTTGGGCAATATATCCGTGTGCCTGCTGGATGGGTTGTGCGACTACCGGAAAATCTGTCATTAAGAGATAGTATGATTATCGGTACTGCAGGGTTTACAGCCGCTTTATCTGTGTATTCTTTAGCAGAAAACAATACAATACCGGAAGATGGTGAAATTTTGGTAACAGGGGCAACAGGCGGAGTGGGCTCTATGGCTGTTGCACTGCTTTCTAAGGCTGGTTATAAACCGGTGGCAGCCACAGGGAAAAAGGATAAAGAAGATTTCCTTAAAAAACTTGGGGCGGTAAGGGTAATAAACAGAGATGAAGTTGATGATAAAAGTGGTAAACCTATGCTCAAAGGAATCTGGGGTGGCGCAGTAGATACAGTGGGAGGCAATATTCTTGCTACAGCTATTAAAAGTACCAAATATATGGGTGCGGTAACAGCCTGTGGTTTGACACAATCACCGGAATTCACAAGCACCGTTTTCCCTTTTATTTTGCGTGGAGTCAGGCTTATTGGGATTGATTCCGTTGAATTACCTATGGATATAAGGCTGAATGTTTGGGATAAGCTTGCTGGTGAGTGGAAACTAAATAATTTAGACTATTTAGCTAATGAGATAAAACTGGATGAAGTGGATAAGTATATAGACCTAATTTTAAAAGGAAACTTAACCGGACGTACACTTATTAACCTGCAATAGTCCCCCTAAGAGGAATTTTCCTCTTAGGCATTTTTTGCTTTTGTTTAACCACCATACCGAGTACATAATACCAAGTTGCATTTATTTGGGTAATATGCAGATACTCAGATATAATTGATATTATAGAAACACTCCCTCTTGCTTAGTTCAACGTTCAATGTTCAACGTTTTTGTACCATAACCTATAACCTATAACCCAAAACCTATCACTTATAGTTATCATCATCGTTAATTCCGAATGCTTCGCTTCAGATAACCAGTGCAAAATCTTGTGTGCTCGGCTTTCGCCTCAACAACCTTAACAACCTTAACAACCTTAACTACCTCTAACCACCTCTACTTAGCACTAATATTGTAAATATGTAGGAAAACCGGATATTCCCTAAGTTTGCCGCCAACTTCCTTTTTTATCACATAAGGAATGCATTTTCTGACAAGAGTAAAATTATTTCTTTTTGCAATATCTTGTAGATATTCCTGGTTTATGCCATTGTGTGGTGTTTGTTCCGTTGGATGGTATGAGCCATCTTCTTCATCAAGATCTGCAATACAAAGATACCCACCTTCCACTATCATTTGGGCAAATTTCTCCATTAATGTCTCCAGATCAGGTATATGGTGCAGTGTCATAAGTGTTGCAATTACATTATATTTGCTCACTTGGATTTTGTCCTTGAAAATATCCATCTGTACGGTTTTGACATTATTAAGTTTCATTTTTTTGATTTTGTCTTTTACCACAGACAGCATCCCTGAGCTACTGTCAATCATATCAACGTATTTAAAATTTTTCATAAGTGAAAATCCCAGAAGGCCAGATCCACAACCGAAATCAGCCAGATACCACTCATTTTTAATATCAATTGTCTTGCGTATTTCGGTTGCTACACATTTTGCTCGTTCGATATGCATTGGTTTTTCATCAAAGGTATAGGCATCTGTGTCAAAACGATTCATAGTTTTACTTCTCCCCACAAATTATCACAAAACTTCCTTTGCCTGATCCATACTCCGGTTCTTGGATTTCAGATTTAATTTGTTCTAAACTGCCAAAAAGTGTCTGAATAGAAAACAAGTTTTTAAAACCAGTATTAATGAGCATATGGGAAATTTCATCAGAGGTAAAAAATGTAGCTTCGTTATAAAATTTGCTTTGGGATTTTTTTTCAAGATATATTTTACCCAGATTACTATCTGCATCTACAAAACCAATTGCTATTTTTCCTCCCTTTTTTAATACCCTGTAAGTTTCCTGAAGTGCTTTTTCAGGATCAGTCACAAAACATATAGTGGTAATCACTATTGTCCAGTCCATAATATCTTGTTTTATCGGAAGGTATTCAGCTACTGCCCTGGCGCAGCTTATATGCGGAGGGAGTTTTTTTAGCATTTCCTCCGTGGGATCAATGCCGTATTTTATATTCAGCGGTATTGCAAATTTTCCGGTACCAATACCGATTTCCAAGGAGTTACCATTGATGTTTAGTAGCTTTAGAGCGTTTAGTTCTGATTTATAAATATTTTCGTTCTTTTCAAACCATGCATCATAAACTTCGGTATGGTAGATAAAAGGTCTGTTTCTAATTTCCATTTATAACCCCATTGAAAAAGGTATAATTTTACCAAAAAAAACAAAGTTCCTCTTGTTTTATATAGAATGTAGAGGTTTTTAACTGCTCTTTCAAGAGTTTCTTCAGTGATTTTTAACAGTGTTAGTATATTCAAACCGAAACGTATATGCTTGTTTATAATATGTAGTTACACTTTTTTAGCGGCTGGCAAAGATAAAACACACAATCCGGCAAATATGAGAAAGATTCCGGATAGGCTGATTATCCCAAGTTTTTCTTTTAAAATCAGTATGCCAAGTAGTGTGGCTGTCAATGGTTCAGCCAAAGATAAGGTTGCAGTTTCAGAGACCTTTATAAGCTTTAGTCCCCTTGCATAGAAAAAATATGAAAGGGCTGTGGCGAATACTCCCAAGTGGACCACTACTGCTATTCCTCTTACAGTCATAAGGCTGGATGTATCATGGAAAAAAAGTACAGGTAGCAAAACCAAAGCTCCACCCATAAATAATACTGCCATGACAGCGTTTGGGTTGTTTTTATCCAGCAGCACTTTACTTACCATTGTGTATGAAGCGTAGAAAAAACCAGCTCCTATACTTAATAATATCCCCAGCAAACTGTAGTTAATTGCTCCGCTTTTGGAGCCGTATGTAAGAAGAGCAAGCCCGCAAATGGCAATGCATGTTGATAACATCCATCTTCTTGTTATTGTTTCTTTATAAAAAATCATAGCCAGGATTCCTGCTGATATAGGCCCGCTTCCTATTCCCACCATTGTTCCAATAGATACCCCGGCATATTTTACACCATAAAAGAAAGCAAGCTGATATCCTGCCACAGAGAGCATCCCGTATAATGTCAAAAGTGGTGGCCACTTTTCGTTTTTGGAAAAACTTTTTTTATACAAAGCATAACAGAGCAGAATGAAACCGCCAAGTAATATTCTTAACGCACCTATGACGGAAGAACTCATGTTTTCAGGGGCAAGCCCTTGGGAAGTGCCCGTTGTCCCCCATAGTATTGCAGCAAGGATTACAAGCAAAAAACCTTTTGTCCGTGGAGGCAGTAAATCATTCATGCGAAAAGCACCAGGCTAATAGCCATTACAGCCATCCCCCCGATAAGTCCGAATATTGCAACATGATGTTCACCATATTCTTCTGCTGTGGGAAGAAGTTCATCCAATGATATGTAAACCATGATACCGGCTACGCTGGCAAACACTAAACCAAAAATTGCATCGCTGAACATTGATAACAAAAGAAAATAACCTAAGACAGCACCCACCGGTTCTGCTAGCCCTGATGCAAAGGAGTGAATAAAAGCTTTTTTTCTGCTTTTTGTGGCATAGTATATGGGCACAGAAACAGCTATTCCTTCAGGAATGTTGTGGATTGCTATTGCTGCAGCAATACTTACTCCAAGTGTAGGATCTTCCATTGCACTTACAAAAGTGGCTAAACCTTCCGGAAAATTATGTATCCCAATGGCCAAAGCTGCAAAAAGGCCCATACGCATTAATTTCCCTGCTGCTTCTGCAGTTTCTGGATCGCTTATTTTTTTTAGCTCATGCGGGTTCTCAAAAGAGGGCACCAGTTTGTCGATGGCTGCTATAATTCCTATCCCTGCAAAAAACGCCAAGACAGTTAGCCAATAGCCACTTTGAAGTCCATATAAAGATGTCAGTGAGGTTTTTGCCTTTGCAAATATTTCAACCAGTGATACGTATATCATTACCCCCGCAGAGAAACCAAGAGAGCCTGCAAGGAATTTTGGGTTAAAATCTTTGGAGAGAAATGCCATAAAACTGCCTATACCGGTGGATAAACCAGCTAATAAAGTAAGACTAAAAGCAAATAGCACATTCTGATCCATACAACCCTCCGAAAAGTCACTGCAAATTAGCATCAAAATATTTTTTTAGCAAGAATGTAATACTTCTGGCATCATCCCATTTTTTATTGTGTACACAAATTTATCGGTTTTCGACCGATGCTAGTAGCATAAATATTTTCCAATGTAATTTGTACGCATTTCGCAGCCGAAACTCGAAACTACTGTCGCTAACCGTCTGCTAGCACCAGCCTGTAAGTCTGGTAAATATGTGGTACACATCCCCATTCTCTCATAATTGCTATTGTTTGCAGATACTTACACACTTTACATTCCAACACAGGGCGCGACCGCTAACCGGCAGTACGCTTCTCTAGCACCAGTCTTTTAGACTGATAAATATGTTGTCAAACATCCAATTTAACTATTTACATTGCTGATAATCGCTCTATGACCGATATACCCATCACTCAAATTATTCAAGTTTGCAATAAAGGTCAGTAAATAAATAAGAAATCAAGGGGAATATAAAAATATTTTAAAATGTTGACAATTTAGTTTTTAGGTGTTATTAATAACGAAAATGAATATTCGTTCACCAGGATGATAACAATGTATGAATTAAGATTTAAGTCCATCCCTGCGATGCTGAGGGAAAATGCAAAGACCTATGAGAAAAAGAATGCAATCACGTATAAGAAGGCAGGCCAGTATGTCAGTCTAAGTTATTCCCATTTCTATGAGCGTGTTCTGATGTGTGCAAGAGGGTTGCTTAAAGTAGGTGTGAAGAAAGGTGACAGGGTTGCGATTTTATCTGAAAACAGGGCTGGCTGGGTGATTGCTGATTTGGGGATATTGTCTGTGGGTGCCATTACAGTGCCGGTGTATGCGACAAATACTGCAGAACAGGCGGCTTATGTTATTAACCATAGTGGTGCCAAGGTTGTTTTTGTTTCAAACAAAATTCAGTATGATAAACTTCTTTCGGTAAGGGATAAAATACCGAATGTTGAACTTGTTATTTCGATAGAGAGATTTCTTGGTGATAAACGCTTGCAGGTTTACACACTTTTCCAGCTGTCAGAGATATCTATTCCTATCACGGAAAAAGAAAAGAATGAGAT
>JASMTO010000161.1:0-7629 GCA_041694215.1 bacterium
CAAAAAACTTTACTTTTGTGCAATGGACAGAGCTTGCAGGATATTTATATCGGATTAAAGGGAAGCTATGACAGGCAAGAATTGTATTTCAACGTGATAAGCAGCTGCAGCCAAAATTCAGAAACCACGAATAAATTTAAGTTCCTGCCCTTCCCATATTTTGAAGAAACTGAAGCCTGGATTAAAGCAATGGACCTGATTAACTCAGAAGTAAATTCTGAAAAAATAATCAAAAAAATTGGAAACAAAATACCTGCAGATGCTATAAATAAAAAATATGATTTGATAAAAGCAAATATTCAAAGTTTTATCAATGAGTTTTCAATCAAAAAGAATGCTCATATAAAAATCATTAACGTTAACAATTAAACAGTGCAATCCCATTTTCTATTGAGCTTCTTGAAATCCATATAAAATTATTTCACAAAACTATTCCACTTCAATAACATTTGTTTTCTCATACTTAAATATATCTTTTAATTCAGTTAATGTGCGTAATTTCACATCATTAACTTTTAAATATTTCATATAGTTTTCGAATCCAGAGTCAGTTTTAAATTCTTTCAAGATTTCCAAATAGAATTCAGGAAGATATTCTGATTCATAGAAAAATTCACACTCTTTCAAGTGCCCTTTATTATCCGTATGAAAAATGAATATTCCTATATTTGAGAAAAACAAGAAATAATCATCTGCTGAAAAAATACCTTCCTTTTCTGACATTGAAGTGAGGTAAAAAGTGCCGCAACATTTTCCATAGAACTCATCATTTTCATCAGATATACACTCACAAATTCCGGTGATCACATAATTTCTGAGTTCTTTATTTATCTTTTCCAGAGGAATTTCATTGCAGCTTTTTGTTAACAAGAAAATTATAAAATTATACATCTGCTTAAATTTAACTATTTCTACAGACTTCTTCACAAAAACCTCCTAATAAATGATTAAGCTTGAATTTAAATTAATCATCATCCCACTCACTTACTCCAGCTTTCTTGCCGGATTCCCCCGTATCCCATAGCAAAACCATACTTTTTACGCCGCCTTTATTCACTTCCGTGCCTATTTGAATATTACCCAGCTTCTTTGATTTGATATAAAGAGTAATTCCAAGCATACTATCATAATCCAGTATTCCATCGTATTCCTCAACTTTAACAGCTTCATTGGGCTCCACATTTTCATAAACAAACCTGCTGCCGCTGATAAGATTTATTTGTTCATCGTCGTCAAGGGATTGAAAACCGGTGTTGCCTGCAGCTACCATATCCAGTACTTCTCCAGTAAGATTTACTAAAAACACATCATCTACCATATTTTCTGCACTATTAGTCCTTACAAGCCAAAGCAAAGGTTTTCTTTCCTCTACCTTATCAGACAGTGGAAAACCAAATCTACCCTTTTGTTCGTGTGGCGGAGTCCACTTAAACTGGTCTTTTACTCGTTTTTGTTTACTCATACTTCCTCCTTTTAAATGTGATAAATTTATTGATAAATAATGAAATGGTAGGATTTTTTTTAAGAAGAAATCATCTTTTCAAAACTAAAATAGTTCTTTAATGCGTCAGAATCCGACGTTAGAAATTAAAATAACAGAAAAAAACAAGGTGCCTTTATGCAGATTCATGCAAAAAATCGTCGAGCTCTTCTTCTGTCATATCGGGAATTTCTCTCTTTTTAGCTATATTTTGAGCATAAGCATAAAAATTTTCTCTGTATCTTTTATCTTTTGTAATATCATAAATGAGGCTCAGTTTTTGTTCCAGATCAAGCTGAAAAACAAGCTCTTTTATTTGGTCATACTTAATTTCAATTTCTTTTAGTTTGGGCATAATTTACTCCCGAATAACAACATGTATTTATTATAACAAATATACATTTACAAAACCTTTATTTTCAATATTGATAATACAATCACACCTTGTTTTGCAACCTTGCAAGAATCAAGTTACCTGTAGTTTTCGTATTTGAATAATTATTATTCAGATACGAAAAATATTTGCATTGTTCATTCTTATGAATTAAAATAAGTACTATGAATACACCCATCTTTCTAAACAGAGAAAAAGAGCTGAATTTTCTACATTCACAATTTGCAAGAAAAGAAGCATCGTTTATCGTTATTTACGGAAGAAGAAGGGTTGGCAAAACATCCCTTATCAAGGAGTTTATAAAGGATAAGTCTTCACTGTTTTTTATGGCGGATAAGCAGTCAGAAAAAGGCATCCTTGACAGATTTGCAAAAACAGCATCAACCTTTTTAGAAGATGAGTTTTTAGAAAAATTGACATTTAATACCTGGGAAGATTTTTTTGGTTATATTACTCAGAAACTTGATGAATCAAAAAAATATGTTCTTGTAATAGATGAGTTTCAATACCTGCCGGATATAAACCATGCTTTTCCCTCTATATTACAAAGGATATGGGATGAAAAGCTGAAAGACAAAAACATAATGCTGATATTGTGCGGATCTTTGATAAACATGATGTATTCTACTACATTAAGCTACCAGAGTCCGCTTTACGGCAGAAGGACCGGACAGATAAACTTAGATCCAATCTCTTTTGATTATTGTCATAATTTTTTCCCTGGCATTGATGAGCGAAAACTTATTGAATATTATTCAGTAACAGGAGGAATACCGAAATACATGGAGATGTTTGATGCAACCAATGATATTCTTTTTGATATAAAAACAAATGTTCTTTCAAAAAACAGTTATCTTTACAACGAACCACGGTTTATCTTAAACGAAGAGGTTACTGAAACAGCAACATATTTTTCCATACTGAAAGCGATAGCAGCAGGTGACCACAAAATTGGAAAAATTGCATCCATAGTGGGCGTTAAAACGAATGTGCTGGCAAAATATTTTAATGTACTGGCAGATTTGCAGATAATAGAAAGGCAGGTGCCTGTTACAGAAGAAAACCCTGAAAAAAGCAAAAAGGGCTTATATTTTATCAAAGATAATTTTTTCAGATTCTGGTTCCGCTATGTATTTCCCTACCAAAGTTTCTTGGAAATTGAAAGAGATGACGTAGTGTTAAAAGAGATACGAAAAAGCTTCAATATTTTTGTTAGTTTTGTTTATGAGAACTTATGTCTGCAAAAGATTCCTGATCTTACCCAGAATGGCATTGTTAATTTCGAAGTTGAAAAATGGGGAAGATGGTGGAGCAAGGATGAGGAAATTGATATAGTGGCTACAAGCGAAAAAAATAAAAATATCTTGTTTGGTGAGTGCAAATGGAGCGACACACCCACAGGAGTGAGCTTTTATGCTGATTTAAAGGCTAAAGCAAAAAAGGTAAAATGGCACACAGATGAAAGGAACGAGTATTATATTCTTTTTTCAAAGTCAGGCTTTACAGAAGATTTAATGGATATAAATGAAAAAACAAGCAGTCTCATCTTAATCGACAGCATCGTATAAAAATATTTAAGGCCTAAAAATTAACGGGTTCTCAAGCTCAGCATTTTGGTCTGTAATTACAAAAATTCAAAGATAAGATAATTATATTTTAAACTGCAACGTCAGGTATTGACGCATTTTTGTGCCAATAAAAAATCAAGAAAGATTTTCGTTTAGATGTAATAAATGCTATAATTTGCAATTATTTATTATGGGTGAGTTATGAAATCAATTTTGAAATCTTTAGAAAACATCTGTTCGGAAAATATTACAAAACGAAAAATACTTGTGATGCCGAGTTACACAGAAGGTTTAAGCTTATTGAACTCTCTTGCTCTGAACACTGTAAATATCGCCAATATAAAAGTAGAAACACCCTTAAGTCTTGCAAAAGATATTTCAAAATTGAGCCTGTACAAATCCGGCAAAGATTTTTTAGACAGATCAAGTGCAAGATATGTTGTCTTAAACTTGTTCAACGAACTTCTAACGGTAAATGAGCTTAAATATTTTCGACAATTATCACCATCTGTAGGGGTAATCAGTGAGCTGGAAAATGTTTTATATGAGCTCAGAATTACAGATTTTACACATTCGGCTTTTCCTGAAAATTCTTTTATAGATCCCGCCAAAGAACACGACATTAAAACATTACTGCAAAAATATGAAAAATATCTTGAATATAACAACCGCATCGATGAGCCAGGTTTGTATAAACATAGCATCCAAATGTTGCAAAAAGACAGCTTCCATAAAGACAAGCTTTTTCTGATACCGGCTAATCTGGAACTGCCTTTACTCGCCAAAAATTTTATCTCAATGATTACAGAAAATAATCATAAAATTATAAAATTCACAATAGTGCAAAGTTTAAATGTCCCTGAAAATTATTACTCAAATAATCCATATTTGGATACAATAGATAACTGCTTCAGCTGGCTTTATGAACTTAATAACTCCGAAAATCCGGACAAAAATCCCGGTCTGCAAATATACAAAGCTTACGGAGAGTCTAATGAATCCAAAAA
Source organism: bacterium (assembly GCA_041694215.1). Taxonomy (GTDB): domain Bacteria; phylum Chrysiogenota; class Deferribacteres; order Deferribacterales; family Flexistipitaceae; genus Flexistipes. The sequence continues at coordinate 4,450 of JASMTO010000161.1, forward strand.
AGTGATAAGGATACTCAAAAGAGATGCAATAAATTTTGATGATGCTGTTATTTATACGACCTCTTCCCAACAGTATAATCAAATTCTCTATGATTTATCATGCACCTACAATATTCCCACGACTTTTGAAGAAGGGATAAGTGTATCAAATACTTCGCCCGGTAAGCTTTTATTATCAGTTCTGGAATGGATTTCCGAGAAATACAGTGTCCCAAAATTCTGTACAATGCTTACAGGTGGTTTTTTCAAATTTAGCAACAATGAAATCTCACCATTAAAAATAAGTAAAATACTTAAAGAAAGCAAGATTGCCTGGGGCAGAAAACGGTATAAAAAAATATTGGAAAATGAGTTAGCCAAAACTACAAATGATTATAAAACAGAAATTTTAAATGTTGTTCTTTCAGAGCTTAATAGTATTTTTGACGAAATACCTGATGCAGAAAACGATGCATCTATATCTTTATCGGAGTTTGCAAAAGGCTTAGTAAACATACTAAACAAGCATACCCGAATAAAGCATGAGACAGACGCATCAGCATTAACCACACTTACCGAAAATCTTTCAAACTTGGCAGATTATTCAACACAGGAATTTCAGGAAAATGAAATAATAAAGATGCTTAAAAAACTAGTATATGGCATTAATATTAATGCCTCCTCAGCCAAGCCCGGTCATATTCATGTCACCGGTTTTCAAAACGGAATCTGGCATGACAGAAAGCACAACTTCATTTTAGGTCTTGATGCCGAAAAATTCCCCGGTAAAGGTGGTGAAAGCCCCTTTTTGCTTGATATGGAAAAAGAGCAGATAGGACATATTCAGACAAGTATTCAAAAGAAAAGCAGAAATATTTATAAAATGACAGAACTTCTTGCTAACACAAATGGCAAAATCTATGCAATGTTCACCAATTATGATACTGAGGCGGTGAGGCTTCAATCCCCTTCTTCTTTATTGCTGCAAATTTACAGACTACAGGAAAAATTAAGCGAAAGTACACCGGATAAAGAGCATATCGAAAGCTATCTGCCTTTTAAAAATAGTGAGAAAGAGATACTTGATGAGACGGAATTATGGCTGCACAAAGCATTTTATTCCGGCGGTATCAACAATAATGAAGAAATATTTGCTTCTGCTTACCCTGTATTTAATAAAGGTCTTCTTGCATTAAGTGAAAGGCAAAGCACCTTAAATGAGTATAACGGCTGTGAGTTAAATATAAGCGATGAAATTGTAAATAAACTGCTTTTTGAAAAAAGTTTCTCAAACGCAAAACTTGAAACAATAGGCAGTTGTCCTCTCCGATTTTTCTTTCAGAATGTACTCTACTTAAAACCTCTTGAGGAATATGAGTATGACCCGTGGAGGTGGCTGGATCCTTTGGAAAGAGGAACGTTATTGCACAGAATTTTTGAGCTGTTTTATAAAGAATTAAAAAATAAAAATGAAATACCGGAATTTGATAAGCATATTGGATTATTAGAAAATATAGCAAAAACGGAAACTGAAGGATTAAAAAATTTATTACAGCCTCCAAGTGAAACGATATATGAAAGTGAATTTAATGAAATATTGGATTCTTGTCGTATATTTCTGCAGAAAGAATCCACAAAATTATCCAAAGAAGGTCAACCTTTGTACTTGGAGCTTTATTTCGGTAGTTACCCCGAAAATGAAAATTCCAGCTTCCCGCCGGCTGTGTTTACATTGCCATCCGGCAGAGAAATTAAATTAAGCGGTAGAATCGACAGAATCGATCAGTTAAATGACGGAAGCTATAAAATAATTGATTATAAGACCGGAAGTACCAGAGATTACAGCAGTAATGAATATTTCAAGAAAGGCAAACAGCTTCAACACGCTTTATATTCTTTGGCTTTTGAAAAACTCATGGGGAATAAATACAAAGTTTCAGAATCCGGATACTACTTTCCAACAACAAAAGGCGAAGGCTCTGAATACATGTATCCACCAAGTGACGGAAACCATAAGAGAGAAGAAGTATTAGAGATTACTGACATTCTTCTTGATAACATTGAGAACCGTTTCTTCCCGCCCGTTAAGTATGATAACAAAAATGATTCATGTAGATTCTGCGACTATAAAGAAATATGCGATAGAGAAAAAAATGATTCATTAACAAAGATGCTGGAATATGAGGAAAACAATTGCCTTCAAAATTACAGGAGGATTGAAAACTATGAGTGATCAAGCTCTCAAGGACAGCCAGGCAAGAAAGAAAATTATAAATGATCTTGATACAAATTTTTTAGTGGAAGCCGGTGCCGGCTCCGGTAAGACATCAAGCCTTGTTAAAAGGATTACGTCGTTAATCACTAACGGAAAACATAAAATCTCAGAAATAGCCGCTATTACTTTTACCAAAAAGGCTGCTTCTGAGCTTATGGAAAGACTTTTAAATGAATTGGAAGACCGACACAATTCAGAAACAGACCCTACCATAAAAAAGAACCTTTATGAAGCGATAAACAACTTTGACCAGTGTTTTACCGGTACAATACACTCATTTTGCTCCGGCATATTGAGGGAAAGACCTGTGGAGGCTGGAGTTGACCCGGATTTCGATGAAATAGATGATTCAGACGAGTTTGGTTTGATTACTGAAGTCTGGAACGAGTTTATCAAGTCCACAAGAGCTGAGAATCCTGATATGCTAAAATTGACGGAGAAAATTGGGGTATCGCCTGAAGAGCTTCAGGATAGTTTTGTTATGCTGAATAAATATCCGGAAATCAAAATACACGCTGAAAAATCTGGAAAACCGGATTTAAAGCCTGCTGTTGAAAAAGTGTTAGAGGTCTGTAAAGAGGCTTCAGAATACATCCCTGATGAAGAACCGGATAAAGGGTACGATGCTTTTCAAAAAAATGTGCAATCAACGCTCAGATTAAATGAATATAGAGATATTTATGAAGATAAGTATGCAATAAAGATATTAACAAAATTTGAGAAAGTACCCAAAATAACACAAAACAGATGGATTGATAAAAAAACTGCAAAAAATTTCCATGATGTAATACTGCCGGATTTGGTTGAAAACACTGTTTATCCAGTATTAAGAAAACACAGAGAACATATTTATCCTTATTTTATAGTTTTTTTTCAAGATGCACTAAGGTATTATGAAAACAAGAGGAATCAGGAATCAATTCTGA
>JASMTO010000162.1:0-17594 GCA_041694215.1 bacterium
CGGAGGCAAGCCCTGTTTTATTCATTAAATTGTGATTTACCTCAATAAAAATTTCATGAAATTTTTATTGAGGTAAATCACAATTTAATGAATAAAACAGGGCTTGCCTCCGATATAAAGCGGATTTACTCCCACCCCCACGCTATTGCCCAATGTAGAAACTGGCTCAATAAAAACATGCCTCACATACAGATTTTTGAAGTGGAATCGACAGCAAAAGCAGCTGAGATAGCATCTAAGGATGCATCCAGCGCTGCTATTGGCTCTGAAATGGCAGAAATTGTATATTCGTTAAAAGTAGTAAACAGAGGTATAGAGGATTTTTCCAATAATTTTACAAGATTCTTAATCATAGGTGATGTGAAGCCTGAAAAAACAGGAAACGACAAAACATCCATTGTTTTCTCCGTCACACATGAGGCCGGCTCCCTTTATGAAGCACTTAAATCCTTTGCCAAAGCAAATATCAACATGACTAAGATAGAATCCCGCCCTTCTAAGTTAAAAACATGGGAATATGTGTTCTATGTTGATATAGATGGACATATTAATGATGAAATGATAAAACAAGCAATAGATGATTTTGCTTCCCATGTCTCTTTTTTCAAAATATTGGGTTCATATCCAAAGGGGGAAAAATGACAGATTTTAAAAAATTGGCTGGAAAAAATATAACAGAATTAATCCCATACAAACCTGGCAAACCAATAAAAGAGCTTGAGAGGGAATTGGGAATTGCTAAAGCTATTAAACTTGCTTCAAACGAAAACCCCTTAGGTGTACCGGAACTAGCTAAAGAAGCTGTGTCAAAGCATCTTGATGAAATGAACTTTTATCCTTACGGCGATGCATTCTACCTGAAACGCAAGCTTGCTTCACTTTTAGAAATAGGGCCGGACAGGCTGTTATTCGGAACAGGCTCAAATGAAATCATTGAGCTGTTAATAAGGACATTCGCAAAGAAAGGGGATTCTATCTTGTCATATTACCCCAGTTTCAGCGTATATGGGATCATAGCAAAAGCGGCCGGGATAGAATGCAAATGGGTAAAATTAAACGATGACTTTTATGTGGATTTTGACAAAATAAAAGCAAATGTGGATAAAAATGTCCGAATTGTATTCCTGGCAAATCCTAACAACCCCACAGGCACATACATTTCAGAAGAAGAACTGGAAGATTTTATGGAATTTGTCGATGAAGATACGATAGTGGCACTTGATGAAGCTTACATGGAGTATGTTGACGCACATGATTTTCCCAACTCTCTCAAATTGATGGATAAATATGATAACCTCCTCTCCATGAGGACATTTTCAAAAGCTTACGGGCTTGCCGGCTTCCGTGTGGGATACGCTATCGGGCACAAGGACGCAATCGATATGCTGAATCGAGTCAGGCAACCTTTCAATGTTAATATGGCAGGTCAAATTGCAGCTGAAGCTGCCCTGGATGATAAAGATTTTCTCAGAAAATCAATAAAAAATAACAGAGATGGTAAGAGATATCTGTATAGTGAATTTGAAAAACTGGGATTACGCTATGTGGAAACCCAGGCAAACTTTATACTTGTGAACGTCGGTGACGGCGAAAAAATATTCAACGAATTGCTCAAGGAAGGTGTCATTGTGAGGTTTCTTGGTGAAGCTTTAAAAGAGTATATCAGGGTCACAATTGGGACAGGTGAGCAAAATAAAATATTTATCAATAAATTAAAAAAAGTACTCGGAGGTACATAATGATTATTGTTTTAAAACCTGAAGCTACAAAAGAAAATAGAGATTTTATTATAGACAGACTTTCCAATCTGGGATTTAAAACACATATATCAGAAGGTGAGGAAAGGACAATAATCGGTGCCATCGGTGATGAGAGGCTTTTGAGGGACAAGCCCTTATCTTCACTACCTGGCGTTGAAAAAGTTGTTCCCATACTGAAGCCTTATAAATTAGTGAGCAAAGATTTTAAAAAAGAGAATTCTGAAATTAATATAAAAGATGTGAAAATTGGAGGGAAGCATACCGTAGTAATGGCAGGCCCATGTTCAGTTGAAAACCGTGATATGCTCTTTGAGATTATAGATAAAATTTATGATGCCGGAGCAAGGGTTTTACGGGGAGGAGCTTTCAAACCCAGGACATCCCCTTATGCATTTCAGGGGCTGGGGGAAGAGGGACTTAAATATCTGAGAGAAGCGGCTGATTCCAAAAATATGCTTGTGGTTACAGAGCTTATGGACCCCAGGGATATTGATCTTGTTTGTAAATATGCCGATATTATACAAATAGGCGCAAGGAATATGCAAAACTTCAGACTGCTAAAGGAAGTAGGCAAATCAGGTCATCCAGTACTGCTCAAAAGGGGCTTGTGCGCGACGATAAAAGAGTTTCTCATGGCAGCAGAGTATATAGCATCAGAGGGAAATATGGATATTATACTCTGTGAAAGGGGGATACGCTCCTTTGAAACGGAAACACGCAATACACTGGATCTTTCAGCTATCCCTGTAATCAAAAGCTCTTCTCACTTACCTATCATAGTGGATCCGAGCCACGGCACAGGCAGACGGGACTGCATAATGCCGATGGCTCAAGCTGCCATTGCCGGCGGTGCAGACGGATTAATCATAGAGGTACATCCTAACCCAGCAGAAGCAATGAGTGACGGTGACCAATCGATAACCCCCGACGAATTTGCAACATTAATGAAACGTATAAAGATAATTTCCGCAACTCTTGAAAGGCACCTGGAAGAGTAATGTTTCATTCTGTTGGGATAATTGGTCTAGGGCTCATAGGAGGATCACTGGCTAAAGCTTTTAAAAACGCTGGGATGAAAATTTATGGTCTGGATACCGATTTGACCACCCTGAAAGACGCAATAGAAACCGAAATCTTTGAAGGTTTGACTGACAGTATAGATGAATTTTTGGAGTTTGAAACCGATATTATTTATATTGCAACCCCTGTGCACGCGGCACTGGAGATACTTGAGATTTTAGCAGAGAAAAAAGTCAAGCGGCTGGTCACGGATGCTTGCAGCACAAAAGTTTCCATTTGCTCCAAAGCTAAAAAGTTAGGCCTCAGATTCTGTGGAGGGCATCCCATCGCTGGCAAAGAAGCCTCAGGTTTTAAATATTCCGATCCTTCAATTTTTAAGAATGCCTATCACATACTCACTAAATCTCAAAATGACGCAGATACGGACAATCTTAAGAAGATTCACGCGCAAATAGGTATGACTGTTAAAATAATAACCCCTGAAAAACATGATTACATATTTGGTGCAGTTAGTCACTTGCCTCATATGATATCTTTTCTGCTTATGGAAATGATTATAAATAAAGATAAAAGATTATTTGAATTCACTGGGGGAGGATTTAAAGATTTCACAAGGATAGCCGCAAGCGATCCGGTAATGTGGAGCGATATATTTATCGACAATAAAAGTAATATGATAGCTTTAATTGATGAATATATCAATTTGCTGAAATCCTGGCAAAAGGACCTGCGAAACTGTGATAAGAACGCGATTTTCAACAAAATAGAACAGATAAGTAAATACAGGCAGTGTCTTTATGATAAAATTTAAGAAAGTAAGTTCCCTGAGAGGGGACGTTATAGTGCCGCCAGATAAGTCCATTACCCACAGGGCTTTTTTATTAGCCCTTATGGCTAAAGGTAAAAGCCTGATAACAAATCCTCTTATATCAAGGGATACAATGAGTACGCTGGATGCTGTTTGCAAACTGGGTGCATACGCAGAAAAAGTGAAAGAAGGATATGAAATCATCTCTGAAGGCTATGAAAATATTCTAGAACCTGAAGATATTATCGACTGTGGAAACTCCGGGACAACTGTACGGCTTATTACAGGAGTCCTTGCTCCAAGAAAAAAATTTTTTGTTTTGACAGGGGATAAGTCATTAAAAAAGCGCCCAATGGATAGGGTTATCACACCACTGTCTGCATTAAATGCCCATATTTATGGAAGGGAAAATAACAAACGTTTGCCGGTCTGTATTTTACCCTCCGAAATGTCCGGTGGCAGTCTGGAAGCACAGGTAAAAAGTGCACAGGTAAAAAGTGCAGTTTTATTAGCAGCAACCCAGATTAATGATAAAACAACATATTATGAAAACGTAGCCACAAGGAATCATACAGAAATTATGTTGCATCAGTTCGGCTGTGATATAACATCTGAAAAAGGGTTTATTACAATTTCAGGTGGAAACAGCTTAAAGGCTTCTGATGTTTTTGTCCCGGGGGATTTTTCTTCTGCTGCCTTTTTCATTGCAGCGGCACTAATATTTAAAAACAGCGAAATTATTTTAAAGGATGTGGGATTAAATGATTCCCGCACAGGATTACTGGATGTGTTAAGAAATTTTGGAGTCAATTTTGAAACTTACATAAAAAACAACCAAGCAGGTGAGAACTATGGGGATATATATATAAAAAACCAACCGTTTAAAGGTGGTATTATTGCAGGTGATATTATAGCAAATATTATAGATGAATGTCCGGTAATCGCGGCACTCGGGCTATTTGCTGAGACACCTGTGGAAATCAGGGATGCTGGTGAATTAAGGGTAAAGGAATCGGATAGAATAAAGGCGATGGTTTATAACTTGAGAAGTCTTGGTGCAAAAGTGGAGGAGTATGAAGACGGCCTTAAGGTTTATCCTCTTGGCAAAGTGGCAACAGATTGTACTTTAAAGTCTTTTGATGATCACAGGATTGCAATGGTTAATATACTTCTTTCAAAGCGGTTTGGTAACATTCCTATTGACGATATCAGTAGTGTTGATGTATCGTTTCCTGATTTTCTCCCAAACATTGAAAATATAGAGGTAAATTTTTGATCAGGATCGCAATAGACGGACCAGCAGGGAGTGGAAAAAGCACTATTTCAAAAATTATCGCAAAGCAAATAGGATATATTTATATTGATACCGGTGCAATGTACAGAGCATGTGCATACCTTGCTATTTTAAAAAATTTAAACGATGAAGATTTGATAAAGCTGGTGGACAGTCTCGAAATGAATTTTGAATGGGAAAAAGGTTGCCAAAGGTTAAAGTTATATATCAATAGTGATATTTTAGATGTCACCGAAGCCATAAGAACCCCTGAGGTTTCTGCCCAAGTAAGCCATATAGCTTCAATAAGAGAAGTCAGAGAAATACTTACAAAAAAGCAACAAAAACTCGCATCTTCAAAAAATGTGGTTATGGATGGCAGAGATATAGGAACGGTTGTTATACCGGATGCAGAAGTGAAAATATTCTTAACTGCATCTGTGGATGAAAGAGCTAAACGCCGTTTTAAAGAGCTAAAGTCGCTCTACCCGGAAGTATCTTTGGAGAATGTCAAAGCCGACATGATTAAACGAGATGAGATGGATACTAAAAGGGATCTGGCACCGTTAAAGAGAGCTCCAGACGCTGTGGAGATCGATACAACAGATAAAAGTATTGAAAATGTTGTTAATGAAATTTTTGATATAATAAGAAGCAAATACGACAGAATGTCACCACCGGGATTAAAGCAGTGAAAATATACATTGCAGAATATGCCGGCTTTTGTTTCGGTGTGGAAAGGGCAATCAATATAGTGGAAGAACAAGCTGAAGTAAAAGCAAATGTTCGTACCCTTGGACCAATTATTCACAACCCACAGGTGGTACAAAAATTTGAGAAATCTGGGGTTAGAGTGGTTAATACACCGGGTGAGCTTGGTGAAAAAGATTCTGTAGTATTACGATCACATGGAATAACAAAAGAAATCTATGAAACGTTAAAAAAAAACAAAGTGGATATTATTGATGCAACATGCCCTTTTGTTAACAAAGCCCACGAAGAGGCTGCAAGGCTTTCACGAAATGGTTATACAGTGGTTGTGTTGGGTGAAAAGGACCATCCTGAAGTAAAAGGTATTATCAGTTACATAGAAAATGACTATTTTGTAATTTCCGATGAAACACAAGTAAAAAATATTCCGCAACGGGAAAAGATTGGTTTAATTGCTCAGACAACACAGGATAAAGACACGTTTGAGCGGGTCAAAGCTGCTTTAAAGGCAAAAGGAGAAAATTTTAAAGTAGTGAATACTATATGCAATGCCACCACATTGAGACAAAATGCTGCAAAAAAGCTTGCAAAGATTGTTGACTTAATGTTAGTAATTGGAGGCAAGAACAGTGGAAATACAACAAGACTGTATAAAATCTGCAAAAATTTATGTAAAAATACATTCCATATTGAAACATCTGCAGAATTAAGTAAAGATATGTTTGACAATATAAATAGCGTAGGGATAACTGCTGGAGCAAGTACCCCTGATTTTTTGATAAAAGATGTCATCGAATATATAAATGAGGTAAACAATGCAGGAAAATAATGGAAATGCTGAAAATTATGAGACAGACTTGGACATGTTCGAGTCGATGCTAGAGGAAACCCTCTCCAAACCTACTAAGGGAAATATTGTAAAGGGTGCGGTAGTACAGATTAATGGCAATGATGTTTTAGTGAATATCGGTTTTAAAACAGAAGGGATAATTGATATCTCCGAATTTTATAACGAAAACGGCGAACCGGAAATAAGTGTTGGTGACGAAGTGGAGGCGGTGATAGCTGCCGAATCCGGAGGCGGAGGTCACGTAAGACTTTCCAAAAAAATGTTGGAATTCCAGGAAAATTGGCAAAAATTAAATGACGCCTTTGAAAAGGGAAAGCCAATACCTGTTAAAATTGTAAATTCTAACGATAAAGGTTTCCAGGCAAAATTTGGTGAAGTCAACGTGTTCATCCTGAATAATCACATTGACCTTAGAAACAGAACCAAAAAACCTGACTTTTATTTGAATAAAATTTTCAATTGCAAAATATTAAAACTTGATAAACGCAACAAAACTGCGCTTGTTTCAAGAAAATTATACCTTGTTGAATCGCAGGAAGAGGAAAAAAACAAATTCTTTGATTCAGTAAAAGAAGGCGAAACCCTGAAAGGAACTGTAAAAACAATCAAAAATTATGGAGCTTTTGTCAATTTAGGACCTGTTGACGGATTTCTTCACAAAAACAATATAAGCTGGGGTGTGGTAAAACATCCGGGCAAAATTCTTGAAATTGATGATCCTGTGGAAGTTAAAGTAATTAATGTAGATAATGAATCTAAGAAAGTAGAAGTGGGAATAAAACAGTTGACAGAGGATCCATGGCTAAAAGTGCGAGAAAAGTACCCGGTCGGAAGCAGTGTGGAAGGTACAGTCGTTACAAAGAAACGCAAGGGGTATATTCTTGAAGTGGAGCCAGGAGTGGATGCTCTTATTCCTAATGAAGAGCTATCATGGGTTAAATCTGAAAAAGTACAGCTAAACAATGGCGACAGAGTCTCAGGGCAAGTGTTGGATTATGATGATAAAAATAAAAAAATTATTATTTCCCTCAAACTACTGACTGAAAATCCCTGGAATACACTAACAGCAAAACATCCAGAAGGTTCTGTTGTCAAAGGGAAAATTGTTAACATAACAGACTTCGGATTATTTGTGGATTTCGGTGCTATGATCGACGGATTGATCAGAAAAGATGATATTTCCTGGACAAAAAATATAAAAGACTTAAAAGATCTGTTTAATGTCGGTGATGAAATAGAAGCCAAGATATTAAAAATTGATCCCTCAAGGGAAAGAATAAGCTTGGGAATCAAGCAGCTTGAAAAGGACCCTTGGAAGGAAGTTGAAAAAATATTACCGGAAGGTAAAGTTGTGGAAGCGGAAGTGTCCGGTGTCATGAAGGAAGGTATCGAAGTAAAACTCCCCAGGGATATTAAAGGTTTTATCCCTTTGAAGGAGCTGGATATAAACAAACAGACAGCGGAAGAAGATTTTAAGATTGGTGATACCCTAAAAGCTGTGATTACAAAAATAGATAAACGTAAAAGAAATGTAATATTATCCATCAAAAAATATAAAGCTGATTCTGAAAAGAGAGAAGTTAAGGAATATTTGAAACAATTTGACGCAGATGACACATCTTTTAGCCTGGGCAGCCTGATAAAGGACCAGATTAAAAATTTAGATAAGTAAACAAATACGCAAAATGCTGTATTTTTTTTTATTTTTCATCTCGGCAATCCTTGTAATAACAGCAGGAATAAAACTTTCCGAATACGGGGATGTTATTGCCGTTAAAACAAAACTGGGGCACAGTTTTGTAGGCATTACTATGCTTGCGCTTTTTACGAGCCTGCCTGAGTTGATTTCTTCTGTTGGAGCCGTCACTGTGGTGGATTCACCGGATCTTGCTTTTGGCAATGTCTACGGCTCAAATATTTTTAATATTTTTATCATTTTTATTCTGGACTTTCTATTCAGAAAAGGCTCCATTTTCAAGGGCGTAAGTTTTTCCAATATCATTTCTGGACTTTACGGTCTTCTCATAATGTTAGTAACTTTTCTAGGTTTTATAATAGATTTCCCCAACATTGGCTGGATAAATTTGTTGAGCATTATTATTATAGTAGTTTTTTTCGTATCCGTTTATAATGCGTATATAACCTCTAGTCTGGATCTTGTCCCAGATGTCCTGGAAGTAGAAAATGTATCTTTGAATAAAGCTTTTCTTCTTTTTTTTATTAATGCTGTTGTAATAGTTTTTGCAGGCTTGCTCTTAAGCAAAAGTGCTGATCAGGTGGCAATAATTACAGGACTTGGGCAAACGGTTGTTGGTTCACTGATGTTGGCTCTTGTAACAAGTCTGCCTGAACTATCATCATGTTATGGTGCTATAAAAGTTGGTGCTGGTAACATGGCAATAGGCAATCTAATGGGCTCAAATGTATTTAATATGTTTATTATTCCTGTTGTTGATATATTTTATTTTAAAGGCAATGTTTTTAAATTTGTGGAGCCTGAGCATCTTTTTACAGGATTAATAGGAGTAATACTAATGGTGGTAACATTACTTGGGATTAACCAGGATAAATTTTCAAAACTGAAATTAGGGCACATTTCCATTTACTCTGTTTACATCTTGGTTATTTATATTATATACTTGTTTGTAATATTAAACTAAATCTTTTAAAACCGACTAAGGAGATATTGTGGCAATAAAGCGTATTTTTAGAAAGTTTTTTAGCATAATTCTTGTTATCTTTGTTTTTCTTTTCTTTATAGTATCTTTTGTAAATTATACATCATTAGGAAAGAACAATTTTACCTCTCCCAAAATTGTTGTGATAAACATGGAGGGGATTATACTGGATTCAGATAAGTTTTTGAAAATATACAGAAGTTTTGAAGACAATCCCAAAATAAAGGGATATATTTTAAGGATAAACTCTCCCGGAGGAGCTGTTGCTCCTAGCCAGGAAATATACAAGATTATCAGAAAGATAAAAAAACCGTTTTATGTAAGTATGGGGACACTTGCAGCTTCCGGAGGCTATTACATTGCATCAGCAGCAGATAAAATTTACGCACTTGATGGAACGTTAACGGGCAGCATTGGTGTAATTATGAAGTTTTCCAATTTTAGTCAACTTTATGATAAAATCGGCATAAAATTTGAAACCATAAAAAGTGGAAAGTTTAAAGATATTGGCGCATCCGGCAGGGATCTAACGGATGAAGAACGGGACATTCTTCAAAGCGTTATTGATGACGTATATGAGAGCTTCATTAATGATATACTTAATGCAAGAAAGATAGACAAAAAGCAGTTATTGGCATATGCAGATGGTAGAATTCTCACTGGCAAACAAGCGAAAGCAATAGGGCTTGTGGATGAGATAGGTGATTTTTACGATGTAGTTTTAGACCTTAAAAAACGTATTGGGATTCCGGATGTAGATCTTTATTTTTACGAAGAAGATAAGAATCCATTAACTACAATCTTAGGCAGCGTAAAATATATTAAGAACTTATTTGCAAGTAACGACAGCTACCAGTTGTACTACCTGAATGATAAACTAATCCAGTAGTTTTTTACAGGTTTTATATGTTTGCCAAAATAAATAGTGCCCATTTGGTTGGTATTGAGGCTTTATGTGTTGATGTGGAAGTGGATATCAAAAGTATGGGTATGCCTTCCTTTACTATAGTGGGATTAGCTGAAGGCGCTGTAAAGGAAAGCAAAGAACGGGTTAAAGCTTCACTAAAAAACCTGGGCTATAATATTTTCGCTAACGCCATAACAGTAAACCTGGCTCCTGCTGACTTTAAAAAGGAAGGAACACACTTTGACCTACCTATAGCTGTGGGTCTGCTAAATGCTTTCGGAATTTTCAATGCAAATCTTAAGGATACACTCATCATAGGGGAGCTCTCACTGGATGCAAAGCTGAGAGGTGTTAACGGTGTCCTGCCTATGGTCATAGATGCCTTTAAGGCAGGCATAAAAAGAGTCATTCTGCCCATTGAAAATGCTGAAGAAGCAAGTATTGTAAGCGATTTGGAAGTGTTCGGTTTTGAGGATCTATCAGAGGTTATCGGCTTTCTTAACGGGAACGTAACGAAAGAACGTTATGTCACAGATATCAATGAGTATTTTAAAAATGTACAACAACCGGAGCTGGATTTTGCTGATGTCAAGGGGCAGTTTTTTGCACGAAGGGCTGCTGAAATAGCTGCAGCGGGTATGCACAATATTCTTTTTGTTGGCTCTCCGGGTAGCGGGAAAACAATGATTGCTAAGAGAATACCTTCCATTCTCCCACCAATGACTGTAGAGGAAGCAATAGAAACAACAAAGATTCATTCTGTGGCCGGGCTTATTAAAGACAAGGGAAAACTTGTTGTCCATCATCCATTTGTAGCACCCCATCATACATCAAGCGATGTTTCAATTATAGGGGGTACAAGGGAAGCTAAACCGGGATCGGTAAGTGTTGCTCACAATGGTATATTATTCCTTGATGAGATACTGGAGTTTAAGCGAAGTGTGCTGGAAGTTCTCCGGCAACCCTTAGAGGACGGATATGTAACTATATCAAGAGCCAATCGCTCGGTAGTGTACCCGGCAAATTTTATGCTTGTGGGAGCGTGTAATCCTTGTCCCTGTGGAAATCTTGGAGACAAAAACAAGCAATGCACCTGCACCCCTCATCAAATTCAGCGTTACCGCAACAGGCTCTCCGGTCCTCTCATGGATCGTATCGATTTGCAGGTGACAGTAAACTCAATAGATTTCAAGGACCTTTCCGGTATGCAGCCCGGGGAATCCTCTGCTTCTATAAGTAAGCGTGTTAAGAGAGCTACGGAAATCCAAAAAAAGCGTTTCAGTAGTGAGGAAAACATATCGTATAATTCACAAATGAATGAGTCTGCTATTCGCAAATACTGTAAAATACATGATGATGCACTAAAAATACTTGAAAGTATTAATACCAAATATGGATTATCCGCTAGAGCCTACTCCAAACTTCTGAAAGTATCCAGAACAATAGCTGATCTGGAAAATTCCAAAGACATAACCAAAAAACATGTTCTGGAAGCTGTTCAATACAGGTTTTTGGAGCAAGAACAATATCATATTAAATAAAAATTTTAAACATTAATAATTTTTTTAGCTTTTAGATATTCAATAACCTTTTCCACTGATTCATCTACGCTAAGTTTAGCGGTATTAATATGGATTTCCGGAGCAAGGGGTTCTTCATATGGCGAATCAATACCGGTAAACTCTTTTATTTCGCCAGCCCTCGCCCTTTTATAAAGCCCTTTGGGATCCCTTTTCTCACAAACCTCCAGTGGTGTATCCACAAAAACTTCTATAAATTCACCGTCGTCCACAATATTGCGCACATTATTCCTGTCTCTCCTAAAAGGGGATATAAATGATGTAAGAACAATAACGCCCGCATCCAAAAACAGTTTGGCAACTTCCCCTATTCTCCTGATATTTTCTTCACGATCAGTTTTGGAAAATCCCAGGTCTTTATTCAACCCATGCCTGACATTATCGCCATCCAAAAGGTAGGTATGCACTCCATTTTGGTTGAGATAGGATTCCACCGCTCCAGCAATGGTGGATTTGCCAGCACCACTTAAACCAGTGAACCACAGAATGCAGGGTCTGTGTCCTTTTATCCGGATACGCTCCTCTTTGCTCACCTTGGTTTCATGCCATACGACATTCCTACTTTCAGCTTTATCTTTAATAAGACCCGCACCGGAGGTCACATTGGTGAGCCTGTCTATGAAAATAAAACTCCCTGTTTGTTTGTGATCCACGTATTTGTCGTACGCAATCTGGGAAGTGAGATTGATTTTGCAGTAACCGATTTCATTGAGACTGAGTGAATCGGCATCTTGTTTTTGCAGTGTGTTAACATCAACTTTGTACAATATCTCCTCGACATAGCCACTTGTATAAGTGGATGCGCGTTTAATGTCATACTGCCTGTTTTTTACCAAAGGGGTCTCATTCATCCATATGACCATTGCATAAAAAGAATCGCTGACATCAGGGACATTGTCAGATTTGACTATCATGTCCCCCCTGCTGATATCCAGCTCATCTTTTAACGTAAGCGTAATAGACATGGGAGGCCAGGCTACTTCCATAGTTTGCAGTGAATCATTTTTTTCTGTTTCCGAGTGATACGCAGGTACTACTTCTTTTACAACAGACTCTTTCCTCGAAGGCAGAACTGTAATCCTTTCGCCCGCCTTTATCGTTCCTGATGCCACCATCCCAGCATAACCGCGGAAGGACGAGTGTGGTCTGTTAACATATTGCACAGGGAACCTAAAATCTTTTAAATTTATATTGGCATCAACCTTTATATTTTCAAGGACATGCAACAAACTCATTCCCTCATACCATGGTGTCTTGTCGCTCAGGTTAACAACATTGTCACCCTTAAGAGCAGAGATAGGGACAAAAACAACCTCCGGATTATCTTGGTCGCTTTCAATCTGTGAAAGCAGGTCCATATAATCATTTTGAATTTGTTTGAAAACATCTTCACTGTAATCAACAAGATCCATCTTGTTTACAGCAACAACCAAATATTTTATACCGAGAAGTCTGGTAATGAATGTGTGCCTTTTTGTTTGGGGCAAAACCCCCTTGGAAGCATCCATAAGGATAACAGCCAGCTCGGCATTGGAAGCACCTGTTGCCATATTTCTCGTGTACTGTTCATGTCCCGGCGTGTCCGCTATGATAAATTTCCGCTTTTTTGTGGAGAAGTACCTGTAGGCAACATCTATTGTAATACCCTGTTCCCTTTCAGCCTGCAGCCCGTCCACAATAAGAGCCAGATCCAGATTTTCATCCGAAGAACCTTTATATTTACTATCCCTTTTTATAGACTCCAGCTGATCTTCAAAAATAAGTTTGGAATCGTGCAGCAGCCTGCCGATCAGCGTACTTTTGCCGTCATCCACACTGCCGCATGTGATGAATCGTAAAAGCTCTTTTTCTTCATGCTCTTTCAAGTAAGCCATGATATCCTTTTCTATCAAATCCGATTGGTGACTCATTAAAAACCCCCGACTTATTTAGTTCAACGTTCAATGTTTGGTACTGTATCCGTTGCCGAACAAATAAAATGTTCAACGTTCAACGTTCAATGTTCAACGTTTAAGATTTTCTGTCCGAATTACGCAAATAACGTATAAATCCGTTTAGCAAGCCGGATATCCTATCACATCTATCTGCTAATTCAGTAAAAGCGCTGTTGTTTATGTACCCATTATCCAAGGCTACATATAGCAAGCTTTTAACTTCTGAAATGGAACCTCTGGAAACCAGTAAATACTGTATAAACTCTTTATTGGAACCCCTGTCGAATCCTTCGGCTATGTTTGACATGGCAGAAACAGCAGCTCTTGTTATTTGACTTACAAAAGCAAAATCTTTCAATTCTCCGGTTACTGTATATAACATTTTAATCAAAGTTCTTGCTTCTTTCCAAGCCTCAATATCTTCAAATTTAGTAATCTTCATTTTCCACCCCAACAACGTTGAATCTGACCAGATGGATGTGTCTCCAAACGTTGAACATTGAACGTTGAACTAAAAGTATCCTTCAATCTTCTTCTTCTCCATTGAGCCTGCCTGGTCAAAATCGATTACTCTACCCTGGCGTTCGGAAACCTTTGTTAAAAGCATCTCCTGAATCACTTCAGGCAGAGTGGTTGCATGAGACTTTATAGCACCGGTTAGTGGGTAGCAGCCCAGTGTCCTGAATCTAACCATTTCATACTGTGGCTTTTCATTTTCCCCAAGAGGTATCCTGTCATCATCCACAAGAATCAATACACCATCTCTTTCCACAACAGGTCGCTTTTTAGCAAAATAAAGGGGCACAACAGGTATATTTTCCAGATAAATATAAAGCCATACATCCAGCTCTGTCCAGTTGGAAAGGGGGAAAACCCTAATGCTTTCACCCTTTTTTATTTTACAGTTGTAAATATTCCAAAGCTCAGGGCGTTGATTTTTGGGATCCCACCTGTGATTTTCATCTCTGAATGAAAAAACGCGCTCTTTTGCCCTGGACTTTTCCTCATCCCTTCTTGCACCACCGAAAACAACATCAAATTTATATTTGTCCAAAGCTTGTTTCAATGCCTCTGTTTTCATGATATCCGTGTGGACTTTGCTGCCGTGGATAAAGGGGTTAATATTTTGTTTAACACCTTCCTCATTTATATAAACGATCAAATCCAGCCCAAGCTCTTTTACCCTGCGGTCGCGAAATTCTATCATGTCCTTAAATTTCCAGGTAGTATCAACATGCATCAAAGGAAAAGGGGGCTTGCCCGGATAAAAAGCCTTTAAGGCAAGATGCAGCATCACGGATGAATCCTTACCTATCGAATACAACATAACAGGATTTTCAGACTCAGCCACCGCTTCCCGTATGATATGGATACTTTCAGCTTCAAGCTCTTTTAAATGTGTAAGTTTGTAATCAGAAACCATAAAATTTACTCCTCATGGAACGTTCAATGTTCAACGTTCAACGTTCAAAGTCCAACGTTGATATGGTGTTATTTAAATCTTAACACTTAACACCTATCACCTATCACCTATCACCCAAAACCTATAACCTAAAACCTATCAACATACTTTGCCCTCGCCCCTTGGCCCTTAGTACTTAACACTTAGTACTTAACAGCTATGTGCTCGGCTGGCGCCTCAACAATCTTAACCACCTCCAACCACCTCCAACTACCCCAGTGAAATAGGCTTACGCATTTCACGGGGCAAGCCTCTAACAACCTCTAACTAACTCCAATTACCTCCAACTACCTCCTTAAAAAAACTTAAAATGGTTTCATCATATGCTCTCATCGCTATGAAATGTGGATTTAGCACAGAATCTTTTGTATTGTATTGAAGTTTATTACCAGCATTATCGAGCACAACTCCGCCGGCGCATTCCAGGACACATTGCCCGGCTGCTGTATCCCATTCGGATGTAGGGCCGAACCTCGGGTAAATGTCCGCCTTGCCTTCAGCTAAAAGACAAAATTTTAAAGAGCTTCCTGCAGCCACAATCTCATAATTTTCAAAATTTGAAACAAATGTCTGTATAAGTCCACTCTGATGTGATCTGCTGCCAACGATTTTCAGTTTATCTGCATTTAGATTATTACTCGCTGTCAGCTTCATTTCTCTTCCGTCATAATATCTTTTAAAAGATCCATTCGTTATATCAGCAAAATAGATCAATTTTTGAGCAGGGATGACCACAACACCTGTGGCAGGTGAATTTTCTTTTATCAAAGCGATATTTACGGTAAATTCACCGTTCTTTTTTATGAATTCTTTTGTGCCGTCCAGTGGATCCACCAGCCAGTATTCACCCCATCCCTTTCTCTCTTGCCAACTAATATGCGCAGATTCCTCAGATAAAATTGGGATTTTAGGTGTTATCCTTTTAAGCTCAGAGACAATGTGTTCGTGAGAACTCTTATCAGCCTCAGTTAGTGGGCTGGCATCATCCTTGTGCTCCACTTGGATATCACCTTCATAAATTTTCATAACCCTCTCACCGGCTTCAACTGCAATCTGGATAACATCTTCCATAAATTCATTTGTCATTAAAAGCTCCATATAAACGGTATTAGTGTTACTGCAATAATCATGTATGTTAAATTCAACGGTATCCCAATTTTCAGGAAATCACTGAATTTATAGCCACCGGGCCCGTAAACCATAAGGTTTGTCTGATACCCCAGAGGTGTCGAAAAACTTGCCGAGGCTGCAACAGCAATAGCCATGGCAAATGGCATAGGGCTAAGCCCTAATTGCGCAGAAAGGGACATAGCGATGGGAAATACCAGGGCTGCTGCAGCGTTGTTGGTAATGATTTCCGTTAATAATGTCGTGGAAAAATATATAGCAGCCAGATAACCGATATTGCCGAAACTTCCCACAGAATTCACAATAAAAGAAGCCAGATAACCTGCAGTTCCTGTCTGCTCCAGCGCTTTGCTTACACCAAAGGCTGCGGCAATCACTATTATAACATTCAGCTCCACTGATCTTCTCGCCTCAAATACGGACAATGTTTTGGTGAGCAAAAGTACCACCAAGACCGTAAATGCAGCTGTAAAAATACTTGTAATACCTAAAGTAGCGGACAATATCATTGCCAGTACCGAAATAAGCGATATCCACGATTTACGCTTATCCACAACCGGGATTTTATCCCCCTTGCTTATGAGATAAAAATCTCTGGATCCGCTCCAGATATTTATAAAATCATCACCTGTTATTAACAACAATGTGTCGCCAGCTTTCAGTTTCAGATTGCCTATCCCTTCGTTCAGTTTTTCCCCATGTCTGTGTACAGCAACCACTGCAGCGTCGTATCGGCTTCTGAAATTACCCTCTTTGATTGTCTTATCCAGCATGGGGGAAGAGTTTGATACGACAACCTCCATAAATCTGGCTTTGCCTTTCTCCAGTAATTCCCTACAAAAATCCTCATCATGTATAGGCTCAAGCCCTTCTATAGCCTGTAATTTCTTAATACCTTCGGCTTTACCGGAGAAAAGAAGAATATCATCTTTATGCAATTTCTCTGTTGGTTTTACCGGTGAAATCTGGCTTCCATTCCTAATAAGTGTCACAAGGTATATATCCTCCAGATTCCTTAAGCCTGCAGTCTCAACCGTTTTGCCTGCAAGATGCTCTCCTTTTACTTTCATTTCATAAAGGTATTCAATACCTACTTTGGTAAACGAATTAAGAAGATCGGGTTTATTAGGCAGCAATCTATGACCGATTAACATCATAAAAGCAAACCCGCCTATGGCACATGGGAGGCCTATCAGTGTAATATCAAAAATATTCAGCGAAATATTTCTGTAATCATACAGCATCCCGCTCACAACAAGGTTAGTAGATGTGCCTATCAGAGTACATATTCCGCCGAAAATAGAGGCATAAGACAGAGGAATGAGGAATTTGGAAGGTGAAATTTTACTTTTAAGCGCCCAATCCCTAACAGTGGGGATAAACATCGCCACCACCGGTGTATTGTTTAAAAAGGAAGAAAGGGCAAATACGGGTAGCATAATTTTAAGGAGTGATTTTCGACCGTCTTTGGCTTTACCTATAA